>NZ_JABERM010000010.1:0-385276 GCF_013004295.1 Acinetobacter sp. ANC 5414
CTCTTTGCGCTGATGGTAGTGTGGGGTTACCCATGTGAGAGTAAGTCATCGCCAGCTCATTATTCCTAAAAACACCCCCTTCTATTGAAGGGGGTGTTTTTTTATGTGGGGAATAAATTAAAAAAGCTCTATATGGAGCCTTCTTTATCAAATATTCGAAAAAAGTGATGATCAGATTTCTTGGATTAAACCTTGATTCTGAAAGAATGAAAATATTTATCCTTAGCCACTTCTTGTACTAAGAAGTAGGATATAAGGCGATTAAAAGCCCACAAAGTCTTTAACCTTGTTAAAATTTACGTTCATGGTAATAAAATCAGCTTTCTATGCTTTAAGAAGTAAAAAAAGACTTAATAAAAGTTTAAATAAAAAATTGGGTAAATAGGGTAAGGAATCTTTGCCAGTATTTGGGGCAGTAGTAGTGGTTTAGTCTAGGAAAACTATGGTTGGAATGGCTTAAGCGTGTTTATTAGCTGTGTGCTGATGTTAGGTTTATTTTTTGCTGTACAACTCCATCATCGATCATCTTCGTAAGCATCAAATAATTAAAAATTTAAACTACTGTTTTTGTATATTTTTTAATCAAGAATATAAGCGTAATTCATGGTAAAATGATCGGCTTTCATCTTTGATCTAATTTTCAGATCTTCCATCTGCCAGCCGAGAATTTGCTAGCCATGTCTACAGCTTATACCGCACAGACAGCGCCGACAGCGTTGTTTGATTACGACAAATATTGGGCGTCTTGTTTTGAACCCGCACCATTTTTGCCGATGTCGCGCGAGGAAATGGATCTACTCGGCTGGGATGCCTGTGACTTTATTTTAGTATGTGGCGATGCTTATATCGACCACCCATCTTTCTGTTCAGGCATTATTGGGCGTACCCTTGAAGCGCAAGGCTTCCGTGTGGGGATTATCGCTCAGCCAGATTGGACTGATCCTGAGGCATTCCGTGTATTGGGTAAACCGACCATTGCTTGGGGCGTGACTGCCGGCAATATGGATTCCATGATCAACCGTTATACGGCAGACCGTAAAATCCGTTCTGATGATGCTTATTCACCAGATAATCAGCCGAACAAACGCCCAGACCGTGCCGCAACTGTGTATTGTCAGCGCTGCCGTGAAGCATTCCCGGATGTGCCAGTACTCTTAGGTGGAATTGAAGCATCATTGCGTCGTATTGCGCATTATGATTACTGGTCAGACAAAGTCCGTCGCTCGGTGTTGATGGATTCAAAAGCTGATTTATTGATGTACGGTAATGGCGAACGCTCGATTACTGAAGTGATGCACCGTTTGGCTAAAGGTGAAAAAATTCACGAAATTACCGATGTTCGTGGTACTGCTTTTATTGTCAATAAACATAACCGTGCATCTAAAGCCAAATTTGTTGAAATTGCGTCGAATGATGTCGATGCAATTGGCCGTGTCGATCCAATCATCAATCCTTATGTGATGACTGAAGATTTAGATGGCTGTGAAATAGAAAAAGATAAAGGTAATTCTTTAACTCAATATCAAAATTTCCAAAAAGAACTGGTTGCCAATCCAATCGTGCGTGAAGGGGACAACTTAGCACCTGATACACAAATTGTGCAGTTGCAACCCGCTTCCAAAGCAATCAAACATAAGTTGCCACCTCGTGAGCTAGCCGTAATTCGATTGCCTGCATTTGAAGAAGTTGCTGCAGATCCAGTACTTTATGCGCATGCTAACCGTATTTTGCATTTGGAAACTAATCCCGGAAATGCGCGTGCCATGGTACAAAAACATGGTGAACGTGATGTCTGGTTGAATGCGCCTCCGATTCCATTGACCACGGAAGAAATGGATTATGTGTTTGACTTGCCTTATGCACGTCTGCCACATCCATCTTATGGCGAAGCACGTTTCCCAGCTTTTGACATGATCAAGTTCTCTGTGAACATCATGCGTGGCTGTTTTGGCGGTTGTACTTTCTGTTCGATTACAGAACATGAAGGTCGTATTATTCAAAACCGTTCTGAAGAATCTATTCTGCGTGAAGTGGAAAAAATTCGTGATACCGCGCCTGGCTTTACCGGTATTATTTCAGATTTAGGTGGGCCGACTGCGAACATGTATCGTTTGCAGTGTAAAGATCCTGAAATTGAGAAAAACTGTCGTAAACCCTCATGTGTATTCCCCGGTGTTTGCCAAAATTTGCATACCGACCATGCACCATTGACGCAGTTGTATCGTAAAGCACGTGAATTAAAAGGCATTAAGAAGATTCTGATTGGTTCAGGTTTACGTTATGACTTGGCTGTATTGAACCCTGAATATGTGAAAGAACTGGTGACACATCACGTTGGTGGTTACCTGAAAATTGCACCGGAACATACCGAAAAAGGTCCATTGTCGAAGATGATGAAACCGGGTATTGGCACTTATGACCGTTTCAAACAAATGTTTGACCGTTTTAGTAAGGAAGCAGGCAAAGAACAGTACCTCATTCCTTACTTCATCGCGGCGCATCCGGGTACCACCGATTACGATATGATGAACTTAGCGGTTTGGTTGAAGAAGAACGGTTTCCGTGCCGATCAGGTACAGACTTTCTATCCATCTCCGATGGCAACGGCAACCACCATGTACTACACC
Source organism: Acinetobacter sp. ANC 5414 (assembly GCF_013004295.1). NCBI lineage: Bacteria > Pseudomonadati > Pseudomonadota > Gammaproteobacteria > Moraxellales > Moraxellaceae > Acinetobacter > Acinetobacter sp. ANC 5414. The sequence goes on from NZ_JABERM010000010.1 coordinate 2,628, forward strand.
GGTAAAAATCCGTTGGCGAAAGTGGCGCGTTATACTGAAAATGTCGACATTGTAAAAGGCGACAAGCGTCGTCGTTTGCATAAAGCCTTCTTGCGTTACCATGATTCAAATAACTGGCCATTATTGCGTGAAGCATTGAAAGAAATGGGCCGTTCAGACCTGATTGGTAACTCGAAACAGCATTTGATTCCGACGTATCAGCCTGTGGGCACTGAAGGTCAGTATCAATCGGCACGTAAGAAAAACTCGACTGTTGCCGGTGACTCGCAAAAACGTAGCGGCGACAATGCTGTTCGGAATAATTCCGCAGCGAACCCATCACGTCCGTCGAATACCAAAAAACGTCCTGAAAAAGGTCAAATCTTGACTCAGCATACCGGTTTACCACCCCGTGAAACTGGGGATGCTAAAAAACCGTTTGGTGGTCCTAAACCAAAAGGTAAATCTAAGTCGAAATCGAGAGCTTGATTTAAAAAATAAAAAATAAAAGGAATTAAACAGCTCATCGGAATTGTAGGACAATATCTAAAAGTAGGGTTGCATCAGTGCTTGGGCTTGATATACCCTATTTATAGTGTCTAAATAACGGATTTAATTTAGACATCAATCATGAGCATAAAATCACTGCAACTTTTTGTCAGCTTTTATGATGATTTCGTCGTTATTTAAATGCAGTTTGTTTACTTAAAAAATTAATAAAAATAAGAGTTGTATACTGAATTTGATAACAATCGGTGTGACACCGAAAAAGATTATAAAAATTTAAAGGACTAACAGGATGATGGTTTACATTTTGGTCGGGAGTTTACTCCTATTTTGCGTACTGTGTATGGCTTGGAAAAGTCTGGAAAGCAGTACCAAACAGCAAGATAGTGCTTTAAAGCAAAGGGCTATCTTTAATATTAACGAACAATTAACCTATACGCGACTCAAGGAAATATTGCCACAGAGCGCTATATTGGCTCATGTTTCATTTGATGCGCTATTGACCACCAAATACTCTCGTACCCGCCATAAATATCGCAATATGGTGGCAGACTTTGTGGTGCTTGATGAACATCATCAAGTCACCGCCATTATTACACTTGATGATCCCATGGCATTAAAACGTCCACAGAATGCACAATATCAAGATGCACTTTTAGCTATGGCGGGATATCGTGTCATTCGCTATGAAGATGTGCCTGAATATTATGAGTTAAGACAAGATTTCCTTCTTGAAAAATCTCCTCACAATCAGTTAGATATACAGGTGGCAGATATACCAAAGAAGTATAGTTTTTATCCTGAGCTGGAACGAAAGAAAATCCGAATCGTGGGGTAATAATAACAAGCATGAATTCATATGCGTTCATGCTTATTTATATCTATCACTTTAATTTTCCGTACGGACAGCAGTGACTGTCATTTCCACCAAAACGTCCGGTGCATAGAGTTTAGATTCAACACAGGTTCGTGCAGGTGCATGACCTTCAGCCACCCAAGCATCCCAAACTTCGTTCATTGCAGCATAGTCTTGTTGGATATCTTTTAAGAAAATCATCACCGTCAAGATATGGGTTTTATCTGTTCCTGCATCTGCCAATAAGCGGTCTATATTATTCAGCGTTTCTTGCGTTTGCGCTTTAATATCCAGTGAGGTGTCATTGGCCAATTGACCGGCCAAATGGACCAGATTGCCTGAAATCGCTACTTCGCAATAACGCTTTTCTACATGTAGACGTTGAACACTCATCAAATTTTAATCCTGTGTTTTGGGCATGATCGCTGCGACAATTATAGTAAGTAAATGGCCACATATTGTCAGTCATACTTGGGAAAAATTGGTTTTAAAAATGAGTGCGGCAGCAAGGTCATCAAGTAGAAATCGTACCAATCGACAACACCACCAATGACACTACTGAGTACGGCTTGACGCGCGCGTTGTTTTTGGAAGTTCTTAGAGATTTACAGGAATATTCGCAGAAGGTATGCAAGAGGGGATTCCATGGTTTACAACAGAGTTGCCCTGTAATATTCGGATTTGATCGTCACGCCAATCACAGGACAGCATGCTAAAAGTAAAGGTGATTTTTAGCATCTCAGCGGCTACATGGATAAATGCATCGCGCCCATAGAGTACCTCAAAAACAGTAGTTATGTATCATCAATTGGTCTAATTTTATTCTTTTGATTGAAAAATATTCAAATGCTTACCACAATGAAAGCTGCGGCTGATCCAGCTGGTCAGAAAGTTGGTAAAGCCCAACCCCGATTAAGCGAAATTGAAAATGTTCAGGAATCTGCATTTCGATCAGCAATTGCTGAAGTACCTCTTCCAGTTGCTTTTGATTTTCTAAGGGCTGTTTAAAACTTTTACTGTGTTGCAAAACCTGGAAATTTTTCAGTTTTAGTTTGGCCGAAACCCCACGTGCACAGAGTTGTTTTTTCTCTAAACTTTGCCAGACTTGATTCATCAGTTTGGACCAGTAGTTCTGGCATTGGATTAAAGTCAGATCATCATCAAAGGTGGTTTCCTTGGAAATCTGCTGGCGTTCACGTTCGGTTTGGACGAGGCGCTCATCAATCCCTTGGGCATAGAGAAAAAGCTGCTTGCCATATTTACCAAAATGTTGAATCAACACCGCTTGGTCAATTTGTTGTAAATCACCCAAAGTTTCCAATTGCAATTTTTTGAGTTTTTCTTGAGTGACTTTCCCGACACCGGGAATTTTCTTTAACGGCAAATGTTGAATAAAGTTCTGCACCTGTGAGGGTTTAATGACACAAATGCCGTTGGGTTTATGCCAGTCAGATGCAATTTTAGCCAAAAACTTGTTCGGTGCGACACCCGCCGATGCGGTTAAGCCAGTGGCTTGAAAAATATCTTCCCGGATTCGCATGGCGACTTCGGTTGCACTGGGAATGTTCTGTAAATTGTTTGTGACATCCAAATAGGCTTCATCTAAAGATAAGGGTTCAATGAGGGGAGTATAACGCTGGAAAATCTGATGAATCTGGGCAGAGACAGCACGATATTTTTCAAAATTGGGTTCTATGACCACTACTTTCGGACAGCGTTTTTTGGCCTGTGACATCGACATCGCAGAACGTAAACCAAACTCACGTGCAGGATAAGAGGCCGCACAGACCACAGCGCGTGGATGATGTGAGGCAATCACCACTGGTAAATGCTTTAACTCGGGTCGGTCTTTGAGTTCCACGGATGCATAAAAGGCATCCATATCGATGTGAATGATTTTTCTCATGCAGCCCTAATTCTGCCTCTAACGCTATATAGCTTCAGTATCTCATCTTCATGGCTGAGATTGTAGAGCAGGATCAAGCGGATACGACACAGGCTGACTGAGTAAAACTACTTGTGTTTTTTGTTGTTCAGCAGCCTGAATCAAAATCTTTAAGCTTTGCTCGGTGTTATCGGCCAGATAAAGCAAAAATTCTAAAGGCTGATCCACAGGTTTAAAAAAATCATCCCAATGAATCGGTATCACCACTTTAGGTTTTAATGTTCTCAAGGTTTGATCGAGATAATTTTGCTGAAATTCTTTCGATTGGCGCGAAAGTTGGGCAATGCCTAAAAATAAGGTATCGACCTTTAAATCTTTTAGTTGATCAGGAACAGCACCGGTACTGGCTTTGACTAAAATTTTATGGCCTTGATGTTCAATCAAATAATCAAAGCTATGACCCTCTTTAAATTCAGAAAAACGGGCAGGTTGTTGCAGTGGTTTGGAGATTTCCTCACCCAGGTCATTATTCACTGCCGTCGGTGGAGTATGTTGTGAAGGAATGGCTGTGACTTTGAACTCACCAAAGGACATGGGTTGTAAGGGTTGAACCTGAATTAACTGCTGTTCTGCAACGTGTCCGCCTCGTGCAATATTCAAGGTACTGCTTGAACCGATAATTTTCGTATGTGGAAGTCGTTTGCCAAGCTCGGCAAGATCTAGCGTATGGTCATAATGTGAATGCGTGACTAAAATTGCCTGAGTGCGCTGTAACTGCTGTTGCTGAATCATCCGCTGGATTATTGCAGGCTGACTTTGAATTTTCTGAAAAAGCACTTGAGACAGGGAAGGGCGACTAAAGAATCCATCGATTAAAATCTGGGTTTTGCCATCATCAAAAAGTAATGTTGAAACGCCAAAAAACTTTACATTTAAGCTTGAAGATTTCGATGCTTTTTCAGAGGCTTGATATTGCCATTTTTGAAAATCAGACACTTGACCGGAAGGTTGCAGTAAAAAAACCATGCCAGCCACCAAACACAGAATGACCAGTCCGAATGAAACCCAAAGTCCTTTTTTAATCGACATAATTTTCCTGTTTGTAGTTGTTTATTCTTTTTTATTGTTGATGAATAATTGAGCTTATCTTGTTATTTTTTCGGTAAATTTTCAACTTTTTTTAGTGAGTAGATACCATTTCGTTGTAAAAAGCTGATCCAGTCAGACTCGTCGCCATTAAACACATTTAAGTCGACAACTTTTGCAATGCCTTTGATGGTTCCCTGATTGGTATGTTGCCAGAACAGCCATTTCGGCTTGCCTTTTAAATCCGGTTTGCCCTGATATTCACGCACCCACAGCGGAGTTTTGGAAAATTCCCCCGCTAAAATAATGTTATAAAATGACTTGGAAATATAGAAAATCGGTTGTTTGCCATAATGCTGATACAGTCGATCGTGCATGACCTGAATTTCTTTAAGTAGTTGTTCCTTGGTGTAGGTGTTGATGCAATTACTGTCATATTCCAGATCAATCACCGGTGGTAAGGCATCGGCTTTATTGGGGACTGTTTCAATAAAATTTTGCGCCTGAATTTCCCCATCACGGCATAAACGATAAAAATGATAAGCACCGACCATCAAACCATTTTCACGTGCCTGTAACCAATAGTCCTGAAATTTTCGATCCTTAAAATCACCCCCTTCCGTAGCTTTCAGATAAACAAACCGATAGCTCTTTGGGGAAATCTGTTTCCACTGAATATCACCTTGATGATGCGATACATCAAAACCTTTGACCGGATATTCTTGTGCCGAGGCAGGATTATGATGCAATACAAAAATATAAACGATGATTGCGACGCAAATCAGCACCAAGCCTGCGCAAGAGGCGTAAAGCTTTTTATGGCTGTTCTGGGCTAATCGTTTTTTAGGCATAAATAATTTAAGGGTGATTGATCCAGCACATGATAACGTGATCTGAAGCTTCAAACCACGTTGTTTCTTCAATCAGCTTAAACAGGCGTATTGCGTGGAATGCGCCAAAAAACGCAGGCAGTGATGATATTAATACAGCCCAAGAAAATTAAGGTGCTATGAAATGCCGTAGTGATGTGTTCGACGCCATAATAGGCTGTGAAGACGTTCACCAAGGTTCCTGCCAAAGCCACACCAATACTCATCGAAACCATCATAATCATCGACAAAAAACTGTTACCACTGCTGGCATCTTGTTGCGGTAAGTCTTTCAAAGTTAATGTATTCATCGAGACAAATTGTAGAGAATTTAACATGCCAAAAATAAAGAAGTGCAAAGCGCGTAACCAGATTGGCGTGTCCGCCGTAGTGAGGGCGAAACTGGCAATACAAGCACCCACCAATAAGGTGTTGATCAACAATACCTTACGATAACCAAAGCGTTGAATGATTTGACGGATAAGCGGCTTGGAAGCGAGAGAGCCAAGCACAGTCGGAATCATCAATAGACCGGTAATAAATGGCTCAAAGCCAAAGGCGACCTGCAACATCAGTGGAATTAAAAAAGGCATCGCGTTGCCGCCTAAGCGGGCAAAGAAATTACCGATAATGCCTATAGTATAAATTTTATTGCTAAATAACGTGCTACGGAACAGCGCATTGTGATGACGATGTGCATGATAGGCGTAAATAGTAGCCGCCATTAAACCCGCAGTGATTAATCCACTACTCCACCATAAAGACAGATGGGGGCTAGCAAAGTTTTCGATCCCCATTGAAACGCTGACCATGGCAATCACCAATAGAATAAAGCCGGAAAAGTCGAATGATTTAACGGTAGGCTCTTTGACATTCGGCATGGCTTTAACTGTAATTAAACAGCCTAAAAGCCCCATCGGAATATTAATTAAAAAGATCCAGTGCCAGGTTGTCACTTCTACCATCCAGCCGCCCAGTGTGGGGCCGATAAGCGGACCCATCAATCCTGCAAGACTCATCAAACTCATGGCAGATAAAAACTGTGTACGCGGAATGACCTTGAGCATGGCCAAACGACCCACAGGTAACAATAATGCCCCGCCAATGCCCTGAATAACACGATAGACCAGTAGTTCATTTAAGCTGTTGGCAAGTCCACAACCTAATGATGCCAAGGTAAAGATAACAATCGCACTAAAGTAGGTATTGCGTACACCAAATCGATCTGCAAGCCAGCCACTTAAGGGAATACAGGCCGCCACGGAAAGTACATAGGCCACCACGACACCATGCATCTGGAGAGGATCTTCACCTAAATTTACCGCCATCGCGGGAAGAGCAGTATTGACGATGGTGGTGTCCAAACCTTGCATAAAAAAGCCAATAGACACCAACAAGACCAAGAGTCTAAATTCTGGTTGTAAGGCTTGATGTGATGGCGTGGCGTTCATAAAAGTATAAAAGTGAAATTTTTAAATAGTTTAAAGTAATCATCCCAACATGGTGTAAGAAAAAGTTGTTCTATCGATAGTGGGTAAAGCGTAATAAAGCAGACATCAGACCGTCATGCGATGCAAATCTTTGGTTTAAAAAAAAAGCTGAAATTTCAAGCAAAGAAAATAAAATCCAGATTTAAGTTCAGCTTTTTACACTTCTCCCTGCAATTAAGTCGATCATTCAACAACAATCACTCCAATTCATTTGAAATAAAAAATGCAGATAAAAACAACATTAAGCCGCTTTTTAATCGACGTTCACAAAATCTTGCCATGCTTATGTCATTAAAGTGACATAAAAATGTCATAATTCGGCCCAACTTCCAGCAGTGCTGGATGAGTACTTTTAATTGGTGAAAAAGGTTTTGTTTTTATGACAATCGAAATTTTGATGATTGTTGGCTTCTGTCTAGCCGCTTATTCAATTGTCGGAAATGATGTGCCGCAGACCTTAGGTACCTTTATTTCATCCAATGCCCATCGCCCTTGGTGGTTGCTGTGGCTCTATACCAGCAGCATTTTAAGTGTGGTCTTGCTGTATGGCTGGTGGGCTTCAGGTGTTGGCGATGCCTCTTATGGCCGTCTGGAAACCATTCCTTTTCCTGAGGGTGGCATTACCTGGCTGTATATTGTTCCGCCTATTTTACTGATTTTTTTGACCAAATACGGGATTCCGGTCAGTACCACATTTTTGGTCCTGACCATTTTTTCGCCGAGCAGTTTGGGTTCAATGCTCACCAAATCGATGATGGGTTATGCCGTTGCATTTGTTGTGGCAATCATTGTTTATCGCTTTGTGATTAAAGGCATTTCGGTTTATTTCAGTAAAACCCGAGACCATAAACCCTCGCATATCTGGATTGGCCTGCAATGGGTATCTACAGCATTTCTCTGGAGCCAGTGGCTGATTCAGGATCTGGCCAATATTTTTGTCTATGTGCCGCGTCAGGTTCCGCTGGAATTTTTAATTTTTGCGATTCTGGTGTTTATCGTTCTCTTGGGTGTGGTCTTTTATCAACGTGGTGGCGCCATCCAGAAAATTATCGATACCAAAACCGGTGTTGCCGATATTCGTTCCGCGACCATTATCGATTTTATTTACGCCCTGATTTTATTGGTGTTTAAAGAGTGGAGCAATATTCCAATGAGTACCACATGGGTATTCTTGGGTCTGCTTGCAGGTCGTGAGTTTGCGATGTCGATGCATCTGGCTGAAGTGAATAAATATCGAACCTCACGCAACGTCAGTAAAGATGCGATGAAGCTGATGGTCGGTTTAATCATGAGTATTGTGCTTGCCACAACTTTGCCTTGGTTCTATAACTTTATTTCAAATTTATAACGTAGAAAGTGCAATCAAAAAAGCGAGCTCTGGGCTCGCTTTTTTATGTTTAGAATTTGGTTTTAAATCGCAAAGTGTTTCGGAGCGTCGAGATTTTTAATCGCATTGAGAATTTGATCGGCATGATTGCAAATAATCAGTTTCGCCCGATGCTGTGGCGGTAAAAAGCCTTCACTGACCGCATGATCAAGCTGAGCAATTAAGGCATCATAAAAGCCATTTACGTTATACAGCATCATCGGTTTTTGATGCTGATTCAACTGCCCCCATGTGGCAATTTCCAGAATTTCTTCAAACGTACCCAAGCCACCCGGCAGTGCGACAAAAGCACTGGCACGCTCCGCCATCATGACCTTGCGTTCATGCATGCTGTTTACGATGTGTAATTCGGTAAGTTGGTTATGCGCGATTTCATAATCCAGCATAAATTCAGGAATCACCCCGACCGTTTGACCGCCACGTTGTCTAACCGCGTCAGCGACTTGTCCCATCAGGCCAATACTGGCCCCGCCATAGACCAGTCCAAAACCCAAGTCAGAAAGAGCTTGAGCTAGCGCAATGGCTTTTTCCTGGTAAATCTGCTTGTTGCCTGAACGCGAGCCACAATAGAGCGCAATTAAAGGTTGAGTTGTTTTCGGCGCTGGATTTTTATGTTTTGGAGTCATTTTTAATACACTGTTCATCATTATATTTTTTACCATAGCACTTTATTTTTTCATGCTCTAGCTTAGTCTGAAAATATGACACAGCATGTGAGGTCATGAACAGGCTTTGCAAAGATTTGTTAAAACTTGCTGAGATAAAAGAGCGGCAGTACTGAAAAAAAGATGAATTTCTAGTTCATCTTGCTATACTAAAAATCTGTTTTCCAATAAATGAATCAACATGAGTAGTGGTTGTCCTCGCTCTGAACATCTCAATTTTTCCGCAAAAATTATAAAGAATGCTGTTCATAGAATATTCAGCGATTTTAATATGAACATCCTAAAATCAGACCTCAATACCCTGCAGGAGAGCATCCAATGATCTTTGAATGGATGTCAGATCCATCTGCATGGATTGGACTGGCCACTTTAGTGGTGTTAGAAATTGTTCTCGGGATCGACAATCTGGTTTTTATTGCCATTTTGGCGGAAAAACTTCCTCCAGAACAGCGTAATGCAGGTCGTATTGTCGGGTTGCTCCTCGCTTTGGCTATGCGCTTAATCTTACTGGCTTCCATCGCTTGGGTCGTGACCTTAACTCAGCCACTGTTCCATATACTTGATCATCCTTTCTCAGGCCGTGACCTGATTCTACTGTTCGGTGGTGTGTTCCTTTTATTTAAAGGCACCATGGAACTGCATGAACGCATTGAAGGTACTCAACCACAGAAAGAAGAAAATCCGGTGCATGCCGCTTTCTGGATGGTAATCGTTCAAATTGTGGTGCTGGATGCAGTTTTCTCTCTCGACAGCGTGATTACTGCAGTCGGAATGGTGAAAGACCTTTCTGTAATGATGGTTGCGGTGATTATTGCGGTCGGCATTATGCTTTGGGCATCGAAACCGTTGATGGATTTCGTCAACAAGCATCCAACCGTGGTGATTCTCTGTTTGGGCTTCCTGATGATGATTGGTTTCTCACTCATTGTTGAAGGTTTTGGTTTCCATATTCCAAAAGGCTATTTATACGCTGCAATTGGTTTCTCGGTGGTGGTTGAGTTTGTGAATCAAACCATGCGCCGTAACCAGGAGAAAATGGTGACCACGACGGATTTACGTTACCGTACCGCTTCTGCGGTAATGCGCATGCTCGGTGGGAAATCGGAATCTCAAAATAATGATGCTGAAGATGTGCTTGCAACCCGTGCATTTGCCGATGAAGTCTTTAATGAACAAAATGGCGCTTATCACAGTGTGATGGTACAGGGCGTACTTGGACTGTCTGAACGACCGGTGAAGTCGGTGATGACTCCACGTCCTGAACTGGAATGGATTGATTTAGACGAAGACGAAAGTGCCATTAAAGAACAGCTATTGAGCATGACCCATTCACGTTTGATTGTTGCACATGGTGAGTTGGACAATATTGCTGGTGTGGTCCTGACCCACAAAGTGATGAATGAATACATTGAAACCGGTGTACTGAATTTTAAACGTCATTTACGTGAACCGGTGATAGTGCATGAAAATGCCCAAGTGTTGATGGTGATGGAGCAGTTACGTCAAGCGCCGTTGCAATTGGCAATTGTCCTGAATGAATACGGTTCGATTGAAGGGATTGCGACGCCAATTGATGTACTTGAAGCGATTGCAGGTGAATTCCCGGATGAAGATGAATTTGAAACTGCAGCAGAAAGTTTGGAAGACGGCACTTTAATTCTTGAAGGTTCTACCGATATTCGTCACGTCTCCTTACTTTTAGATTGTGATCTGGTGGATGAATCTGAACAGTACTCAACCTTGTCGGGATATATCTTGCACCACTTAGGGCATTTACCGGAAAGTGGGGCAAAATTCGAAGCCGATGGTTATATTTTTGAAGTGGTGACGATGGACGGTCATAAAATTGATAAAGTCCATATCATTCCGAAAATTGAAAACCATGCCGATGATTAACTAAATTAAGGCAGATAGTCTTTAAACCAAGATAATTGATTAAAATAGCTCGCATCGTCGGGCTATTTTTTATTGGGAAAATTTGATGTCAGAAAGCAATTGTCCATGTGGTCTTGGAATGTATGCCAGCTGTTGCCAACCGCTACATTTGGGACAGGTAAAAGCGCAAACTGCAGAACAGCTGATGCGTTCACGTTATAGTGCATTTGCCAAGCATGAGATTGACTATATTGTCAAAACCACAGCCATTGGACAGCAACAGGCATTGGATGTTGCGGCTATTCGTGACTGGAGTCAGTCCAATCAATGGCTCAAGCTTGAAGTCGTGCAAGCTAAAGAAAAAATAGATAAAAATCATGCACAAGTAGAATTTAAGGCACATTACCATGATGGCAAACAGGCTCAGGTTCATCATGAAGTTTCACATTTTGTGCTACATGATGGAGCTTGGTATTTCCTTGATCCGACCACAGAGATGCAAATCACCATGAAGCAAGCCTGCATTTGTGGATCGGGGAAAAAATTTAAACAATGTTGTGCACAATATCTGTAAATTTCATCTGAATTTGCCTTAGAATAACGCGCATCGATTACCCTCAGTGGAAGAAGGGCAATGTTGCTATTAGTGATTTATATTATTGCGATTACGGCCGAAGCCATGACCGGGGCTTTGTCGGCTGGTCGGCGTAGTATGGATTGGTTTGGGGTGACGCTGATTGCTTGTGTGACGGCACTTGGTGGCGGTTCAGTTCGGGACGTATTGCTCGGACATTATCCACTGACTTGGGTCAAACATCCGGAATATTTGGTGCTGACCTGTGCGGCAGCCTTTGTCACGATTCTGATTGCCAAATGGATGCGCCATTTACGCTCGATCTTCTTGATTCTGGATGCGATGGGGCTGATTGGCTTTACCGTGATTGGTTGTCAGATTGCACTGGAAATGGGACATGGTTTCGTGGTTTCAGCTGTAGCGGGTGTGCTGACGGGTGTCTCCGGTGGTATCTTGCGTGATATTCTGTGTAACGATGTACCTTTGGTGTTCCGCCGTGAACTGTATGCCAGTATTTCTTTTGTGTCAGTCATCTGTTATTGGGTCTGTCAAGAGATTGGCTTCTCCCTGGAAGTAACCGTAATTTCGACTCTGATCTTCGGTTTCTCTTTACGCTGTATCGCCATCTACTTCGGCTTAGAAATGCCCAAATTCATTTATAAAGATGATGATGATCAATCGGCATCTTCCAAAGATGCTTCATAACAATTTGCACAAAAACGAGAAATGACCGACGAAATGAGCGGTCATGGTCTTCAAATTAGCGTATAAAAATCAGCAAAATCATAAATCCTGTTGGGAAAGCAGTATGCACCCTTTCACCAAATCAGAGATCTTATTATGGATTTAGTCTCACGTGTACAACGCTTACCCATCGGTAAGTTTCACTATACCTTGCTATGGGTGATCGGACTCGGCTGGATGTTCGATGCAATGGATACCGGTCTGATTGCTTTTATTTTGACGACCATGGCCGAAGAATGGAACATGACCCCGACTGAAAAAGGCTGGGTCGTGTCGATTGGCTTTGTCGGTATGGCCATTGGGGCGGTTTTCTCTGGCGGATTAGCTGACCGAATTGGGCGTCGTACCGTATTTGCGATTACTTTGGTGACCTATAGTATTGCCACTGCTTTATGTGCTTTTGCACCTAATTTGACCTGGTTACTGGTGTTTCGTTTCATTGTCGGTTTGGGGCTAGGTGGACAGCTTCCTGTCGCGGTAACTTTGGTCAGTGAATACATTCCTGCGCAAGTACGCGGACGTTTTATTGTTTTACTGGAAAGTTTCTGGGGCTTGGGCTGGCTGGTCGCAGCTCTGGTTTCCTACTTTGTGATTCCGAATTATGGTTGGCATATCGCATTTTTAATTGGCGGTTTGCCTGCCATTTATGTGTTTATGATTCTGAAAAAAGTGCCGGAATCTGTTCCTTACTTGATTAACCGTGGACGGATTGAAGAAGCGCATGCTCTGGTTCAAAAACTGGAACGTCAATGTGGCGTAGAAGTGATTCAGCACATTGAAGTGAAGCCGGTTGCAGAAAAGCAGAATATTTCTTTTAAACAGCTTTGGACAGGTGCGTTTGCCCGTCGTACCTTAATGCTCTGGCTGATTTGGTTTGGTATTGTTTATTCGTATTATGGCATTTTCACCTGGTTGCCAAGTTTATTGGTCAAACAGGGTTATACCATTGTGCAGTCATTTGAATATGTGCTGATTATGATTTTGGCGCAGCTTCCGGGTTATGTCGCGGCAGCATGGCTGGTCGAGAAATTGGGACGTAAAGCCACATTGGCGGGCTTTATTGGCATGTGTGCTGTTTCGGCTTATTTCTTTGGTCAAGCTGATACTGTAAACATGATTATGTTCTGGGGTTGCCTGATGTCGTTCTTTAACTTGGGTGCATGGGGCGTACTGTATACCTATACGCCGGAACAGTATCCAACCAATATTCGTGCCTTTGGTTCGGGTTGGGCCTCTGCAATTGGCCGTATGGGCGGGATTGTGGCACCGATCGTGGTCACCCATATGATGGTGATGAACAATGGTTTCAGCCACGTCTTTACAATGTTTACTGCAGTATTGCTGGCTGTGGCTTTGGTGATTTTAGTCTTAGGCGAAGAAACCAAAGGCAAGACTTTAGAATCGATGGGCTTATAAAATTGCTGATTTTTTAGTTGATCGAACATTATAAAGTGGATATTTTTAGGCCATAAGACATAATTTGTCGCAGAGTGTTCAGTACTGCCCTTGTGTAGACTTCACCTGCGACTTAGCATAACAACGTAGATACAAAAACGAATTATTTAGGATTTCACGCTTTTATGACCAGCCTTGTGCATCATGCGACAGAAAATCGTTCCGTAGCAGAATTTACTGAACAAGCTTACCTTAACTATGCCATGTACGTGATTATGGATCGTGCATTGCCGCATATCAGTGATGGTTTAAAACCGGTGCAGCGCCGTATCGTTTATGCGATGAGTGAACTGGGCTTAAAGCATAGTGGCAAGCCAAAAAAATCTGCCCGTACGGTAGGTGATGTACTGGGTAAGTACCATCCGCATGGTGACTCTGCTTGTTATGAAGCCATGGTGCTGATGGCACAGCCGTTTAGCTATCGCTACCCTTTTATTGAAGGTCAGGGCAACTGGGGGTCACCCGATGATCCGAAATCTTTTGCAGCAATGCGTTATACAGAAGCCAAACTTTCACTTTATAGTGAAGTGCTGTTGTCTGAATTAGGTCAAGGCACCTGTGACTGGCAGGACAACTTTGATGGTTCGATGAAAGAGCCGGTGAATTTACCTGCCCGTGTTCCGAATATTTTGTTGAATGGTACCACCGGTATTGCCGTAGGGATGGCAACCGATATTCCGCCACACAACTTACGTGAAGTGATTAAAGGCACCATCGCGCTGATTCGTAATCCAAATTTAAGCGATGAAAAGGTTGCCGAATATATTCCGGCACCGGATTTACCCACCAAAGCGGAAATTATTACCTCGGCTGAGGATTTATTAAAAATTCAGACCACCGGTCGTGGTAGTTATCGCATGCGTGCGGTCTATGCCATTGAAAAAAATGAAATCGTGATTACCGAGCTGCCGTATCAGGTGTCGGGTTCAAAAATCATTACCCAAATTGCCGATCAAATGCAGGCGAAGAAACTGCCTTTGGTGAGCGATGTTCGAGACGAATCCGATCATAAAAATCCAACCCGTTTGGTGATTGTGCTGCGTTCCAATCGTATTGATGCCGAAGCGGTGATGAGTCACTTGTTCGCGACCACTGATCTGGAATCTAGCTACCGTGTCAATATGAACATGATTGGTGCTGATGGTCGTCCGCAAGTGAAGTCGATTCGCCGTATTTTGCTGGAATGGATTGAAATCCGTAAAAATACCGTGACCCGTCGTCTGCAATACCATTTAAATAAAATTGAAAAACGCCTGCATATTTTGGCCGGTCTTTTGATTGCGTATCTGGATCTGGATACAGTGATTCGCATCATTCGCGAAGAAGATCATCCAAAAGCTGAGCTGATTGCGCATTTCGGGATTGATGAAATTCAGGCCGAAGCCATTCTGGAACTCAAGTTACGTCATTTGGCAAAACTTGAAGAAATGGAAATTCGCCGTGAACAGGAAGAATTGGAAGCTCGCGCTGCCATTATTCGTGAACAATTGGCAAATCCAGAATCATTGAAGAATCTGATCATTACCGAACTAAAAGATGATGCCAAGAAATTTGGTGATGACCGACGTTCGCCAATTGTGCAACGTGCAGAAGCTGCCGCAATTAGCGAACAAGACCTGATGCCGGCTGATCCTGTAACAGTGATTTTATCAGAAGCAGGCTGGATTCGTTGTGCCAAAGGGCATGAGGTGGATGCTGAAAATGCAAATTTCCGTGCTGGGGATCAGTACTTAAGCCATGCAACCGGCAAGTCGAATCAGCGTACTTACGTACTGGATGAAACCGGGCGCAGTTATGCGTTGGCGATTAACAGTTTGCCATCGGCACGAGGTTTGGGTGAGCCCTTAAGCTCCAAACTTGCTCCTGCAAATGGAATTGGCTTTATTCAAGTCATGATCGCAGATGATGAGCAGGAAATTATTGCGGTAAGCTCTAAAGGCTACGGCTTTAAATCCAATGCAAAACAGCTAGATACCAATGCAAAAGCGGGTAAAGCTTTCTTGACCGTATCGGATGATGCCAAAGCATTACCGTTGCAAACGGTGGATGCCAATACGCATGTAGCCATCCTCAGTACCGCTGGTCGTTTATTGGTGATTGATCTGTCAGAATTGCCAATCCTGAACAAGGGTAAAGGAAACAAGTTGATACAACTTGAACCAAGTGAACAAATTTTGTCCATGACATTACTTGGTTTAAATGAAATAATTCAAGTGGTTGCGGGACAGCAACAATTAAAACTAAAAGGTGATGATCTTCAGAAATATATAGGTAAAAGAGCGACTAAAGGTCAACTCTTACCACGGGGATATCAAAAAGCAAATAAACTGTTCATTCAAAGATAAAACTAGCATCCATTGATCAAAATACGTTATATATGATCCGTATTCGTGTAAATGGATGTCGTGTTATGCCTAAACAAGTTCAATAATGACGCATAACATTGAAAAAACAGTTGAAAACTAAGGATTACAGATTGGAGAGAAGGGCATTATGGAAAAAATTTGGTTCGCTGAATACCAAAAAACAGGGATTCCGGAAACTATAGAATTACCACCAGAAAATACCTCGCTTAATGATGTTTTTGAACGTAATTTTCAAAAATTTGGTTCACGTGATGCCTTTATCTTTATGGATAAAGTTTTAACATTTAATGAACTAGAAGAAGCAAGCCGTAAATTTGCAACTTATTTACAAAGCTTAGGTTTGGCAAAAGGTTCTCGCGTCGCAGTGATGATGCCAAACGTGTTGCAATATCCAGTGGTTGCATTAGGTATATTCCGTGCAGGTCTGGTATTAGTGAATGTGAATCCACTCTATACCTCGCGTGAACTTGAGCATCAATTAAATGACTCGGGTTCTGAAGTGCTGGTCATTATTGAAAACTTTGCAACTGTTTACCAAGCAATTATTGGTAAAACACCTGTGAAGCATGTGGTCGTGGCTTCTGTTGGCGATATGCTAGGTGCATTAAAAGGCACATTAGTGAACTTTGTTTTACGTTCAGTACGTAAACAAATTCCAGCTTGGGATATTCCAGGACATATTAAGTTCAATGCTGCAATGTCTAAAGTCAATGCAAGCAACTACAAGCGTCCAAGCCTGACTTTAAGTGATACTGCTGTATTGCAATATACCGGTGGTACTACGGGTGTTTCTAAAGGTGCAGAACTGACACATCGCAATCTTGTCGCGAATATGTTGCAGTGTGACGGCATTTTCCAAAGTAAATTTGGTGCACAAGACGGTTCGAAAGATGACCGTATTTTCTGTGCATTGCCGCTTTATCATATTTTTGCGTTCATGGTTTGTGCCATGTACGGTATGTATAAAGGTCAAGCCAACATTTTGATTCCAAACCCGCGTGACTTACCTGCGGTAATGAAAGAATTGCGCAAGTACCGTCCATCATTCTTCCCGGCAGTAAACACTTTGTTTAATGCATTGGTGAACAATGAAGAGTTTAAGCAACTCGACCATAGCAACCTTAAAATGGCGATGGGTGGTGGTATGGCTGTTCTGGCTTCTACAGCTGAAGCATGGAAGAAAATTACCGGCACTAACATTATTGAAGGTTATGGTTTATCAGAAACTTCGCCTGTTGCGACTGCAAACCCACCATCCTCAATGGAGTTTAGCGGCACGATTGGTGTTCCGTTGCCATTGACTGAAGTTGCGATTCTTGATGATGATGGCAATGAAGTTCCATTAGGCGAGCAGGGTGAAATCTCGATTCGTGGTCCACAAGTCATGAAAGGCTATTGGAACCGTCCGGATGAAACTGAAAAAGTCATGACCAATGGTTTCTTCCGTACAGGTGACATCGGTATTATGGATGCTCGCGGCTATATTAAAATTGTAGACCGTAAGAAAGACATGATTCTGGTTTCTGGTTTCAATGTTTACCCTGCTGAAATTGAAGATGTGATTTCCAAACATCCAAAAGTATTGGAAGTTGCAGCGATTGGTGTGCCTGATGAAAAATCAGGGGAAGTGCCTAAGTTATTCGTGGTGAAAAAAGATCCGTCTTTAACCACTGAAGAAATATTGGAATATGCAAAAGAAAACTTAACCGGTTATAAACGCCCGCGTTATGTTGAATTTATAGATGAATTGCCAAAATCAAACGTAGGTAAAATCTTACGTAAAGATTTACGTAAAACTGCATAAACCCTGTAATAAAAAAAGCGCCGTTCTCGGCGCTTTTTTTATACTTGAACTTTTAATCTTTCATCAGCCAGCGATCAATATAAGGGCGTCCAATACCCATAATCCATAAAAAGGTCGTGATGCTACCGAACTGATAAACGTATCGCTTTAAATCAAACGAACCAAAGCTATAGAAATTATCCAGCAAACAGTAAAGTGCAACGACTGTCGTCCATATCCAAAGGGCTTGACGTTTAATCCCCACATTCCAAAGTGCAAGAATTGAGATGACAATGGTGAAAATAAGAGACAGTCTATTTAGATTGGCACACATGACTGAAAGTAAAAATCCCACAATCGGCAACACGATTTTGAGTACACGATCCACTTTAAGTTGATGCTGACGCTGTTTTTCCAGGACATCAAACATTTGTTGTTGATCTGGGTTGACCATACTGGATCCTTATTCCTCATTAATAAAAACATTATAATTTAACAAAAATTATTACTGAAACGCCATGCTATGATATTGGGCAGAAAATCTTAATGAGAAAAATGAGATGCAAACCATCAGCGGAATAATCTATCTCATCTTAATTGCATGTTTATTGCCCTACGTTTTTACAGTGATTGCAAAAAAAACCGCTGGCTTTAAAGGACGAGATAACCAAAACCCGCGCGATTTTTTGGCCAAAACCACGGGTTTGGCAGCACGTGCCAATGCGGTACAGCAAAATAGTTTTGAAAGTTTACCCTTATTTATTGCTGCCATTTTAATGGCGGAATATATGGTGGTTCCTCAAACCGTGATTATGACCTTCGGTATTGCCTATATTGTGCTACGTATTGTTTACGGCATTTGCTATTTAGCCAACTGGGCAACTTTGCGCAGCATTGTTTGGACCTTGTCTTTACTTTGCCCAATCTGCTTATTACTTCTGGTCATTAAATTAACTTAAGCTTGCATCAATCTAGGGAAATACATATTTTGCTGTGGCGGATGTATAATCACAAAGTTATTTAATTCTCAAAAACCGTTATAATCGTGCCGGTTTAAATAAGATTTAACTTGTTAAAGAGTGATGCTATGAGCTACAGCAATATCCCAGCGGGTAAAGATGCGCCAAACGATATCTATGTGATCATCGAAATTCCTGCAAATGCAGCACCAATCAAATACGAAATCGACAAAGATTCTGATGCGTTATTTGTAGACCGTTTCATGGGTACAGCAATGTTCTACCCAGCGAACTACGGTTATGTACCAAATACCTTGTCTTTAGATGGCGACCCATTAGACGTATTGGTTGTAACACCACACCCAGTTGAACCAGGTTCAGTGATTCGTTGCCGCCCTGTCGGTAAATTGAACATGGAAGATGACGGTGGTATCGATGCGAAATTGGTTGCTGTACCGCACGACAAATTAACGCCAATTTACAAAGATGTTCAGGAATATACTGATCTTCCGCCTTTGTTGATCAGCCAAATTGAACATTTCTTCCAACACTACAAAGACTTAGAGCCAGGAAAATGGGTTAAATTAAGTGGTTGGGAAGGTGCTGATGTTGCGAAACAAGAAGTACTTAGCTCAATTGCAGCTTATGCAGAAGCAAACAAATAATTGTTTGTTTCGAATTTAGCCTGAAAGGCTTAGATAAAAAAACCTGCACAATGTGCAGGTTTTTTTATCTCTTGAACTTACTGTGAATTAAAATAATTTCACAGGAATATCTAAGAATAAACGCCATTCGTTAGTATCGCCGATGTAAGCGCCTTCATAGACATCATTTGCACGATAGATTGAGTTACGAACGCGCAAGCTCGCATCTTTGGCAAAACCACTTTGAACCGTGTATTTCACTTGGTTAAAGAATTCATTTTCTTTACCTTCGCCTGTTTCACCTGCAACATTAATGTCCCAACCATAGACATAAGCAGTGGTCCAAGTTAAGCCAGGAACATTCATTGCACTGAAGTCATAGGTATATTGAACTTGTGCTGATTTCTCATGGTTGCCGACGAAGTCAGACAAGTAAGAGTTTGGCAAGTAAATACTTTGGTAGCCATCAGCATTTTGGCCGTAGTCATAACCGGTGTTGCCAGTATTTTGTTGGTAAGCCAACATGACGTTGTGTGCACCAGTATTATAAGTACCTGAAATTGCCCAAATATTGTTGCTTCGACCGGAAACATATTTATTGCCAATTGTTGAAGAATAAGTAGCTGCTTGTTCATCAAACTCAGTGTGATAACCGCTGAAATCATAAGTCAAAGAACTATCATTTGCTAATGCTTGTTTATAGTTGGCATTTACATAATGACGCTCTAATTTATTTTTGCTGTCTAGGCCATAGTACGATGCATTTAGAGCGTCGCTAAATTTGTATTTTGCGCCCCAAACCACTGCACGGTCTAAGTTTTCACCATCAGTGTTAATTTGATCAGAGTATTGGTTTTTAGTAAATTTACCCGCAATAACTTCCAAATTTTCAATTTCGTGGCTTGTTGCAAGCACACCGGTGAAATATTCAGGAACCATACGACCTGTATTACTTGCCAGCACAGGGATATCGAGAACTTGAGTACCATATTCAACAGTCGTATTTGAAACACGCGCTTTGACACTTGCGCCACCACGTGCCCAATGGTCATAGGTATCACCAGCACCCTTAGCTAGTTCACCGTCACTGTTTAAGCCTGTTTCACGTGGAATCATACCGTTGCCAGCATTTTTATTGTTGCCCAATTTAAATGAAGCATCACCTACTGCATTTATACCAAAACCTACCACACCCTTGGTAAAACCAGACTCGAGTTTCACAATTGCAGATTGTGCAGCAGAGCTTTGATCTTTGACATCAGGTGCTTTTTTGTCACGATTGATATAACCGGTACGGAATAGAACAGTTCCTTCAGCATCTTCAACAAAGCCTTTAGCTTCGCTTTGCTCGCTAGCATATGCTGTTGAGATTAATGCAGCTTGAATCAAAACTGCTAGGGTAAGTTTTTGTGCTTTTTGCATTGGGAGATGGCCTTATACAAAAGAGGGAGGATTAAATGAGAAGAATTGTATACGTAATGTAGAGCAAAAAAATCTTTTTTTTATTCATTTTATTTCATTAAAGTTATGCATTCATTGAATAAGAATGCATAGATAAAATTGAACAAAAGTTCAAAAAAAACGATTCCATTTAAAATATTATTTAAAACAATAATATATTTAAATGAAAGATGATTCTTTATGTGGTTTTTTATAAAGAATGGATAGATAGCACCCTGATTTTTAATTTTATTTTATTAGATTTAACGCTTGCTACTTTGGTCTAATAAGGCTTTTAAGTTGTGACTAAAAGTCTGGGTGGTAAATTTTTATCAGATCTTGCCAATGATCTAAATTCTCCGATCATCATGATATTTAATGTAAATATCGTCTAATTATATGCAATGCAAAATATATTTTACTTAAATATTAAGCGCTTTTATTTCCCTGAAATTAAATAAAAGCAGGATGAAATTATCTAAAAAATTGAACAAAAATTATAAAAAAGCTTTAGAATCCGCAGCTAAATTTGTCATCGAAAAAGAATCTTAGTCGGATTCTCTAAGGGGTAGGAATGCATCAAACTTCACACAAAATTGCGTTATCTTTATTGCTTGCCATAAGCACAATGTCTGCATTTGCTGAAGAAGAGATAATTTCACCAGCAGCGGGAGCATTAACAGGCAGTTTTGCCGTAGTGAATAAATATATTTACCGTGGTGGTGTGGAAAATGATGATGTTGCTCTACAAGCAGGTCTTGAGTATGCACTTCAAAGTGGTGTTAGCGTAGGATACTGGGGTTCAACCATAGGTTATGATCCATCTGATGAGGATAGAGATCATGGTTTTGAACATGATTTTTATGTGGCGTACGGTAATGAAATTAACCAAAACTGGAGCTATAGAGTTCAAGGGACTGCCTATTACTATCAAAATGGCGGTACAGTTTATGCTGAAGATGGCAGTAAACGTAAAACTACAGCATTCGATGTATTGGGTGAATTGGCTTATAAAGACCTAACTTTAGCTGCATCTGTAATGCTTGAAGATGCTTCTTTCGCTAACGCGGGAGATGTGTATTTAAGCGCAGCGTATAGTTATGCTTTGCCGCAAAATTTTATGTTGAATACCTCAGTTGGCGCATCCATCTATAACAGCAGCCGAGATGACGGCGTGATTGAAACGACTAATGATGTTGCCTTTAATGAAGCACGTATGGGTGTGAGTAAAGACATTGCAAATACGGGGGCTACCGCATCTTTAGATTATGTGGTCGGTGGTAAGGATCGCTTCGATACAGATTTTGATGATCAGGTTGTATTCGGTTTGAATTTTAGTTTTTAAGCCTAAAACTGTAAGAGTTTTTAAAAGTGCATAAATTGCTTTAAATTTGTGCACTTTTTTTAAGCATAATAAAATAATGTGGTTAAAAAATAGCCTCAAAAAGAGGCATGATGTAAGTAAATATGAATCTTGCTCTAAAGCTGAAGTCAGTTTTAATGCTGAACAAACTGGCTATAGCAGCGAATAAACTGTATTGCAGATAGGTTTATTGTAATTGATTAAAATTTAATAAAAACAAAATTATAAATCTATTTATTTTTTATTCTAGATGACTTGTAGAGAGCTCATTTTGCTTTTGGCATAGCAATTGCTATTACCTCATTGAGTTTATCGAAATAACCAAAAAAACCGTCGTAGTACGATGTGGGGGAATCAAACAATG
Source organism: Acinetobacter sp. ANC 5414 (assembly GCF_013004295.1). Classification (NCBI taxonomy): domain Bacteria; kingdom Pseudomonadati; phylum Pseudomonadota; class Gammaproteobacteria; order Moraxellales; family Moraxellaceae; genus Acinetobacter; species Acinetobacter sp. ANC 5414. The sequence continues at coordinate 24,919 of NZ_JABERM010000010.1, forward strand.
AAATTAACTTTAAAAGTATTATCTCTGGCTGTATTAGGCGCAGCATCTACATTCACTTTCGCAGAAGAGGCACCTGCATCAGAACATACAGTGACAGGTAATATTGGAGTGGTGTCTCAATATGTATTACGTGGTAATACTGCAAGTTTAGAAAACTCGGGGGCAGCGGTTCAAGGCGGTTTAGACTACAGTCATGCTTCAGGTTTCTATGCTGGATATTGGGGTTCTACACTAGATATAAGTTATGCAGAATCTGGTGAGCAAAGCTTTGAACATGATTTTTATGCGGGTTTCAGTGGCAAAATTACTGAAGACCTGGGCTTTAAAGTAGGTGGTACTTACTACGTTTATTATCCGTCTGATGATTCAAATGTTTTTGAAACCATGGTGGGCTTAAACTATAAGAGTTTGGGTCTTACTGCTCAAACGCTTACAGACGATGTAACTTGGGGTAATGCAGGGGATACCTATTTTCTTGCCAGTTATAGCTATGGTTTACCGAAAGACTTTACTTTGAATACATCATTAGGCGCGTATTATTATTCTGATAGTGGTGATTTTGAAGGTCTCACTTTAAATACCACAGAGGATTTCAATTTGCGCCATTTAACAGTGGGTCTAAGTCATCCATTGGGTGATACAGGTGCATCAGTTTCTATGGACTATATCATTGGTGGTAAATTACGTGATGATACTGATTTGAAAAATAAAGTTGTTTTAGGTTTGAAATATGGATTCTAATCCAAAAATGTAAATAAAAAGGCGACTCATGAGAGTCGCCTTTTTATTTTGATAGAATGTTACGAAGTCGCATTAAAAGCCTCATGATAAGCGACTGTTCCTTGTGGAAAACTTCCTTCAAAAAACCAAAGCTTGAAAATATTCAGATGGGGTGTTTTCTAAAATAAGTTCAGGCACAGCTTTAAAGCTAAATTCGGCATAGAAATCCGGATCACCTAAAACCACACAGCCTTTTGCGCCAATCATTTTCAATTGACTTAATGCAGATTGAATCAGTGCTGAATCGATTCCTTACAGTTGCCATTTAGGTAAACTGCAACCGATCCCAAGCTATACCAGCCTTGTACGCCTGAAGAAATACTGACAGGTGAGATGGAAATCTGTCCCAAAATTTGCTCATTTAAAATAGTGACTAAAGCAATGCTTAATTGTTTTTCTTGCCGAAAGGCATTAACAATGAAATGCTCAGTATGACTCGAATATTGCTGATCTTTAAATGCCTGTTCAATGACCTGTGAAATCGCAGCTTGATCAGCAAGGTTTTCGCTATGGATAAACAAATTTTGCATCAGTGAATTAGCTCTGTTGTGCCCGATAAGACAAAGCTTCGGTTAAATGCTGGCTTTGTATTTCTGCATGCTGGGATAAATCCGCAATACTTCTGGAGACACGTAATACCCGATGATAGGCACGAGCAGATAAGTTTAAGCGCTGCTGTGCCATTTCCATGATTTTTTGTGCCTGCATATCCAGTGGTGCAAATTGCTCCAGCTGTTTAGGACTTAAAGCGTGATTCAGACATTGCTGTCGTTGTATTTGTAGCTTGTAGGCTTGAATCACACGTTCACGCACAGTCTGGGAATTTTCGACGGGTGTTGTATCTTGCAATTCATGTACTTGTAATGGCGGCACATCCAGATGCAAATCAATACGATCGAGTAGTGGACCTGAAATACGATTCTGATAACGCTTAATCGCATCCGCAGAACATTGGCAACGAATATCCTGATTAAAAGCATAACCACACGGGCAGGGATTCATTGCGGCAATCAGCTGAAAGTTTGCCGGAAAGGTAATTTGCCGTGAAGCACGCGAAATCACAATTTCTTTAGATTCCAGTGGTTGTCTTAAAACTTCTAATACTTTGCGATCGAATTCAGGCAGTTCATCTAAAAATAAAACCCCTAAATGCGCCAAAGTGATTTCACCGGGTTTCGGATGTGAGCCTCCACCGACTAAAGCGACCGCTGAAGCCGTATGATGTGGTGCGCGAAAAGGACGCTGTCCAAAGGGGTGTGAGGTATTGGAAACCGAATAAATGCTGGCAACTTCCAGATTTTCCTGAGTATCTAAAGGCGGTAAAATACTGGCAAGCCGTGATGCTAACAGGGTTTTTCCTGTACCGGGTGGTCCTTTAAACAATAAAGAATGCCCGCCTGCTGCGGCAATTTCCAAAGCGCGTCGTGGACGGAGCTGACCTTTGACATCGGCTAAATCAAATTTGTACTGATCCGGTGCTGCAGAGTGACTGGCTTGATATTGCTGGATGGGCTGTTGATTAGAAAGATGATCGCACACATCTTTTAAATGCTTGGCTGCAAAGACTTCAAAATTAGGTAGTTGAGAGGCTTGTTGGGCATTTTGTTCGGGCAAAATCAGTTGATGTCCTGACTGCTGGCAAGCAATTGCAATACTCAAAATACCGCTGATGGGGCGAAGTTGCCCATCTAAAGCCAGTTCCCCTATAAATTCTAGATTATCTGTAATATTTTCAGATATTTGCCCCGACGCGATCAAAATCCCTAAAGCGATCGGTAAATCGAGACGTGAGCCATTTTTGGGCAAGTCTGCCGGGGCTAAATTGATGGTTAAGCGCTTCGTCGGAAACTGAAAACCGCTATTGATAATGGCCGAGCGGACACGGTCTTTACTTTCACGAACTGCCGCTTCAGGCAGCCCGACAATGGTTAAAGAAGGTAGACCCTGGCTGACATGAACTTCCACCTCAATTAAAGGTGCATGAAGTCCAAGCAGACCTCGAGTGTAAATTTTAGCAAAAGACATTATTATTGTTCCGTTATAGTGCGTTATTTTTAATCGTTTTGTGTCTTTTAGTGCACCAAAAAAGTGCTTATTTATTGTTCTTAATTTTAATTTCTAATGCTTCAACTTGTTTAAGCAGTTCATTCAATCGTAAATTGGCATTATTGAGCACAGTACGTTGACGTTCAATTTCATCTTTTGAAACCAGATCCATCTTGGAAACCGCTTCATTGAGTAAGGCACGCAAATTATGTTCAATATCTTTTTTGGGTTGGTCGATTTGTTCCATGATTGCTTGTAATAAAGTTTCGATCATTGTTGATTCCCTAACGGTGCAGAAGTATGAGCAGTGTAGCATTGCTCAAACCTAGACCATAGCCCCCATCAATCAGATATAGTTTTGTTCGATGAGTAAAATCGTAAATTTTATAATAAAAATGACTCTTTTTTTTAGATCAGACTACGTTTAAAAGTATAAAATAGGTTATAAAGAAAACTCGTGTCGAAACTCTCTATTTTCCCCCAACCTTAGAAAGTTTGGCACGAAATTTGAACATAAAACCTTACTGGTGAAAGAAGCCGAAGGAAAACAAACATGAAGCTCGTAACTGCAATTGTAAAACCCTTTAAATTAGATGACGTGCGTGAAGCACTCTCTGACATTGGTGTTCAAGGGATCACCGTAACTGAAGTCAAAGGCTTTGGTCGTCAAAAAGGTCATACTGAACTTTATCGTGGCGCTGAATATGTCGTTGATTTTTTGCCTAAAGTAAAAATTGAAATCGCGATTAGCGATGATATGGTTGATTCAGTGATTGAATCGATTACGCGTGTTGCAAGCACAGGAAAAATTGGTGACGGTAAAATTTTCGTTACTAATTTAGAACAAGTCATCCGTATTCGTACCGGTGAAACAGGTGCAGACGCTGTCTAATTTGGCACGAAGTTTGCTGAGTACCTAATAACTCAAAAAAATACTAGGTTGGGGGATACGAATGAAAAAAATGCTCATTGCGCTGAGTTTATCGGGCGCACTTTTAGGTGGTTCTGTTGCATGGGCTGAAGAAGCTGTAACAGCATCCACTCCTTCTGAAGATGTCACAGTTGTTGAAACTGCTGATACATCGTTAACAAATTCTGAATTAGCTGCGGCACCTACTCCAGCTGAAGCAACAGCAGCACCTGTCGAAGAAGAAGTAAAATTAGATACAGGTGATACCGCATGGATTTTAGTGTCTACAGCACTGGTTTTATTGATGACCATTCCAGGTTTGGCACTGTTTTACGGTGGTATGGTTCGTAAGAAAAATGTCCTCGGCACAATGGCACATAGCTTTGTTGCAGCGGCAGTCGTCAGTATTACTTGGGTGGTGATTGGTTATACACTCGCTTTTGGTCAAGGTAACGCTTTCATTGGTGGCTTGGATAAAATCATGTTATCCGGCATTACCACAGATGCCTTAACTGGAACAATTCCTGAAATTCTATTTGTTATTTTCCAAATGACCTTTGCGATCATTACCGTAGCCATCATTACCGGTTCGATTGCAGAACGTATGAAATTCAGCGCTTTCGTTGCATTCATTACCATTTGGAGTGTTGTGGTTTACGCACCAATTACCCACTGGGTATGGGGTGGTGGCTGGTTAGGTAACGACGGTGCACTGGATTTTGCCGGTGGTACGGTGGTTCACATTAACTCGGGTGTTGCAGGTCTGGTTGCTGCATACATGCTTGGCAAACGTATGGGCTTGGGCCGTGAATCAATGGCGCCACATAACCTGACTTTGACTGTGATCGGTGCAAGCCTGGTTTGGGTAGGCTGGTTCGGTTTCAACGGTGGTTCTGCACTCGGTGCTAACGGTTCTGCTGGTTATGCATTAGTTGTAACTCAGGTTGCAGCCGCAGCCGCAGCAATTGCATGGTTAATTACTGAAAAAGTGGTTCGTGGTAAAGCCTCTGTATTGGGTGGTGCATCTGGTGCGGTTGCTGGTCTGGTGGTGATTACACCGGCAGCTGGTTTCGTTACTGTTGGTGGTGCATTGGCGATGGGCTTAATTGGCGGTGTCGTCTGCTTCTGGGGGATTACTGCACTTAAACGTGCACTGAAAGCCGATGACTCTTTAGATGCTTTTGGTCTGCATGGTGTAGGGGGTATTGTCGGTGCAATCTTAACCGCTGTATTCGCCAGTGAATTTATCATGGGTGATAAAGTCCCTGCAAATATGATGCATCAATTATGGGTGCAAATTGAAGGCGTACTGGCAACCATCGCTTACTCTGCAGTACTCACTTTCATCATTCTTAAACTGATTGACCTGGTGATTGGTATTCGTGTCGAAGCGGATGACGAACGTATGGGTCTAGACTTAAGTCAACATGGCGAACGTGTAGAATAATATAAAAACCGAGAATCAATATATTGTGTAAAACAGCCCATAAGGGCTGTTTTTTTTCCATATCTTGCGTAAACCTCTACAAAGCACAGAATTTTTGCTACACTCTAAACCCGATTTGATTTGTTCAATTAAACCGCTATGCATTGTCCGTTTTGCAACGCCGCAGATAGTAAAGTGATCGATTCGCGTTTGGCTGCTGAAGGCTGTCAAATTCGTCGACGTCGTGAATGTATTAGTTGCGGAGAACGATTTACCACTTTTGAAACTTATGAAGTGGTGATGCCTCGGGTGATTAAATCTGACGGCAAAAGTGAACCTTTTGATGAAGCGAAAATGCGCCGTTCATTGATGCATGCTTTACAAAAAAGACCGGTCACACAAGAGCAGATTGAAACTGTGCTCAGCGATATCCAATTACAAATTCGCCGCTTGGGTGAGCGTGATGTGAAATCACGAACCATTGGTGAAATTGTCATGCAGTCTTTATTTGCTTTGGATCATGTGGCTTATGTGCGTTTTGCCTCGGTTTATCAAGACTTTCAGGATGTAGAAGCTTTTCGACGTCAAATTGAACAAATGCAACACCGTGAACACTAAAAGAGTTTCAAGATGTCTAAGTTAAGCCAAGATCCCATTCACCAAGATCAGCTGTGGATGCAACGTGCGATTGAATTAGCGCGACTTGGACAATACTCAACCAAACCCAATCCCAATGTCGGCTGCGTCATCGTTAAAGATGGTCAACTGGTCGGTGAAGGCTTTCATCCGAAGGCGGGGCAACCGCATGCGGAAGTCTTTGCCATGCGTCAGGCGGCAGATCAAGCCAAAGGCGCAACCGCTTATGTGACTTTGGAACCTTGTGCGCATTATGGTCGCACACCGCCTTGTGCCAAAGGCTTGGTGGAAGCAGGTGTGGCTAAAGTGATTGTCGCTTGTCCTGATCCGAATCCGTTGGTCGCAGGCAAAGGTGTACAAATTCTAAAAAATGCCGGCATTGAAGTTGAAGTGGGCATTTGTGAACAAGAAGCAGAAAAACTCAATCTTGGCTTTCTTAAAGCCATGGCCACCGGCATGCCCTATGTTCGTTTAAAAGTGGCTTCAAGCTTGGATGGTCGAACAGCCATGGCATCAGGGGAATCAAAATGGATTACCGGACCTGAAGCCCGTCAGGATGTGCAGCATTGGCGTGCCATTTCTGGTGTGGTCATTACCGGGATTGAAACGGTACTGGCTGATGATTGTCAGCTGAATGTACGTCAGCTCAATGGTCTTGAAGATATCACCAGCATTGTTCAGCCGAAACGTCTGGTGCTCGATCGTCAGGGACGTTTACCCCTCAACGCAAAAATACTGCAGCAACCTGATACAGTCATGGTCATGGGACCGTTTCGTCAGGAACTGGCTGATTTAGGCGTGCTACAATTGCCAGTACAGCCTTTAAAAGACTTGCTACAGACCCTATCTACCCAACATCAAATTTATGATGTGCTGGTGGAAGCGGGGGCAATATTATCGACTGCCTTTTTACAACAACAGTTAGTCGATGAAATGATCAGTTATGTTGCACCAACATTTTTAGGTCAAACAGCACGTGCAATGTTTAGTGCGGAATTTAGCCGTATGGCAGAGCAACTTCGATTTAAGCTCATGGAGGCCACCCAATTGGGGGATGATGTGCGCTTAAGGTTAATCCCTTCTCAAGAGACAGTATGAATTCAGAGTCTTCGGTTTATCATAAACGTCGTCATTCAGCACGTACCACAGACGAATATCTTTTCAATCAGCTTGTTCCGTATTTAGGCAATAAGCGTCGTTTACTTCATCTGATTTTGGAAGCCCTTGAGAGTACGGGAACATTAAATAGCAAAAATGGTCGTGCCCCGATTTTTGCTGACTTTTTTGCAGGCTCGGGCGTGGTTTCACGTCTGGCGCGGCAAAATGGTTATCGCGTGATTGCCAATGACTGGGAACCCTACAGCCATGCTTTAAACAGTGCAATTTTATCCTGCACAGAAGCACCGGCATTTAAAGAGTTGGGTGGTTATCAAAAAGCCATTGATTATTTAAACCGTTTGCCGGAAGTCAAAGGTTGGGTGACGCATAACCTGTGTCCGCGTAATGATGAAATTTATGATCCGACCCGCGATCGTTTGTTCTTCAAACGCCGTAACGGCATGCGTATCGATGCGATCCGTCAGCAGATTGCGACCTGGCAGGCGCAAGGGGCAATTGATGATGTCGAGATGTCGGCCTTGCTTGCGCCATTGCTTTATTCTGCAAGTTTTGTCAGCAATACCAGTGGGGTATTTAAAAGCTTCCATCATGGCTGGGGCGGTAAAACCCAAACCGCTTTGGAACGGATTGAATCATTACTCTGGCTGACACCGAGTCGTTTCTGTGAAATTGGCGAACCGAAAAAACCGGCCGCTGAAATGTGGTGTGTGGATGCCCAGCATCTTGCCAATCAGATGAGCAGTTTTGAAGTGGATGTGGCTTATCTTGATCCACCGTATAACCAACATGCCTATGGCAGTAACTATCACGTCCTGAATGCTTTAACCTTGTGGGATCAGGCTGATTTACCCAGTCCAGATACCAAAGGCTACAAGAGCGGGATTGACCGTGTATGGCGTAAAGAGCGTCCAAGTCAGTACAACTCTTCCAAGCACGCCAAAGAAGCGTATGAGAAATTGGTTGCGACAATTAATGCGCGTTATATTCTGACCAGCTATTCGACCGATGGTAATATTGAAGCCGGTGATTTGCTGCAAGCGAATTTAAAACGTGGTCGTGTGACTTTGTTAACGCAAGATGTACCGCGTTATCGTGTCAGCAAGCAACGTCAGTCAGAACGCGCACGTGTACTTGAGTTTATTGTGATTACCGACACTCATGCCAAATCGGGTCCACCATTGCGCCAACTCTTGGGTCAGTTATATCATTTTGCTGAACTGGGTGGGGTCGATACTACAGGCGTGAGTACACAATTGGCATTGTGGTAAAACAAATACAGAAATAGAGAACAAATTATGTTTACAGGCATTATTGAAAGTCTAGGCAAAGTGGAAAGTTTACAAAGCGTGGGCGGTGATGTCCGTTTGCGTATTGGCACCAGTCTCGACATGTCAGATGTTCATTTGGGCGATTCAATTGCCACCAATGGGATTTGTCTCACCGTGATTGAATGGGGCGAAAACTGGTATGCAGCCGATGTCTCGCGTGAGAGTTTAAACCGCACGACCTTAGGTACCTGGAAAGTCGGTCAGCGCGTGAATGTGGAAAAGGCTATGCTGCCAACCACCCGTTTTGGCGGTCATATTGTCAGCGGTCATGTCGATGCTGTCGGTGAAATTACCGTGGTGCGTGAAGATGCCCGTTCCATTTATTATGAAGTGACTGCGCCTGCTGAAATTGCCAAATATTTAGCCGAAAAAGGTTCAGTGACGGTTGATGGGATTAGTCTGACCATTAACCACCTACGCGGTAATGTGATTAGCCTGAACCTAATTCCACATACGGCTGAAAGAACCAATATTGGTACATGGAAAACCGGTGCTAAAGTTAATCTGGAAGTTGATGTTTTAGCACGCTATATCGAACGTTTAATGCTCGGTGATAAAGCGGCAGAAACCCAAGAACAATCCAAATTAAGCATGGCATTTCTTGCAGAAAATGGCTTCTTGAAGTAAAAATCCATAGAATAGAAAACAGTCTGGTTGAAAAACTAGACTGTTTTTTTTGTTTTTATTTATACTTTTTAGTCATTTATGCAAATAGTAAAGGGGGAAGTGGATGGGTACAAATGCTTGATTTTTTAATGCATATTGAACAATGGTTACCGACTTTACTGGACAACTATGGCCTGTGGATTTACGCCATTTTATTTCTGATCATTTTTGCAGAAACGGGTTCTGTGTTCATGTTCTTCCTACCTGGGGACAGCTTGCTGCTTGCGATTGGCGCACTATGTTCAACCACCGATGTCGTCCATTTACCTTATATGGGGTCATTGTTATTTATTGCGGCAGTATTGGGTTATATCGTTAATTATTATACCGGTCAGGTGTTGGGATTTAAATTTTTCCATGAACATTCACGGTTTTTGAAACCTGCATATATTGTTAAAACCAATCATTATTTTACCAAACATGGTGGAAAAACCATTCTGGTTGCACGCTTTGTCCCGTTTGTCCGTTCATTTGCACCTTTTGCTGCAGGGGCGGGGCACATGAATATCCTGAGTTTTATGCTTTATAACGTCGTAGGCGGGCTGATCTGGATTAGCTTGTTATTAGGTATGGGCTATGGTGTAGGTAATATGTTGGGAATTGCTGTAGATTTATTTTAGTTTTTAATGGTTTAGACCGTATTTGAATTTGTTTGAATTGAATAAAAAAAATTAAATCTATGTATTAAAATAACAATAGCCCACCGAAGTGGACTATTTTTATTAATCTATTTCAGTGTTTGGTAATCGTGACAGATGTGCTTGCAACCCAAGAGTTTAATGCCTCTGGAGTAGAAACAGAAAATTGTCCTTTTTCCGCCTCTCGGGAAATATAAATTGAAACTGAGTGGAAGTCGGCATGGCTAATCCATAAATCTTGAGCAGATACACTCCATTTTTCACCCGAATCCAGTGCGGCAATTTGAGTCGAAATTTGGTTCAAGATATCCATTTTTTATTCCTGAATAAGATGAAGTTTAAGTATTTAAATGGTCATGTTTTTAAATAGATTTTAAAACATGACCATTTTGTGACATAAACATGTCATTCATATGACAGCGGAAAAATAGTCTGGATTAATTATGATTAGAAATCAGGGTTTAGTCTTCTCGGTGGATAAATCAGAGTTCTTTAAAATATAGTCAATTTCGTCTTGGCTGGCTTGATGTAACTTGGCACGAAATACTGTCACCGCCTGTTCAATGAGAGTTTCCGCTTCCAACTCTAGACGTAGACGCACGCTTTCCAGTTCCGAGAGTACTTCATGGTCATGAATCGACAGCATGCCTTTGGAAAAGTTCAGTGCCGAGCCTTCAGGATTCTTATGATAACGCGCTGTATAAACTTGGGTTTCATGATCTAAAGTTTGACGAATAAAGGCCAAAGTTTGGGTTTGTTCAGCAAATTGTCTGGCTTCATCTAACTGCAAGGCTTGAGCATAGGCAGCTTGTGCTGCACGTTTGTTTTCCAATGACTGCTCTAAAGCACGTTGCTTGCGAAGACGGGCTTCTTCAATCAATTGTGCCTTGCGTTCGATATAAGCACGTTCAATTTTTTCATAAGAGAGCTGTTGTGCTTCTTTATCCTTTTCCAACCACTTTTGGATATTGGTTTCAGGTTTCAGCACATTGCAGACGCGGTGTAGGTCATCAATAAATGCCTGACGAACAGCCTCAGGCACATTTAACCAACGCTGTTTAAAATCTTGACCGACATTTAATGCCACCACATATCTCCTTATTGCAATTGATCGGCTAAAGCTTGAACGTTCGCGGTTCAATACCTAGGCGTCGATATTGTTTAAATTTTTCACGCCCCAGCTGTTTTGCCGATTCATTATTTTCGATGATTTCTATAATGTGACTAAATTTATCAATCTGTTCAAGGGCTTGATTGTTAAAATTAAACACAATCCAGTCAGATTGTTCCGGCAGTCGAGCTGAAATGCAAATCGTGGTATGTTCCTGATCAATCCCATGCGGAATAAAACTGCTGGGATCAAAACTCCACAATCGTTCATCTAATTGCTGTTGCAAGTCCAAATCTTCACAATACAACCAGATATGTTCCGGTTGTTTCAGAATCTTGCGGCACAAACGGCAAGTGCTTTCCACTTGCCGTTCGGGACTTTTTTCAAATAAGTAAAAGCTAACTTTAGCCATTCGACTGCGCACGATTCGCCAGGAATTGAACCAGTAATGGAACAGGGCGACCGGTTGCACCTTTCGCTGTACCTGAGTTCCATGCTGTTCCAGCGATGTCTAAATGTGCCCAGCGGTATTCGCGGGTGAAGCGGTGCAAGAAACATGCTGCAGTCACCGAGCCGGCTTTAGGGCCACCAATGTTGGCAATGTCTGCAAATGGAGAATCAAGTTGCTCTTGATAATCTTCAAGTACTGGCATGCGCCATACACGGTCAAATGAGGTTTGACCAGCAGCACTGATTTCTGCCGCCAGTTCATCATCTGGAGTGAACAGACCGGTCAGCACTGAACCTAGAGCCACTACACATGCACCGGTTAATGTTGCGATATCAATCACCAGAGCCGGGTTGAAACGTTTGATGTAGGTCAGGGTATCGCATAAAACCAAACGACCTTCCGCATCGGTATTTAAAATCTCTACCGTTTGACCGCTCATCGTGGTCACGATATCACCCGGACGGGTTGCATGACCTGAAGGCATGTTTTCAGCTGCAGCAATGGTACCGACCACATGAATCGGCAGTTTTGATTCACACAGCGCACGCATCGTACCAAGTACAGAAGCCGCACCACACATGTCAAATTTCATTTCATCCATACCCGCACCAGGTTTGAGTGAAATACCGCCACTATCAAAAGTCACGCCTTTACCCACCAGTACGATAGGTGCCTGTTCAGTATTGGCCTGATATTCCATGGTAATGATGCGTCCCGGACGATCCGAACCTTTGCTGACGGCCAGAAAAGCGCCCATACCAAGGTCGGTCATTTGCAGTTCATCAAGAACGGTTACTTTTAACAGATCCGGATATTCAGCTGCCAATGCTTGTGCCTGTTCCGCCAGATATTCAGGGAAACAGATGTTGCCTGGACGATTACCTAAATCACGTGCCAAGCTTTGACCCGATTGCACGGCATGGATCAAGTCAAGTTGTTGTGAATTTAAAGTACCATTGTTTGCAATCAGATGAATCTCTTCAAGGATGAATTCATTTTTCTTCGATTTATATTCATCAAAAGCATAACTGGCTTGAGTCAAAGCCAAAGCGAATAAATAATGATGTTCAGATGCTAAGGCAGAAATATCAATACTGATCTGTTTGAATTTTTTTTGTGACGCTTTGATAATGCTTTGTGCGATTTTTGCTAATTTAGCAGGCTGAATTTCAGCTGCTTTATCGATTCCCATGAGCGCACTATTGGTACATGCTGCCACTTTACCGACAAGAGCTAAAGATTCACTTAGACCGGCTTTAAATTGTGCGGCTTCTATTAAGGTATTTAAATCATTGATTTCATAAGCAGTCGCTGCGTTTTGAAGCTGCTCAGAATCGACTAATATTAACAAATAGGGGCTAGATGCATTCTCTTGGAATGACGTATTAATTGTCAGTTTCATGTTCTGTATTCATGCCTTTGAAAGTTTGCAAACCATTAAACCATTGAAACATTTCTATGAATAGAGTTTCAATGCGCAACAACAGTATAGGTTTTATATTTTCACCATTCGGGTAAACTAGCGCTAGTTTTTATTAGCCTCTTTTTTGGAAGAATTAATTTGATTATTCGGCGTTATCTGGTCAAGCAAGTGGTGTCTACATCCTTGGTTGTGATTGCCTTGCTTACCTTGATCATGATGGGTGGTCGACTGATCAAGTACTTTGGCATTGCGGCACAAGGTCGTTTAGATGTCAGTATTTTGTTCAGCATTATTGGTTATCGGCTACCGGAATTTTTAACCCTGATTCTTCCACTCGGTTTTTTTATCGGTTTGATGCTGGTGTTTGGCCGTCTGTATGTCGACCATGAAATGGCGGTAATGAACGGCAGTGGTATCAGTCGGCATCAGCTGGGGCGCTTACTGATTCCGCTGACCGTGGTTTTTCTGGCGGCTCAAACTGTATTGATGGTGTGGATGTCGCCTTGGGGGCTGCGTCAGTTTGAAGAGTTGACCACCAATCAGGCGGTCAGAACCGGTTTTGATCTGGTGCGTCCTAAAGAATTTATTTCCTCTGGTCCCTATACCATTTATGCCGGGGACTTGTCAGAAGACCGTCATAATCTCAAAGATGTGTTTTTCTATCAACGCGCGGAAAAACCGGGTAAACCGGATGTCATGATTCTGGCCAAGGAAGCAACTCGTGTAGAAGTTGCCAATGAAACGGCCAGTATTGTCGATTTATCTGAAGGGCGCCGTTACGAAATTTTCCCAGGCACACCCAAATATACTCAGGCTGAATTTCAGTCTTATCGTTTACGTCTGGAAAGTGATAAAGAAGCCAAATTTGAAAGTGCTGAAGTGGAAGGTTTACCGATTGCGAAGCTATGGAGTAATCGTAATGATCCAGTGGTTGTGAGTGAATTGGGCTGGCGGATCTTCGTTCCATTTTCAGTGCTTGTGGCTTTAATTTTGGCGATTGCACTTTCAGAAGTCAGTCCTCGTCAAGGACGTTATTTAAAACTATTCCCGGCTTTGCTAATTTTCGCCAGTTTGATTGTGGCACTGATGGCAGTGAAAACCCGTGTCAGTAAAGATGAGTTAGGAATTTGGGCATATCCTTTGGTATTGGTCGTGTACGGTATTGCTGGAGCCTTGTTCTCCCGAAAACAAAAGCTCGCCCCTAAAATCAAGAAACGAATTCAGCAGGCGAGGTCTTAAAATGTTAGCACGTCGAATAATTGCCAAACATGTGACCAAAACTACGGCCCTAGCCATGCTGGGTGCAACGGCTATTTTGTCGGTTCTGCAAGTTTTATTTACCTATTTAGGTGAATTGGGTTCCTTGAATGAAACCTATAATGCATGGCAGGCACTGCAATATGTGTTATGGGGTGCACCCAATTACCTCTATGAAATTTTGCCGATCTCTGCATTGATTGGGGCGGTACTTGGTCTGGGCACTTTGGCTTCCAATAGTGAACTGGTGGTGATGCGTTCAGTCGGCATTAGCTTATGGCGCATTGTCGGTTGGGTGATTCGCTCCGCATTAATCTTAGTGGTTTTATCCTTTGTACTCAGTGAATGGGTGATTCCATATACCAATGAGCAAGCCAAAAGTGTCAAAGACCATCGTAGTGTAAGCGAGCTCGGTGAAGTCAATGGTTACTGGACTCGTGAAGGTCAGCGCTTTATTTACATTGATTATGCCAATGCCAAAGGGCAGCTAAAACATGTTCAAGTGGTTGACTTTGATGACAGTTATCGCTTGAAAGGTGTTTTAAATGCCGAGCAAGGTCAGTTTGTTAAAGATGGGGCTTGGAATTTAAAAACTGCTGTACAAATGGATATTCTGCCGCAAGGTAATTCAACCCTGGTGAAAACCGATCAGCTGCCTCTGGCTTTAGCCTTGCAACCGAAATATGTGCATATGGTCACCATTGACCCTGAAGATTTATCGCCGAGTCAATTGGTGAGCTTTATGAGTTATATGCATGAATACAGCCAGGTTCCAAAAACCTATAAGCTGGCATTTTGGAAAAAAGTCGGTTCGCCATTTGCACTGATTGCCTTGGTACTGATTGCCTGTTCCTTTATTTTTGGTCCCTTACGTCAACAGTCGATGGGTTTTCGTTTGGTGATTGCCTTATTTATTGGCTTGGGATTCTTCTATCTGCAAGACTTCTTGGGCTATGCCAGTCTGGTCTATTCACCTTCACCGGCCTGGTTTGTGTTTGTGCCGATTGTGCTGATGCTGCTGGTCGGTGGTTATTTGCTACGCCGTGCACGTTAAACTGCTCCGACAGTGATAAAAACAAGGTGCATGATCAGCTTTAGTCATGATCTGCACATAGAGTCTTGACCGAAAATTCGGTAAGATATGACGATGAAATTGTAAACAAAAGAGTGTTCATTATGACGGATGCAACTGCTGGCAAAATCCCTCACGTATTGATAATTATGGATGGTGTGGGTCATCGCGAAGCGGTCGAAGACAATGCTTTCCTGGCAGCAAAACGACCAAATTTAACTGCTATGCAACAAAAGCATCCACATGGTTTGATTTCAGGTTCAGGTGAAGATGTTGGCCTGCCTGATGGTCAAATGGGCAACTCTGAAGTGGGTCATATGAACCTTGGTGCAGGTCGAGTGCTGTATCAGGATTTCACTCGTATTACCAAAGATATTCGTACTGGTGCTTTTTTTGAGCAGGAAGTGCTGGTTGATGCCGTTGAAAAAGCCAAAGCTGCGAATGGCGCGGTGCATATTTTAGGCTTGTTATCACAAGGTGGCGTACATGCGCATGAAGACCATATTGTGGCTATGGCTGAACTGGCATTAAAACGTGGTGCAAAAGTTTATCTGCATGCCTTCCTTGATGGACGTGATACGCCACCGAAAAGTGCGCAACCATCTTTAGAAAAATTAGATGCAGTCTTTGCGCAATATCCGGGCCAAGGCCGTATTGCGACCATGATTGGCCGTTATTTTGCCATGGATCGTGACAATCGTTGGGATCGTGTTGAACAAGCCTATCGTCTATTGACTCAAGGTGAAGCAGTACGTACTGCTGCAACCGCGGTAGAAGGTCTGGAACAGGCTTATGCTGCAAATGAGTCTGATGAATTTGTCAAAGCCACCCGTATTGGTGAGCTGGCTAAAATTCAAGATGGCGACAGCGTTGTATTTATGAACTTCCGTGCCGACCGTGCGCGTGAAATTACCAAAGCATTTGTCGAAAAAGACTTTGCCGGTTTTGAACGTAAAGTGGTTCCAAACCTGTCTAAATTTGTGATGTTAACGCGTTACCAAGCGACCATTGATGCACCTGTGGCTTATATGCCAGAAGCGTTGAAAAACTCGATTGGTGAATATTTATCGAATTTGGGCAAAACCCAACTGCGTATTGCGGAAACAGAAAAATATGCGCACGTGACCTTCTTCTTCAGTGGTGGTCGTGAAGATGAATATCCGGGTGAAAAACGTATCCTGATTCCATCGCCAAGCGTTGCAACATACGACTTGAAACCGGAAATGAGTGCTTATGAAGTGACCGATCAGTTGGTTGCTGCAATCAACTCAGGTGAATATGACTTATTGGTGGTGAACTATGCCAATGGTGATATGGTTGGACATACCGGTGTATTTGATGCTGCAGTGAAGGCTGTTGAAGCGGTCGATACTTGCCTCGGTCGTGTATATGAAGCAGTAATGGCACAAAAAGGCCATATGCTGATTACCGCTGACCATGGTAATGTCGAGCAAATGCAGGACTATCACAGTGGTCAGGTACATACTCAACATACCACTGAACTTGTGCCTTTCATTTATGTGGGACCAACTTCAGCGACCATTGCTGAAGGTGGAGTACTTGCAGATGTCGCGCCAACCTTGTTGAGCCTCATGCACATTCCTGTACCTGCAGAAATGCAAGGTCGCAATTTGATTACTTTAAAATCATAAAATTAACCCGATAAACAGGTGAAAGGATGGCTTTACAACGCTGGAAGATGGTTGTCACTTTAACAACGTTATTCATGTGTGTGAGCCATTCTGCACTTGCTGCAGTGAAAGACCAGCCTGTTTTAGATTTTGATGATGAAGTTGAACAAAATTATGATGAAGTTCCGGTGGAATCGATTCAGCAATTTGTTCAAATCTATAGCATTGTCAAAGAAAATTATGTTGATGCTAAAAATGACGATGCTTTGTTTCAGCAAGCGATTAAAGGTTTGGTCAGTGGTCTAGACCGTTATTCTCGCTACCTCAGTCCTGAAGATTATAAGCAATTATTACAATATACCGAAGGCGATATCGCCTCTGTCGATTTTGAACTGATTTATGATCAGCAGTTACATCAATGGGTGATTCAAGGCTTAAAGGATAATGCCGATTCGGCCAAGCAAGGTTTGCGCAATGGCGTGGCTGTATTTAAGATTGATGATCAAGAACTGAAAAAACTCAATCCTAATCAGGTGAATAGTCTGCTCAATGGCTCGATTGGTTCGACCTTAACTTTGCAACTGGCACAAAATAGTCCCCCAATAAGTTTGGTTCGCAGTAAAAAAATAGAAACCGATATACAAGCCAGCGTTTTGCATAATCAGGTTTTAGTCATCAAAGTCAAAGTTTTTCAGCAAGATACTGCCAATGAAATTAAACGCTTGATTGAAGAACATTCTTCCTCACGTCTGAAAGCGGTGTTGCTGGATTTAAGAAATAATCCGGGTGGATTATTGTCGGCTGCGGTGGAATCTGCTGACTTATTTTTGAATCAGGGTGTGATTGTTTCCACCAAAAGCCGTTCTGAAGGTGATCAACAATTTCAGGCCTTACCGAGTTTTGAATTTCAGAATTTAAAGCTGGGCATTTTAATCAATAACCGTTCTGCTTCAGCCGCCGAAGTCTTTACTGCAGCAATGAAAGACCATGGCCGCGCATGGGTCGTCGGTGAGAAGAGCTATGGAAAAGGGGTGGTACAAAAACTTTTCCCGCTTTCCAACGGTGCCGCTTTACAGATGACAGTATCGCATTATTACACCCCCAAAGGGCAGATGATTGAAGGTGTCGGAATTCAGCCGAATCAGCAATACCTGCTGCAACATGAGATGAAAGAGGAAAACTATCTTGAACATGTTGCAGAAATCATTCTAAACCGTAAATAACAGTTTATTCATCATCAGTATCTAAGCCAAATTTCTTTAAGCGGTAACGCAAAGAGCGAAAAGACATGCCCAGTTTTTTGGCTGCCAGCGTTCTGTTCCAATGGGTTAAATTTAAGGCATTGAGTAAAATATCTTTTTCAATATTTTCCAGATAAAGCTCTAAACCTTCATCGGGTAACTTTTTAGAAGAAACCAGAATGTCACTACGAAAAGCAGAGCTAGATTCTTGCTGATGATCTAATGATGGGGCTGATGGATAACGCAACGGTGCACTTTGTAAATGCTGTAGGTCAATTTTATCTTCATCACTTAGGGTGATGGCGCGTTCAATAATATTACGCAGCTCACGAACATTGCCGGGATAATATTGGCTCAGCAAAAAGTTTCTTGCACGTTCAGTCAGTTGTTTTTGCGGAATATCCCATTCTTGGCTAATCTTCTGAATAAAATGATGCGCCAATAAAATAATATCATCACCCCGTTCACGCAGTGGCGGAAGCACCAGATCCATCACGTGAATACGGAAGAATAAATCTTGTCGAAATCTGCCTTGTTGCACCAATGCGTCTAAGTCTTGATGGCTGGCACTAATCACCCGGAAATCGACATCAATTTCAGTATCTGAGCCGACTGGACGAATCCGTTTTTCCTGTACGGCACGAAGCAGTTTAACTTGCATGGTTAAAGGCAGTTCAGCAATTTCATCCAGAAACAGACTCCCACCGTGCGCAGATTGAATCAGACCTTGTTTGTCTTGAGTCGCTCCGCTAAAGCTGCCTTTCTTATGCCCAAACAGTTCACTTTCCATCAGTTCAGTTGGAATGGCACCGCAGTTAATCGCAATAAAAGGGCCTTCATTACGATTACTTAAACGATGCACCAGATTAGCAATGACTTCTTTTCCGGTTCCGGATTCACCGGTAATAAATACAGGCGCCTGAGAGCGGGCAATTTTATTTAAAGTAATGCGTAATTGTTGAATGGGGAGTGATTGTCCAATCAATAATTTTTGTTCCAGACGATCTTCTTTGCTTTGGAAATTTTCGATCGGTTTGTTCAACGCTTTTTGTAAGAGTTGTTCCAAATGTTTCTGATTGATGGGTTTACTGACAAAATCAAAAGCACCTGCTTTTAATGCCGCAATCGCAATTTCCATATTGCCATATGCGGTCAGCACAGCCACAGGTAGGGCTGGAGAATGTTGGCCAATCCATTCTACCAATTGCAGACCATTACCATCCGGTAAATTTAAATCGGTTAAACAGGCATCATATTGATGATCGGAAAGGCATTTTTTCGCCTGTTCAAGACGATGTGCGATATGCGTTTTGATGCCCATGCGTGATAAAGATATTTGCATCAGCGTACACAAATCTTCCTCATCATCCACCAATAAAACAAGTGGTTGTCTTTCCACAATTACACCCCAGCAATATTAATTTAAAGCAACACGTAGGCATTCTATTTGAAAGCATGCCCCTTGTTTTTGTTCTACATAGTTAAGTTTTGCTTGGTTTGCTTCACAAAAACTATGTGATAAGTACAATCCTAAACCAGTTCCCGTGATTTCGGTACTAAAAAAAGGTTGAAATAAATAGCTTAAGTTTTTGGATGCCACACCTGTGCCAAAATCGCGGACTTCAATTCGGACATTGGATTCATGTGAGTAAATGTTTAACTCAATATGAGAGTGTTCAGGTGAATTATGACGAATGGCATTACGAATCAGGTTAATCAGAACTTGGCGAAATTGTGCTTCATCAAAAGTAATCGAAATTTTATTTTGTATCGTGCATCGAATTTGCTGGATGATATCAGATAAATCCTCTTGGATCATTTGCGGGATAAATTGATTCAGTTGAATCAGTACCGGATGGGTTTCCCTATTTCGCACCATATTCAGGGTGTCTTGGATGATACGATCAATACGCTGTGCTTGCTTTGAAATCATCTGGCTTAATAGATTTTGTTGATCTGGATCGCTATCTAGCAACAGTTCGTTGGCTTGAACAATCGCAGCCAAGGGATTGCGAATTTCATGCGCAATACTGGCAGATAGTTGTCCTAAAGCAGCCAGTTTTAATTGTTGTACCCTTTGATTGAGTTTGCCGGCATCTTGCAGCACCAACAGGGTGAGGGTTTGATGGGGAACCATTAATTTTTGCACTTCGATATGCATATGATAACGGCTCAGCTGTGACTCGAATTGAAATTTTTCACCATCCTGAAGTTGCTCAAATTTAATTAATTCAAATAAATCAGGCTGTATTTTGTATAAAGGAGATTTGTCATAGGCATAGAGTGGGGGAATCCCTAACAGCATGCACGCCGCAGGATTACTCAGCACGATATGACAGTTTTCATCTAAAACCAGATAACCGAGTTCAATTTGTTCCAGAATATAACGGTTCAGATTTTGCAGTCGATTGAGTTCCAAAGATTGAGAAAAATTCAAATTTTCCAGCAATTGGAAACGCCGTACCGCAACTTGAGCACTGCCATAGACCACAAAAAACAGAAAAGCCAATAAGGCACTATTGCCAATATTATTGAGTGAAGAAAAATCAAAAATGCTGCCTAAAAAGATTTGATAAATCACGCTAATAACAGCAAAGAGGGTAATGATTAAGGCTTTTTTTGCATCTAATAATAAAGAAGCGGCAAAAATGGTAATCACGAAGAGCAGACTTACATGCAGATTCGGACCATCCAACGCTAAAGTCAGTAAACTTAAAGCAATCACATCGACAGCAAATAACAGCGTCAGTTGTTGTGGAATGTTGGCTCGTATTTTTTTTAGACTCAGCAGTTGCATGCAGCCTATCGCTACAAAGCAAATGAGTACGTAAAGATAGAGCTGTGGATAGCGGTAATCTGTATTTAACTGTGGGTAAGTGAGTGAAAAAATCAGCAGAAGACATGTCGCAATAATCAGTCTGTAGGCGCCATACCAGATGCCTAAATGATACTGATTAAACTCAAAATTTTTGGTGTTTTGCGTCATGCATGTCTTCTAGAAAGCTCAATCAAAAGCATTAAGGTTTAATCAGCCCATAACGAATGGCTAAGTGAGTCAGTTTTACATCACTATCTAAATTTAACTTTTCAAAGATACGATAACGATAAGTATTCACGGTTTTGACACTGACAAAAAGTTTATCGGCAATTTCTTGTGCACTAATACAATTCACCACCATCATCGCAACCTGCATTTCACGTTCAGAGAGTGCATCAAATGGTGATTGTTGGGTATCTGAAAGGTATGAACTGGCCAGTTGCTCGGCAATGTCTGCACTGAAATATTTGCCACCTTGCATGACTTTATTGATGGCACGAACCATTTCAGTCACCGGTGCGCCTTTGGTGATATAACCTTTAGCGCCTGCTTTAAGCAACAATGACGGATAAGGTTCTTCAGCCAGGCCACTTACAGCGACAACTTTGGTTTCAGGTGCACTTTGCAACAGACGGCGGGTGGTTTCTACCCCACCGATACCCGGCATATTCACATCAAGTAAAACTACATTCGGATGATGGTGACGGACTAAGGTAATCGCTTCTTCCCCAGATTCAGCCTGACCAATCACTTGAACATCCGCATGGTCTTCGAGCATTCGGCAAATCCCGGTACGTACTAATTCATGATCATCTACTACTAAAACTGTGATCACCTATTTCTCCCCTCATATAAAAAAAGCAATTTTTTTGTTACATAAAGCAAAATAAGCTTGCAATGAAATGACAAAATTAGCAATCCTATTATTAATCTTTAAATGAAATGTTAAGCATAAAGGTTTATGCATAAAAGATGTTCACCTTTGTGTTTAAATGTAAGGCATATTTGAGGTAATACACAAATGTATCTTGCCTCCATGAGTTGAGTAAACCATCGTGAAAAATTCAAACAAGTCTTTAATGCATGTGCTGGGTATGTCCATCTTACTGAGCATGAGTTCTAGCAGTTTTGCAGAACTTATCATGGATGCTTCTGGAGGCACAGGTCAAGCTGCTTTAAATTGGTCTTCTGAAGAGGCCAAACAATTACTCAATGGCGATGTTTCGACATTGAGCGAAGAACCTACACCACAAGGTTCAACTAAAATTACCACTTCGGTGCGTAGTTCTAATGGTGTGGTTAAACAGTCTGCACCTAAAACTGTACAAATTCTGAATAATTCAAGCTTTGGTGATCAACCCTCTGTCAATGCACGTGCTGCTTTAGTGATGGATGGTCAAACAGGCGAAGTTTTATACAGTAAAAATAGTAATACTGCTTTCCCGATCGCATCCATTACTAAACTCATGACCGCAGTGGTGATCTCGGACGGACGTTTGAATATGTCGGAAAAGATCACTTTGCAACAAGCAGACTTTTCTTGTTCAGGTTGTAAAAGCTCAAGTTCAACTTTGCGTGCCGGTGACAGCATGAACCGTGCAGAAGCCTTGCTTTTTGCTTTGATGAAATCTGAAAATCCAGCAGCAGCTGCTTTAGCCCGGACTTATCCAGGTG
The DNA here is from genome assembly GCF_013004295.1 of Acinetobacter sp. ANC 5414. Lineage (NCBI taxonomy): Bacteria > Pseudomonadati > Pseudomonadota > Gammaproteobacteria > Moraxellales > Moraxellaceae > Acinetobacter > Acinetobacter sp. ANC 5414. Next base: position 47,146 of record NZ_JABERM010000010.1, read on the forward strand.
GTCGGGCCGCTTTTGTGAGTGCGATGAATGCTAAAGCCAAATCCTTGGGTATGAATTCAACCCATTATTTAGAATCAACGGGTTTGCATCCAGGAAATGTCGCTTCAGCACGTGATTTGGGGATTTTAGTCAATGCGGCATCACAATATGGCTTGATTCGTCAGTTCTCCACTACGCCGACCTACGACTTTAATTTAGGTTATCGGGTATTGAAATCGAACAACACCAATGCTTTGGTGCGTAACGGTGGCTGGAATATTAATATTTCAAAAACCGGCTATATCAATGAAGCAGGGCGTTGTGTGGTCATGCATACCACATTAAATAATCGTCCAGCGGTTGTCGTATTGCTGGGTGCAGATTCTTCCCAAGCACGCACCAATGATGCAACCCGTTTAATGAGTTGGGTAAGCCAACTTCCAAAACGTATCTAATTTCGTTGATCTAATATCGCTTTATTTATAGCGTAAAAAAGCCCTGCAATTGCAGGGCTTTTTTTTATTTCTAATGATGCTAAAAGAATTACATATTAGAAAGAATAGAGTCTTTCACTTGATTCATCGTTGCATCAATCGACAGCATGACCGCATCAGAACATTGTTTGATGGCAGTGTCAGGGTCTTTCAAACCATTACCAGTCACAGTACAAACAATCACTGAACCTTCTTTAATTTTGCCCGCTTTAATGTCACGAATTGCACCGCCCACAGATGCTGCAGACGCAGGTTCTACGAACACGCCTTCATACATTGAAAGTAAACGTTGTGCTTCAAGAATTTCAGCATCAGTCAATTCATCAAACCAACCATTCGAGTCACGAACAACCGCTTTCGCATGGTTCCAGCTTTGTGGGTTACCAATACGGATGGCAGTCGCAACAGTTTCAGGGTTTGCAACAGGGCCACCACGTAGGAATGGTGCAGCGCCAGACGCTTGATAACCTGCCATAATTGGAAGGCCGGCAGGTTTAGGACCAGTGAAAGCATCTGTTTCAGCATCGTAAATCACTTGCTCAAACTGTTCTTTCGGCTGGTTGGCAACTGCTTCAGTATAACCCATCCAGTGTGCAGTGATGTTACCCGCGTTACCCACTGGCAAGCAGTGGTAATCAGGTGCGCGACCTAAAGCTTCAACAATTTCGTAAGCAATGGTTTTTTGACCTTGTAAACGGTACGGGTTGATCGAGTTTACAATGGTTACAGGTGCTTGATCAGCCACTTCTTTAACCAAGCGCATGCCGTCATCGAAGTTACCGCGAATTTGCATGGTGATTGCACCGTACATCATTGCTTGTGCCATTTTACCCATGGCAATTTTGCCTTCCGGGATTAAAACGAATGCTTTGATGCCTGCACGTGCAGCATAAGCAGCAGCGGCAGCTGAGGTATTACCGGTAGAGGCACAAATAATGGCTTTAGATCCTTCTTCAACCGCTTTGGTTACGGCCATGGTCATACCACGGTCTTTAAATGAACCAGTCGGGTTTAAGCCTTCGTACTTCACATAGATTTCAACATCTTTACCAATAATGCGTGGAATGTTCTCAAGCTTGATCAGTGGCGTATTACCTTCGCCTAAAGAGATTGCACGAGTGGTTGCAGATACTGGTAAACGGTCACGATAACGGTCAACTAAACCAGTATAACGATTGGCATTAGACATGATGATGTTCCAATTGTGTGTAGAGCTTGGCAAGGGGAAATACTCCCCTCAACCCGATTAATTATCAAGCGATTCTAAACGAATCCGTACAATTTCGCCATGAATGAAAGGCAATGCTTGAATCTGTTTTAACGCTTCATCCATTTTTGATTCAACGATAGGATCAGTTAAAATCACGATCGGAATAAGGTCTTTTAAGCGCGGTTGCTGCATGATGGCATCAATACTGATTCCGGCACGACTCAAAATAGTTGTTACATCTGCAAGGACGCCCATTTGATCTTCGGCATTAATGCGAATGTAGTAACCCGTGGTCATTTGTTCACGCGTTAAAATCGGCAAATCAGTTAAGGCTTCAAAGGCCAATTGCGGAATGGTTCCGGCGCCATCTTCGGTATAAATAATATCACGAACGATATCCACCACATCCGCGACAACCGCAGAAGCAGTTGGACCTGCACCTGCGCCAGCACCATAATAAAGGGTTGGACCGACTGCATTGGCTTGTACCAGAACTGCATTTTTCACGCCGTTGACATTGGCAATCAGCTGATCATCTGGAATTAAAGTCGGATGAACACGTAATTCAATTCCGGCATCGGTACGGCGTGCAATACCCAAGTGTTTGATACGGAAGCCCAAGTCTTCTGCATATTTCACATCTTGTGCAGTGACTTTGCCAATCCCTTCAGTAAAGACTTTATCAAACTGTAGTGGAATACCAAATGCACATGAAGCCAGAATAGTCAGTTTATGTGCAGCATCAATCCCTTCGACGTCAAAGGTAGGATCTGCTTCAGCATAACCGAGTTCTTGAGCTTCTTTCAGCACATCTTCAAAAGCACGACCTTTTTCACGCATTTCACTTAAAATAAAGTTGCCTGTACCATTAATAATACCGGCCAACCAGTCAATTTTATTGGCTGCCAAACCTTCACGAATGACTTTGATAATTGGAATGCCGCCGGCAACTGCCGCTTCATAGGCAATCTGCACGGCATTGTCTTCGGCCGCTTTAAATAATTCATTGCCATGTTCAGCCAATAGCGCTTTGTTGGCAGTCACAATATGCTTGCCATGTTTCATGGCTTCCATGATGACTTCATAGGCAGGGTGGATACCGCCCATGACTTCCACCACCACATCGACATCAGGCTGACGAACGATATCGAGCAGATCAGCACTGTGTTTTACAGATTCTGGAAGATCCAAATCAGGACGCGGACGACGTGTACCGACATGGGTAATTTCAATTTCTCGACCGGTGCGACGTCTAATCTCAGCAGCGTTTTCTTTTAAAAGTTTAAGGGCACCACCACCTACAGTACCAAGACCGAGGATTGCCAGACGAACTGGTTTCACGTCACACTCCAATATCTAATCAATTTTAAGCGAACCTAGATCATAGCTAAAAAAAGCATGAGACTCTAGGAAAGAAATAACTTTATCTGCAACTATAAAAAACAGTAATTTAACGAATAAAAATTAGTTATTTAAGCGCTCTGCTAATTCCTCTGGAGATAGGTATCCACCGAGGTAAACACCCTCTTGATTATAAATCGCAGGGGTACCATTGACGCCCATATTCAGACCCAATTGGTATTGTGCCCGGACTGGATTTTTACAGGTTGCAGGAGCAAGAGGCACACCGGCAATGGCTTGATTAAAGGCTGCCTGACGATCTTCACTACACCACACGCTTTCCATGGCTGGCATGAACTGTTCGCCACGTGGCCATGCGATATAACGCACTTCAATGCCTTTGGCATTAATTTCGCTCATGTGTTCATGCAGTTTATGGCAATACGGACAGCTGGCATCGGTAAATACATACACAATATGTTTGGTTTTGCCTTGCGCTTTATAAACCAGCAGGTCTTCAGTTTTTAAGCTCGCCAGTAGTTTTTTATTGGCAGCAGATTGCAGGTTTTCACTGACATTATGAATTTTACTATCGCCCAAACGCAGTACATCACCTTGAATAATGTATTTCCCATCTGCGGTGGCATAAACCGATGACATGCCTTCAAGATTGACCCAATACAGATTCGGTACTTCAGTGGCTTTAATATCTAAAACTTTGGCATTGATATTGGCTTTTTTAAAGTGCTGTTGCAGTGTGTTAATCAAACGCTGCTGTGCATTGCGCTCGGAAATATTCGATGCCTGTCCGGTTGCGGGTGCACTAGCCGTTAAAGTACCTTGCTTTTTTTCATCGTGATTTGAGTTGGAACAAGCAGTGATGACCAGACTGCTTGCCAAGGTGCATGCAATAAAAATTTTTGAGCGGGTAAATGACATAAATAACCCTTTCTTTTAGCTATAGATAAAAATTGGTGGCTTAGCATAACAAAAAAAAAGCCACGCTCGTTAACACTTCTTGATCTTAGATGATGAATGAAGATCAGGCTAAGCACGCGGATGATGGGTAGCATGCAGTTGTTGCATTCGGATTTGAGCCACGTGAGTATAAATTTGCGTGGTCGATAAATCACTGTGACCCAGTAACATCTGAACGACACGTAAGTCCGCGCCATGATTGAGTAAATGGGTAGCGAAGGCATGCCGTAAAGTATGCGGAGATAATTCGGCCTGCACCCCAGCTTGTAGCGCATAGCGTTTAATTGCATACCAGAAATTTTGTCGGCTCATAATGCCGCCGTGCTGGGTTAAAAAAACATAGTCGGTGGCAGATTTATACAAACTGGAACGTGCTTCATTCAGGTATTTTTCAATCCATTCACAAGCCACTTGCCCCAAAGGCACTAAGCGTTCTTTATTACCTTTACCGACAATACGTAAATAGCCTTGTTTCAAATTAATCAATTCAAGGCGCAAATTGAGTAATTCAGTTACCCGCAATCCACAGGCATACAGCACTTCAAGCATGGCGCGATCACGTAAACCTAAAGCCGTTTCAATATCGGGTGCATGAATTAAAGCTTCGACTTCCTGTTCGGAAATATCTTTGGGCAGGGAACGACCAATTTTAGGCGTTTTGTGGGTCGCAACCGGATTGTCAGAGCGCAGTTTTTGTTCACGTAAAAACTTATAAAAAGACCGCAGTGCAGAAAGTGATCGCGCAATCGAACGTGGGCTTTTGCCTTGTTTGGTCAGGCTTAATAGAACATCGGAAATGTCATCACTGTTCCAATCTGGCATTGAACTGGGATTATATTCACTACATTGAACCAAATCAGACAGATAAGCATTGCGGGTATGCGGACTGACGGTTTGTGCAATTAAATAATCTCGGAAACCCTGTAAAAAACTTAAATGTTCAGGAATGCTCACAGGAGCAGGGATACGAGGTTTTTTATTAAGCATGTCACTTCTACATTGAATGAAAAATCCAAGTTTTTCTTGGCTTGGACCAATTTAGAACAATTCTGCAGTAATGTCGATGTAACAGAACAAGATGAGAATTGGAATAAACCTTACTTGGTAATTATTCTCATTTGTTTGTATACTGTTCAAAATATTTTAGGATTAGATGCGGTGCGTTTATCTGATTTAAAAGTGAAACAAACAGCCATCATCAGCAAAGTCAACAGAACTTTAGATGGCAATATTGCTCAAAACGATTTAGTGGCAAGTCGTTTAGAGACTCTAGGTTTTGTTCCGGGCACAAAAGTACAGGTCATTACCAAAGGTATTTTTGGTGGCGACCCGATTTTGATTCAAGTTGGATTTACCCGATTCGCACTGCGTAAAGTTGAAGCTGAAAAAATTGAAATTAATCTTGAGGGAGCACCTGCATGAGTGATGCGCTGCGTATTGCCCTGGTAGGTAACCCAAACTGCGGTAAAACATCATTATTTAACCATCTCACCGGTACCCGTCAAAAAGTCGCCAACTATGCCGGTGTCACGGTTGAACGTAAGGTGGGGCAGTTCACCTTGCCGTCGGGTAAACCGGTTCGCGTTCTGGATTTGCCTGGAACTTATAGTTTAGATGCCACCAGTCCGGATGAAGCGATTACCCGTGATGTCGTACAAGGTAAAATTGCCGAAGAAGGCCAACAAGATGCGTTCTTGTGTGTGGTCGATGCCACTAACCTGAAACTGCATTTAGGTCTGGTTCTGGAAATGATCGAGCTGGGCCGTCCAGTTCTGCTTGTGCTGAATATGATGGATGAAGCACGTCGCCGTGGCATGCAAATCAACACGCAAAAATTGTCGGAACGTTTAGGTATTCCTGTGGTGGAAACCGTTGCGGTGCGTAATTCGGGCATTGAAAACCTGATGAATGCGCTGGATCAAGGTAAATATTCAACCCCGCATACCGAACTCAGTGGCTTGACTGGTAATAATCATCAAAAAGTCACTACGATTTTGCATGATGTGGTGCATTCAGTTGAGCAGGAAGATAAACGCTCTGACTTCCTCGATAAAATATTTTTACATCCCGTCTTCGGTTTGGTCAGTCTGGCACTGATGATGTTTGTGGTTTTTCAGGCGGTATTTGCCTGGGCTGCGCCGTTTATGGATGGGATTGAAGTCTTCTTTGGCTGGCTGGGTGAATATGTTGGACAGCACATATCGCATCCGTTACTGAACAGCTTGGTAGTCGATGGCATTATCGCCGGTGCGGGTGGTGTGGTGGTGTTCTTACCACAAATTTTGATTCTGTTCTTCTTCATTCTAGTCCTGGAAGAATCAGGTTATTTACCGCGTGCTGCATTCTTGCTGGATAAACTGATGTTTAAAGCCGGTCTTTCAGGTCGTGCCTTTATTCCGTTACTGTCCAGTTTTGCCTGTGCAGTCCCGGGGATTATGGCAACCCGCAGTATTAGTGACCCACGCGATCGTTTAACCACGATTTTCGTTGCGCCACTGATGACCTGTTCAGCCCGTTTACCGGTCTATGCGTTATTGATTGCTGCCTTTATTCCGGAATATATGGTTTGGGGGGTGTTTAACCTGCAGGGCTTGGTGCTGTTCGCCCTATATATGGCCGGGATTGTCAGCGCGCTGATGGTATCTTTCGTTCTGAAATTCTTTCAAAAAGATAAATCACAACATATGTTGCTGATGGAATTGCCAAGCTACCGTTTTCCAGATGTGAAAAGCATTTGGATTGGTTTGCTGGATCGCGCCAAAATTTTCTTGAAACGTGTCGGTGGCATCATCTTCGCGCTGTCGATTTTGCTTTGGTTCTTGTGTACTTTCCCGCAACCGCCAGAAGGCGCGACTTTACCTGCAATTGATTATTCTTTCGCAGGGATGCTCGGACACCTGATGCAACCGATTTTTGCCCCGCTGGGCTTTAACTGGCAGATCTGTATTGCCTTGATTCCTGCGATGGCGGCACGTGAAGTGGTGGTTGCCGCATTGGGTACGGTTTATGCCTTGTCTGCAACCGATGATGATGCAATATCACAAGGTTTGGCATCTATCATTAGCAGTGATGGCAGCCTTGGTTGGTCGCTGGCGACCGGTTTATCCCTATTGGTCTGGTTTATTTATGCACCGCATTGTCTGGCGACACTGGCAACGGTGAAACGTGAAACCGGTTCATGGAAAACCGTGAGCTTTATGACCGCTTATTTATTTGGTTTGGCTTATTTGATGTCTTTCCTGACCTATCAAATTGCAACCCACTATTTGGGTTAATTGGATTGGGTTCAGTTGACTGAAAATAATCTGCATAGGAGATTGAGATGATTGAAGTTGTGATTGTTGCGGCATTGGTGATTTGGAGTGCAATTGTGGTCTTCAAAAAGGTGTTTCCTCAGACGGCAAACTCAGTCTTCATGGAGTTGTCCAGTCTTTGTGCCAAGCAGGGCTGGTTGACTTTAGCCAAATGGTTAAAGCCTGCCATGGTTTCGGGCTGTGGCGGCAGTTGTGGTTGTTCTACAACTGACGACAAGGTTAAGACTAAACCGGAAGTTCAGGCAGTAAAGTGGAAATAAATTCCGAGTTTGTGCTCAATTTAAAAAAACCGTCTTTTTTATGACGGTTTTTTTACGCGCCGACACAAAAAAAGCGGCATAAAGTCAAAACAGAAAAAGCATTCAAAAGAGCAAAGTGCTAACATTTTGTCAGTTTAAAAACATACCAAGATATGGGGTAAAAATGTTAATACAACGTGGTGGATTAAAAGTCGTTGCAGGGCTCGGAATTTCAGGTGTTGCAGCAGTAAATTTCTTACATGAAAATGGCTACCGCGTTGCAGTAACTGATTCTCGAAAGACGCCTCCAGGACATGATCAAATTCCAAGCGAAGTTCAAACCAGTTTTGGTCAGCTCGATCAAGAGATGTTATTACAGGCCGAAGAAATTGTGATTAGTCCGGGGCTTGATCCAAAAACTCCTGAAATTCAGGCCGCGGTTGCCAAAGGCATTCCTGTGGTCAGTGAAATTCAAATTTTACGCCGTGCCACAGATAAGCCGATTATGGCAATCACCGGTTCAAATGCCAAAAGTACCGTGACGACCCTGATTGGCTTAATGGCGAAAGATGCGGGAATTAAAGTGGCAGTCGGTGGCAACTTGGGACGTCCGGCACTGGATTTAACCAAGGATAATCCTGAACTGTATATTTTGGAACTTTCCAGCTTCCAGCTGGAAACTACCTCTAATTTGGCCGCAGAAGTCGCAGTCGTCCTTAATTTGAGTGAAGACCACTTAGACCGTCATGGCGATATGTTTGGTTATCACACTGCAAAACACCGTATTTTCCAAGGTGTGAAAAAAGTGGTGTTTAACCGTGATGACTCGCTGACTCGTCCTTTGGTTCCAGATGCGACACCAATGCAAAGCTTTGGTTTAAATGCTCCAGATATGAATCAATATGGCATCTTGAAAGAAGATGATGGCACAATCTGGTTGGCACGTGGTCGTGAGCGTTTATTGAAAAGTTCCGACATGTACATTCAAGGCACCCATAACGTTGCCAATGCTCTGGCATGCTTGGCCTTGGGCGAGGCGATTGGTTTGCCGCTTGAGTCGATGCTGAACACTTTAAAAACCTTTAAAGGCTTGGAGCACCGCTGCGAATTTGTGAAAGAAGTGAATGGCGTACGTTATTACAATGACTCCAAAGGCACCAATATTGGCGCAACATTAGCTGCTATTGACGGTCTGGGGGCTGCCATTGAGCCGCAACAGGGCAAAGTGGCGATTATTTTAGGCGGTCAAGGTAAAGGGCAGGATTTCACTGCCTTACGTGATGCCCTCAGCAAATATGCCAAAGTGGCGGTGTTGATTGGTGAAGACCGACCAGTGATTGAAGCGGCTATTGCAGGAACCACGACATTGTTTCATGCGGAATCGTTAAAAGAAGCGGTGGAATTATGCCAGCAACATACACAAGCCAATGATGTGGTGCTATTGTCACCTGCATGTGCAAGTTTTGATATGTTTAAAGGTTATAGTGAACGTGGACACCAGTTTGTTGAATGTGTGAACACACTTGCTTAGAAGAATGATAAGGAACGTTGTATGGCTGGGTTGGCTCAGACGACCATAAGTAAAATTAATCAGGTCTATAATGAGTGGGGAGCTAAAATCCCCGCTGAAGTTACACCGCGTAATGTGCTGATTTTTTGCGTGATTGCCTTGCTGTGTATCGGTTCAATCATGGTGGCATCGGCGTCGATGCCCTATGCAGACCGGTTACATGAAAATGCATTTCACTATGTGATCCGACATGGGATTTCAATTCTTGTGGCTGCGGTAGCCGCATTTTTAACCTATAAAGTGTCGTTGAATATCTGGTTCAATAATACCTTTCCACTTTGGATTATGACCATTCTGTTGTTGGCGGTGGTTTTAGTGGTCGGTACGGAAGTCAATGGTTCCACCCGATGGATTCGGATCGCTGGCTTTACCTTGCAGGCTTCTGAAGTGGCCAAGGTCATGATGGCCATTTTCACCGCCGATTACGTGGTGCGCAGGGCAGAAGAGGTGCGAAATAACCTCTCCGGTCTGTTCCGCTTGGGCGGAGTCATGGTGATTACCGTCGGTTTGATTCTGGCAGAACCGGACTTGGGTGCAACTGCAGTGATTGTCTTGATGATTTTGGGGGTGTTCTTTTTAGCTGGTGCACCGCCAATCCAGTTTATCGGTTTCATGCTGGCGATTATTCTGGGTTTAGCTGCTGCGATTATCTTTGAGCCATACCGCTTACAACGCGCGCTATCTTTTACCGATCCTTGGGCTGATCCCCTAGGCACCGGCTATCAGCTCTCCAACGCCCTGATGGCCTTTGGTCGGGGGGAATGGGTTGGAGTGGGGTTGGGACATAGTATCCAGAAAATGTCTTACCTGCCTGAGGCCCATACCGACTTTATGCTGGCAATTTTAGGTGAAGAGTTTGGCTTCTTTGGTATCAGTACCGTGTTGGTCTTGTCCTTTGTGATGCTGGTGTGCTGTATTAAAATAGGTCATCGTGCTTTGCAACACCAATATTTGCGCGCAGGCTATTTGGCCTATGGCATCAGTATTATTTTCCTACTGCAAATTTTGGTGAATGCAGGAATGAATATGGGCATGCTACCCACCAAAGGTTTGACCTTGCCGTTTATTAGTTATGGCGGTTCATCGTTAATTATGTGTGCAGTGATGATCAGTTTGATTTTAAAAATTGATGCCACCACGCAAAAAGCCAATCCAAGTAAAGAAGAATCCAGCTTCTAAGTTTGCGAGTTTCTAAGTTTGGCTATTATTCCTTAATCTGGCTGAGCATGGTTTAACACTGTGCTTGGCATTTCAGTTCCACAATTCAGACATTTCACAAATTCTCCTTTGGCTTTAGATAAGGGAATCAGTGGGATAAAAAATAAAGAAAAATAATTACGCTGTTGTTTTAATTCATATCCGCTTCTGGTTCTACATACCGGGCAAAGAAACTGACTTTTCTGAATGACTTTGGTTCTCGGACCCATTCCAAAAATAAAAAACATAGACTGAGCTCTTTTTTGAAGTTTATCTTTTAGCTTAGCGCATTTTTGATTTTATAAATAAGTGCCCTGCAGTTGCATTGTGTGTGGAATCTGTTGTGTATCCCACTGCGCAATTGCTTGCTTGAGCATGTGTGCTGGAGTGTCTAAATCGACTTCTGGCTGATGCAAGGCGCGAATCGCTTGCTGGAGTAATTCTGGTGCGTGGTTGAGATCGAGGGCTTGCGCCATGTTCTGTTTAGAGAGCTTTTGTCCCTGATCGTTCATGGCTAAAGGCAGGTGCATATATTCAAGTTTTGGATACCCAAGTATCGAACCCAGCCAGATTTGCCGTTCAGTATTATCTAGCAGGTCTGCACCACGAACCACATGGGTCATGCCTTGCAGATAATCATCCACCACCACAGCCAGTTGATAGTTAATAATGCCATCCCGACGCTTGAGCACAAAATCTCCAAGGTCTTGTTGCAGATTGGAACAGTGCTTACCTTGCAGGCGATCGTTAAAGCAAATTTCTTGATCGGATACTTTGACACGAATGGCTTGCTGCTCAAAAGGCAGATTTAAATCACGGCAAGTACCCGCGTAGATATGATTGGAACCCAGCATTTTGCGGGTGCATTGGCAGGCATACACCAGATGGTTTTGATGCAGTTGATCGATTACCGCATCGTAGATGTCTAGGCGGTCTTTTTGGAAAATGATTTCTGCATCAGCTTCAAATTGAAAGGCTTCAATTGAACGCAGGATATGATCTTCACTACCGGGATAAATACGCGGAATGTCTGTATCTTCAATCCGAACCAGCCATTTGCCATGATGCGCACGTGCATCGCAATAACTGGCGACAGCCGTAATCAGTGAGCCAAAATGCAAAGGGCCGGTTGGCGATGGCGCAAACCGACCCACATAAGCCATCCTGTTATCCCTCTCCTGAATTAAAGGAGGGGTTAGGGGAGGATTATTAAGCATTAACTGCAATTAACCGTTATTTTGCTTCTCTTTGATTTCTGCTAAAGTTTTGCAGTCAATACAAAGGGTTGCAGTTGGACGTGCTTCAAGACGACGCAGACCAATTTCAATACCACACGTTTCACAGAAACCATAGTCATCGTTTTTAATCGCTTCAATTGATTGCTCAATCTTACGGATTAATTTACGTTCACGGTCACGTGTACGCAGTTCAATGGCAAACTCTTCTTCTTGTGTTGCACGGTCATTGACGTCAGGTAATGCAGTATTTTCATCCTGCATGGTGTTTAAGGTACGATCCACTTCAGACATTAGCTCTTCTTTCCATGCCAACAGAATTTGGCGGAAATGCTCAAGCTGTCCTTCGGACATGTATTCTTCATTTTTTTTCGGCTGATAAGGTGCAATACCAAATAAGCTAGCAGTAGAACCACTTTCTGACGCTTTTGGCTTGGTTTTTCGCACACGTTTTGTAGATTTTTCGTCTACAACATCAGTTTGTTCGTCCAAGACTTGATTTTGGTTGTCATTCGCCATTTAGGGCATTCCTCATCATATACGTATTATCTATACGCAAAAAATATGGTGATATGCAAGTGTTTTTATCCAACTCTTAGGAGATTCTCCTTCGAGGGGCGTCATCATATAGACTTTTTGTGCTTTTTGATAGTCTTTGATGCCTGGATTCAATCTATCACGTTTCCTTTTGAAGCCATAAAGTAATAGAAAAAAAGCAAAATGAAAAGTTAATAACCTGAAATTTCAACATTAATTTTTTGTTGCGCCTTTTCGGTACGATAAATTTCAGTTTGTAACTCGCCATTTGCTTTCAAATGCAGCACCCGAAACCCCGGCGCTTCTTCATCGAGTGCAAAATCATCACTTAAAGGTTTGAACTGGACACAGGTTGAAGGCGTTGAAAAAAACTGAATATTTTTCCATTCATTCAAGGCATCTTGATGAACATGACCACTGATTACCGCTTTCACATTAGGGTGCTTGGCTAAAATGTCGGTTAAATTTTCAGTGTTTTTCAACTTATGTTGATCGATCCACTTTGAATGCATATCGAAAGGATGATGATGACATGCAACAACCACAAATTGTTGTTGGAATTTAGATAAAATTCGATCCAGTTGTTGCAGTTGCTCTTCCTCAATCCAGCCATCAATTTTGCCACGCACAGCGCTATTTAATAACACCATGCTCCATGGGCCAAAATGAATCGCATGAACCTGATTTTGATTATGGTAGAAAGGGAACAGATCAATATTGTCATGATTCCCGGGAATTTGATAAAATGGGATACCTAAACGCTGCATAAATGCCAAATAACGGCTATAGGTTTCTTTCACAGGCACTTGTGCTAAATCACCGGTATGAATGATCGCATCCACATTTGGATATTGCTGCTGAATTTGCTTCATCACGGCATGAAAGCTTTGTTCAGGATTTATGTGCACAAATTCTAAATCTTCCTGATTCATCAAATGTGTGTCTGAAATTTGAATAATGGTCCAGTCTTGCTGGATTTCATTGTAATCGGATAAAGTCATGTCTGACTCCTTAGACATTCCTTGTCGTTTTAATATGTTGTTGCAACCATTGCAATGCCATAATGACTGGTGCATTTCTTAATCGACCATTGGTGAATAAGTTTTTAATTTCACTGTAGTCAATCAGATGCAATTGAATATTTTCGCCTTCATTTTGCATGCCAAAAATCCCGCCTTGTTCAGGAAGATTCGCGTGTGCACTGTATAAATGAAACAATTCTGAGCAGGCACCTGCAGATGGATAAAAACTGAATAAGTGCTGTAACTGATCAATCTTACAACCAGATTCTTCTAAACTCTCACGGCGAATACAGCTTTCAGGGGATTCATTACCATCCAGCACTCCGGCAATAATTTCCAGTTGCCAGGCTGAATCTGAATCATCCATTGCACCGACACGAAATTGTTCAATTAAGGCAAATTTTTGTTGGGCATCATCATAAATCAGTACACCCGCAGCTTCAGGTCGGTGAATAAGTTCACGTTGAATCACTGGCGTGTATTCAGTTTGATTAAATAAACGATGTTGGAGACTGACTTTTTCAACCTGAATGAAGCCACGGAACAGATATTCACGTGACTGGATTTTGACTTCGTCGCTGTTATATGTTGCTTGTCTAATAATATTCATATAGCTCAGTCAGGATGAAAAGCAATCATTCATCCTAACCGAGAATTTTATGAAAATAAAAGAGTTTTTTTCCAAATTAAAGCTTATGGTACAATTTTTGACCATGTTCTTGATAGGTGGTTTTCATCGTTTCGAATCCCGCTTCTATCTCTGCATTTTGTTCTTGGCTATGCTCAGCATTGCTTTGATTTTTTGCATAATCTCTCACATTTTGGGTGATTTTCATCGAACAGAACTTAGGTCCGCACATCGAACAAAAATGCGCTGATTTATGCGCTTCCTTTGGCATGGTCTCATCATGCATGCTGCGTGCGGTATCCGGGTCAAGACTCAAGTTAAACTGGTCTTCCCAACGGAATTCAAAACGCGCTTTCGATAAAGCATTGTCACGAACTTGGGAACCCGGATGACCTTTGGCTAAATCGGCAGCATGGGCCGCAATTTTATACGTGATGATGCCATCTTTAACATCTTTCTTGTTCGGCAAGCCCAAATGTTCTTTCGGGGTGACATAACACAACATGGCTGTACCGTACCAGCCAATCATCGCTGCACCAATTGCTGAAGTAATATGGTCATAACCCGGAGCAATATCTGTAGTTAAAGGGCCAAGGGTATAGAAAGGTGCTTCCTGACAGACTTCAAGTTGCAAATCCATATTTTCTTTAATCATATGCATTGGCACATGACCCGGACCTTCAATCATGACTTGAACATCATGTTGCCACGCGCGATGGGTCAGTTCACCTAAAGTCCGTAATTCTGAAAATTGTGCTTCATCATTGGCATCCTGAATACAACCCGGACGTAAGCCATCGCCTAAACTGAATGATACGTCATAGGCTTTCATGATCTCGCAGATTTCATCAAAATGGGTATAGAGAAAGTTTTCTTGATGATGGGCGAGGCACCACTGCGCCATGATAGATCCACCACGCGAGACAATACCGGTCAAACGGTTTGCGGTGAGGGGAACATAGCGAAGTAGTACACCGGCATGAATGGTGAAGTAATCCACACCTTGTTCAGCTTGTTCAATCAAGGTGTCTTTAAAGATTTCCCAAGTTAAATCTTCGGCCACACCATCGACTTTTTCCAGTGCTTGATAGATTGGAACGGTACCAATCGGAACAGGGGAGTTGCGAATAATCCATTCACGGGTTTCATGAATGTTTTTCCCGGTCGATAAATCCATGATGGTGTCAGCGCCCCAGCGCGTCGCCCAGGTCATTTTCGCCACTTCCTCATCAATGCTTGAACCAAGTGCCGAGTTACCAATATTGGCATTGATCTTGACCAGAAAATTACGACCAATAATCATTGGTTCAATTTCAGGATGGTTAATGTTGGCCGGAATAATCGCACGACCTTCTGCCACTTCCTGACGTACAAATTCAGGCGTGATTTCAGTCAAATTCTTTGCCCCAAAATTTTGACCGACATGTTGACGTGCATCCACACCTTCAAGCTGGCGCTGATTTTCACGAATGGCGATATATTCCATTTCGGGGGTAATGATGCCCTGACGAGCATAGTGCATCTGGGTGACATTTTTGCCTGATTTGGCGCGACGCGGTTTTTGAATATGCGCAAAACGAATTTCTGCGGTACGAATATCTTTTAGACGTTCCTGTCCAAAGGCAGAAGTCAAGGTATCTAGTCGTTCGGTATCTTGACGTTCTTCAATCCAGCTTTCACGAACTTTGGGTAAACCTTTATTCAGGTCAATTGCAACTTTAGGATCGGTATACACACCTGAAGTGTCATACACCAGAATATCCGGATTCTGTTCACCTCCTAAACCGGTCGGGGTATCGGTCAGTTCAATGGCACGCATCGGGACTTGAATATCAGAGCGAGAACCCTGGATATAGACTTTTTTTGAAGCGGGTAAAATACGGGTGAGATCTTTAGCATCTTGCTCATGTTGAGCAGAAATATCTGTTGCAGATAGATTCGTTAACTGGTTCATTGCAATGATCCTTATGAATGACATCAACGAATCAAGCACGACCAAAAACGTGGCGGATTTATCGGGTCTAATTTATTTTAAAAATTAAGATACAGATAAATTAAGGGCTTCAGTTTTTAGATGCTTGATTCCTACGCAGGTCTTAACCTGATCAGGTTCAACGGTACTCGTGCTTAAGTTCTTTATAGAAAAAACTGACACAATCTCAGCGAGCAATTACTCGCGCTCCGTCAAGCGATGGACAAATATTAACATGCCCAAGCACTAAAAAACATTCACATTAAATATCGCTTTTATGTGGTTCTAGAGGTCTTTAATTGAAAGGGTTTGATTAGAGACAAACGGCATCACTAAAACAATCACGTGTTTTAGAGCGGTTTAAATTTTGCAACCCTAAATACTGATCTAATTGTTTGAGTGTGAGCTGATTTTCAGAAAGTGATTGCTGTTCTTTAGCACTAAGTTGCAGAGGGATTTCTTTTAAGCGTTGCTGTTCGGATAATTGTAGAAATTGCAGGAATTTTATCGCCTGAAGCGCTAAATACGAATTTTTGACCCGAGCTAATTTTTCAATTTCATCCATCGAACTACTTTGGATGGCATGTTTATCAGTATAAGTGTCAGAGACAGGCGAGTCGTTCATGCCCTTAAATAAAAACAGGGTATACATCTGCAAAAGATACGTTGCATCTTTGCGATAGCTGCTTTTAGGATATTGAGTTAAATATTCTTCCCAAAACAAGGCGCGAGTTGCAATCTCGTGTGGCTCAATCATCAAGGTATCTTCAACAAACACAGGCATCATATTCTGTGTCGCCAAATTTTCGATAAAGACCTGTTCTGCCCGTGGCATGTAGGGTGCAAAAATTTTGGCTAAATATTCAGGACTGCGACGATAATTGACCAAGCCTTTACCTGCATCAAATAACTCGATATAGGCTTGACCCTTATGTTTCAATAAATATTGGTCACGTAGATTCAGTTGTTCAAAATGGTTTTGCTGAATGGTGGGATGCTGGGATAAATCAAAAGCATACGCTTCAAAAGCCACTTGTTGTGGCGGTGTTCTATCCACGGTTAAGAAGTTGTTATACATTTGATTAGACAGGGCCAACAAATGCTGTTGTTCATTAAATGTCGACAGCGGTAGGCATAATTTTAAATCTTGATTGATCTGTTCCAAGGCAAAAGTGGTACGTTCAGCATTAATTTCTGCCATATTTTTTTCAATATTTTTGCATAATAAAGATAAATCCACCGTTTCATCTTGCTGTGATTGTTTTTGTAGCGGTTCTGGAATAGGCTGAGGTTCAGGTTTTTGACAGCCGAGCAAAAGCATCAAAATAACAAGAGGAAGGCATCGCTTTACAGAGGATTTTTTTTTGAAAGGCACAGTCATTCGATATCTGGATACATGCAGCAATGATTTTGGTGGATTGCGGCTATTTTATAGCTGAAAAAGATTTTGTCTGTGTAGTATTGTGCAGGAGTTTAGTTACGTGCTGTGATCATGGACTAGCATTTTATAGATGAATCGATATAGCATGGCGGATTGTAAAAATTAATAAAAATCATACGTAAAATTAAGGAGATCACTCTAATATTGCATAGTTTTCTTTGAAATATGCGTGTTTGCAGATGGTCAGGTACGGTGCAGGGATTTACCATAAAAAATGAATATAAAAATAGTCATCAGTGCATGTGTTTTTCTGATAAGTCCATGCAGTTATGCTTTGGATTTGGTTGAGGTGTATCAACGTGCAAAAACTACCGATCCAAACTGGCAAGCCAATCTTTTACAGTATGAAGCTGATCAATTAAATCTGGGGATTGCGAAAGGAAATTTACTTCCGACCATTACTGTTTCTGGAAATGTCACACGAAAAAGCCAGGATGCGAATCAGGCCAGTGTTCCGGGTTTTCCTGCGGACGCATTTAGCTCGTCTTCTTCAACGACTAAACAAATTGCCATGACTGCTCGGCAACCGATTTTCCGTTGGGATGCGTGGGAAGGTTTAAAGCAAGTTAAAACCTCAGTCAGTTTGAGTGAAATCAATTTGCAGTTACAACGTCAAGAACATATTTTAAATGTATCCGAATCTTATTTTAATGTGCTGCGTCAACAAAGTTTAACCACGGCCAATTTACAAGAAGAAAAAGCCTTGTTGGAACAGCTCAATTTAATGAATGCCAAATTGCGCGAAGGCCTGGTTGCAAAAAGTGATGTCAGTGAAGCGAATGCACAATATGAAAGTGCACGCGCCAACCGGATTGCCACTCATGTGCAATTGATTTTGGCACAAGAGCAACTGGCACAAATCATTGGACCCTATCGTGAAAATTTGGCGATACTCAGAGACGACTTTCAATTTCAAAAACCTTATCCGGCGGACTTGGACGCATGGAACGCTTTAGCACTGAGTCAGAATCTTTCCATTCAACAAGCCCGGATTCAACAGCATTATGCCGAAGATCAAAAACGGGTCGAAAAAGCTGCGTTATATCCGCAAATTGAAGCGGTCGGTACTTATGGGTATATCAAACAGTCCCCCCAAAATGTGGTTTCCAGTGATGGTCAGTTTGATCAGATCGGCGTGGAAATGAACTGGAATGTGTATAACGGTGGACGCACACAAAAATCCATTCAAAAAGCCGCAGTGAATGTGAAAAAAAGTGAAGCCCAGCTAGATGCTGCCATTCGTAAAGCCAATACCGATGTAAAAAAATCTTATATGCTGGTGGAAACCGATCAGGCCAAACTACAAGCGCGTAAAGCGGCCATGGATTCGGCCAGTATTGTTTCTCAAGCCTCTAAAGCCCAATATCAGGAAGGTTTGAAAACTATGGTGGATGTGCTATTGGCGCAACGAAATGCTTTTTCTGCCAAGCAGGATTACTTAAATGCACAATATGATTATTTAATTAATGTGCTACGTTTGAAAGCTGCTGTTGGCAAATTAACAGAACAAGATGTTGAAGAGATGAATGCTTGGCTGATCGATAAAGCAGTCAAACCAGCCAGCTAAACATTTAGATGTTTGTCATCAAAGCTTCATATTAGATATGATTTAATATTGACCAAGATTTTTAATCCTAAAATTGCTGTTGTGGAGTACGCCCCCTTGCCAAATAATCCGGTGTTGAATCACCATATTTCTTCGCAATTTAATGAAGAGTTACAGGATGTAAATACCAAATTTATGACCATGGGTGGTATGGTTGAACAACAAGTTGCCAACGGTATTCGTGCTTTATTAGACACCGATGCAAGCTTGGCGATCGATGTGCAATTCCAGGACAATGTCGTCAATCGTTTAGAGACGGAAATTGACGAAGCCTTAACCCTGATTTTGGCACGCCGTCATCCTGCGGCAATTGATTTGCGTATGGTAATAGCCATGTCTAAAGCCAATACCGATTTAGAGCGTATTGGTGATGAAGCGGCAAAAATTGCACGTATTGCACAGAATTTGTGTGAAGAAGGCAATTCACCACGCGGTTATATGGAAACCCGTCACATTGGCAATCAGGTGCGGGTGATGATTCATGATGCCTTAGATGCCTTTGCGCGTTTAGATGTCGATCAAGCCTTGCGTGTGTTGCTTGCCGATGCCGATATTGACCGTGAATATCAATCGGCAACCCGGACCTTAATGACGTATATGATTGAAGATCCACGTCATATTTCACGTGTAATCAATGTATTATGGGTGTTGCGTTCTTTAGAGCGAATTGGTGACCATGCACGCAATATTTCTGAACAGGTCATTTATATGGTTAAAGGTTTAGACGTGCGTCACACCAGCGTTGCAGAAATTGAAGAGAAAGTCCAAGAACGTTAATTTCTAAATTAATTTTCAAAAAAAGCCTGCTTATTGCAGGCTTTTTTTATTTTCAAAGTGATTTTCTGTATCAGATGATGAGCTTAATAGCTCGATTATCTCGAAATTTTTTTATTATTAAAGTTTACAAATAATCAACATTACGAGACAAATAATACAAATTAACCTAATAAGTGTGCCTTATGTATCAAAAAACATACAAAAATAATATATAATTATAAAAAATGCAGGTCGTTTTTAAAAAAAGCAAAGTCCGATCTCCGAACAATAATGATTTTCATACATTTACGGTAACTAACGCATGTAAAGAAGGTCATCATCTGTTTCAGTGCAGTCACACACTTTACTGAAAATAACCTTGCACAAGTCTTATGAATGAAATGACATATTTGAGAGAGTGCTGATGATCATTGATGAAAGTAATAGAGAAGATATCTCTCGAATTTACTTTTCTGTGCAGTTAAAGTTTGTTGTGTCTCTCATGGGCGCTTGTTTTTGGACAGTATTTTCAATATGGATTGCCCAAGACTGGATGCATGATCTCAGCACGCATATTGGTCATTTTTTGGCTATTTTCTTGATTTATGGCATTGCTATTATTCCAGGGTTTATGAATTCATTCGCGGCTTTAAGCTTGATGATGGACAGGAGACCAAAGAGACAGCCGTTACCTTCTTATCCGGGCATTACCATGTTGATTGCCGCCTATAATGAAGCTGCCTCAATACAAGATACTTTAGTGAGTATCGGTATTCAAAAATATCCAGGCCCCCTACAAGTCATTGTGATTAATGATGGTTCTCAGGATGAAACTGCAGATATTGTCCGAAAAGCCCAACAAAAATTTCCCTGGTTAACTTTACTTGATTTAAAGAAAAATGCAGGTAAGGCACATGCATTAAATGAAGGACTGAAACTCGCTCAACACGATTTGGTGATCACAGTCGATGCTGATTCTTACTTACATCGTGTTGCATTAATTAATATTGTTGAACGCTATATGGTGGATCCACCCAACACACGTGCGGTTGCAGGTAAGATTCTGGTGCGCAACTCTCGTGAGAATTTGCTAACCAGAACTCAGGAATGGGATTATTTTCTCGGTATTGCAGCGACCAAGCGTATGCAGTCCCTGTATCAGGGAACCTTAGTGGCTCAAGGTGCTTTTTCTATTTATGATCGCAATGCCTTGATAGAAGTGGGTGGATGGCCTGAATGTGTCGGTGAAGATATTGTACTCACCTGGGCCTTGTTGAAGGCTGGCTATCGTGTGGGACATTGTGAGGATGCCTGTCTGTTTACCAATGCACCCACGACGCTTAAAGTATTTGTTAAACAGCGTCAGCGTTGGGCCCGTGGCATGATTGAAGCATTTATTAAACATCCCGGGATTTTAATCAAGCCGAGATTATCCACATTTTTTATTTATTGGAACCTGGTTTTCCCTTGGCTAGATATTGCCTTTACCTTTGGTTTTATACCAGGAATCATCCTGGCGTGTTTTGGACATTACTGGATTGTCGGTATTATGACTCTGGCATTGTTGCCTATGGCATTCTTACTAGGACTATTAAATTATTCGATTGAACGCAGAATGTTTGACGATCTGGAACTCAAGGTGCGGAAAAACTTTATTGGTTTTTTATTGTATGTACTCACATATAGTTTCTTATTACAGCCCGCCAGTATTTTAGGGTATTTAGATGAGTTGTTCAAAACACGAAAAACATGGGGAACAAAATGAAAAACATAAAAATTGCAACCTATGTGCTTGTTCCTTTACTCATCAGCATCACTACACCTAGCTTGGCAAATGGATTAGAGGAAGGGCAGACACAAAGTGAACGTGCTGCCGGAACGGAATTCTTTTTGAGTGACGATAGTGAAGGCTTTCAAACCCGTAAACTATCGGCAGAATTTCTACCTCAATATGAAAATGCAGATCATTACTTAGGTCTACATGCCAGTGCTTATCAGTATAAAGCTGATGATTGGCGTCGAGATGGTCAAAAGATCGCATTTATTGGACGCGAAATTGATTCTGCTACAGCAAATGGCTGGTCCTTGGAAGCCGGTGTATTTGAGCAGGGTGATCATACATTATTCACCTTTGATGGCAGTTATCGAACACCGCTTGCTCAAAAGACAGCATTGGAAGTTTTCGCTAATCGTGACTGGGTGGAAACACAACCCGCTTTGGATCAGGGGACGAATTTCACTTTCGTGGGCGCTGCACTGGATCAGGGCTTAGGTCAGCATGTCACAGTCGTCGGTGTAGCAGGATCACAATTTTTTTCAGATGATAATCGCCGTGATCATGGCCGAATTAAATTGATCTATCAGCCTTCTCTCGACTTGGGACTAACCCTTCAGGCCCGATATCGTACCTACCGTAGTCGTGAAGAGGATGTAGGTAGAGCGTATTTCAACCCCAAGGATTATGAGGAGTCGATGTTGGCCTTAGGTTGGCGTCAGCGCTTTGCCGGATGGTCTGCTGGTTTAACTGCTGGTTTTGGACGTGAAAAAATTAATGCGGATCCGAATCAGTCAACCCGGTTATTTGAACTGAACCTGCAAAGCCCAATTCGTGGGTCACAGTTTCTACGCATGAATGCCGGATATAACCGCAGTGCTTCTTTCTATGGACCAGATTATGATTATCACTATATAAAGGGTGAGTGGATTGTACGATTCTAGTCCGGCCTGAATAAAGAATGGGGTTATGAATGGGTGTTGTGACTTTAGTACAGGCCAAATAATCCCTTATTCTCTTTTAGGACATACTCAATTCAGGACAGAGAGCTTAAATGAATTGACCTCGTTAATGATATTTACATGCTTAAGATTTGCTGCCAAGTTCAGCTGCTGAGCGATTTATTAAGGTAGTTTAATAAATACGGTTGGTGGTTAATATGGGGGTGAACCATATAAGCACTAACTATGCGTTTCTTCCTCAGAATCCTCCTCAAAAGTTTTGGCAATCTTTTCAATGTTTAAACTCTTGGCCATCGCATCAAAAATTTCTTTATACACACCTTCTTGATGATAGAGCGCATCATGTTCGCCGTGTTCGGCAATGCAACCTTCTTTCATCACATAGGTGTAATCGGCATCAATAATTTGCGACAAACTATGTGAAATCATAATCACGGTTCGCCCTTGTTTGATTTGATCCAGACTTTGTTTGATTTGCTCCGAGGCAATCGCATCTAAGCTAGCCGTCGGTTCATCCAGAAAAATAATCGGTGGGTTTTTGAGGAACATGCGGGCAAGCGCAATTCGTTGTTGTTGACCGCCTGAAAGCATCAGCGCATCGGCTTCATAAGCATGCGGAAGCTGTAAAATTTGCTCATGAATCGAGGCTTTTTTGGCGGCCATCATGACATCTTCAAGACTGGCATTGGTTTTACCATAACGAATATTGTCAAAAATAGTGCCTTGGAAAATATGATTTTTTTGTAGCACCAAACCAATATGATCGCGTAGATATTGCGTGTCGATGTCTTCCAGATTGATGCCGTCGAGTTGAATCTGCCCGGATGCAGGCTGATAGAATTTATCCAGTAAACTGATCAATGTTGATTTTCCCGCACCGGATAAACCGACCAGCGCGGTGATTTTATTCGGCAGAATCACCATGTTGATATTTTTTAAGGCATGATGGCCATTGGGATAATAAAATTCGACATTTTTAAGTTCAAACTTGCAGGTGATGACTGGTTTTTTTGCCCCCACTCGGTTCAATTTCATGATCGGCTTCCAAAATTTTAAAGAAGCTTTCCGAGTAAATCATCGCATCATTCACTTCATCATAAATACGATGCAAGGAACGAATCGGGGCAGAAACGTTATTGAACAACAGCACATGGTACATAATCATGCCGATACTCATCTGACCATCCAGCACAAAATAGGCGGTTAAAATGATGATTAGCACAATACCAATCTGCTCGATAAAGGTTTTTAAACCGTCAAACAGAAAGCTGGTTTGACGGGTCTGCATCTGGTTGGCAGTGAGTTCTCTTTGTAATTTAAGCTGTTTGTCAGATTCAATCGATTCACGGTTAAAAGATTTAATCACGGTAATCGAGTTAATAATACTTAAGATGCCCTGGCTCTTTTTTTCACGTCCATCGCGCAGGTTGCGTCGCCATCCACCGAGTTTCTGTGCCTGTTTATAGGTCAGCCAAAAATAAATCGGCACAATACTTAAAGCCACCAGTCCGACATAAATATTGGCATAAAACATCAGCCCAAGTGCCACAATCGCACTGGTAAATAACGGTAAAATATCAATAAAGAAAATTTGCACCAGACGGGTCAGTGAACCAATACCGCGGTCAATACGGGTTTGCAATTTACCGGCCTGATTATTGTCTTCATTAAAAAAAGCCAGCCGATAAGTCAGAAATTTTTCAATAATGCCTTGGGCTAAATCTTGCGAAACAAAAATGCGCAGCTTTTCACCATAAAATTTTTGTCCAAACTGTACGAAAGCATTAACGACTTCTTTGCCCAATAAGATGGCAGAAATAGTGATCAGAATGTGCCAGCCTTCAGACAGTCCCAAACCCGCTTTAATCAGCCGGTTAATGCTATCCACTGCATACTGTAAAGTCAGTGCATTGACCTGTGCGGTGAAAGAGCCGATCAGGGTTAAAACCAGCGTTGCGAAAACCAATAAACGATAGGGGCGAACAAAAGGTCGAAGCTTTTGGAATAAGAGCCATAAATTCATATGCAATTTTTTATTGTTAAGCTTAATTTCAGTCTAAGCCTGATGATTGGATGTCACAAGCGCATACAATGTTTTGAATTGTGTCCAGACACAATCGGCTAAAATAAAAGTGAATCTTCTCTTTATATCTAATGATGAACTTTGATTTATTTGCACCTGAAGCTCAAGCGAATGTGTTGCCCTGTGATGGGGTAGTGGAAGATTTTGGCCTGATTTTAACGTCTGAGCAGAGTGAAAAATATTTCCGTTATTTTTTAGCCACTTTGGCATGGCAGCATGATGAAATCATTTTGTTTGGTCAACATCATAAAACTGGACGTCAAGTGGCATGGTATGGCGATGAAAATTACCAATATCACTATTCAGGTACATTTAAGCAGGCACATCTGTGGAATCCTGCACTCTTTCGTTTAAAACAACATATCGAAAAGCTGGTCGGGCATAGCTTTAATTCGTGCTTAGCCAATTTATATGAAAATGGTACCCAAGCCGTGGGTTGGCATAGTGATGATGAGGCTGCCTTGGTATCTGCTACGGGGCAGGAAACTGTTATTGCTTCTTTGAGTTTGGGAGCAACCCGTAAATTTAGTTTTAAGCATAAATATACGGCAGAAAAAGTCGATCTGCTTTTACACAGCGGGCAACTGATTGTGATGCGAGGCCAAACCCAACAGTACTGGAAACATGCCTTGATGAAATCGACACGGATACTCGAGCCGCGGATTAATCTGACCTTTCGTTATTTTTTCTAAAATGATGTATTTGATCGGCTAAAAATAAAGCCAAAAAAAAAGCTCATGCATAGGCACGAACTTTTCTCTGAGGATGTTGCACAAATTGTCATGGAATACAATTGGCTAAATAAATAACAATAATCATATTATGAGAATAGGTTTAATATTGCAATGCTTGAAACAGGTTTTATTTTGCATAAATTGATATTTTGTTGAATCTACGCAAAATTTTAAAGATCATCTTCTTTCGCTAATTCAGCAAATTTTTTCTCTACCAGTGCAGCATTTTCCTGCAAAATTTCGATCAGCTTGTGAAAGTTAATAAACTCAAAGCGATTTTTAGAGCCTAATAAGGTTAAGGCCAAAGGCGGTTCTTTACTGGAAAATTTTACAGGAATAGAAAGACTGGCCAAATTTGGATCCACTTCTCCATTGGAAAAATAATACCCCTGCTTTTTAATCTGTTTCATCTGCAACATAAACGCTTCTTCGCTATGCGCAAATCCAATTTCAGACAGTTCGGTCGCAAAGCGCTGGTAGTAATCCAAAATGCGCTGTTTGGGTAAATGCGCCAAAATCACTTTAGCAGAAGAACCCTTATAGATAGGGCGAGGGCAACCACGACCATAAATCAGCGTGGTCATGTCTTTATACAGTTCATGATGAATATCGATACATGAATCATAATTCAAATGCGTAAGCAGACAGCTGAATTCGGTACGTTCCACAATTTGCTGCATAAATGGAATACTGATTTGCACCAATGGATCGGTGGTACGGGAAATGTAGTCCAAGACTGCAATTTTGGAACCCAGTGTATAGTCACCTGAAGTACCACTTAAGCGCTGTAATAATTCTGAGGATACGAGTTCTTTTAAATACCGGTAACTGGTAGGTTTAGACAGTCCTAATTCCTCACTAATGATATCGACATTAATGATAGGGCGAGACACCGAAAATAGATCCAAAACGGTGAGAATCTTACCAAAACTAGAAATTGCCATAAGTACCTGCTTGGTCAAAGCATATAAAAAGAGAAAGTAACATGTATTACTTTATAACAAAAAATCAGCCAGAGGAGAGCTTTTGTTGGGGCGATGCTGTATTTGTCCACATTTAAAACTATTTATACTTAGGACATGTCATCCATTAAGCCAGATCATCGTTGAGGCAAGATAGACCGCTTCCAGGAAGTTTTGAACCAGTTGGTCATAGCGTGTGGCAATACCACGATACTATTTCAGCTTGGTAAAAAAGTTCTCTATCCGATGCCTTGCCTTATAGATATATCGGTCATCATTACGCTGATCAATAACGTTGATCTTTGTTACACTTCATCTGAGAATCTAAGCAATTAAAAAGCCATTCAAAACTGAATGGCTTTTTTGTCTCAATGGCTTTTCATAAAATTAAGGTGTAAGCCCTTCAGGATTGCGATACCAGCTTTCAATAAAAAGTGCAGCAGCAACACTATCTGCAGACAGTTTTTTAGCGCGACCTTGGGCTTGATAATGACCCAATTCATCACGCGCTTCACGAGTAGTTAAACGCTCATCGACCATCAAAGTTTCAATATTGGTTTGATGGCGCAAACGACGGGCAAACTTGCGTGAACGTGTCGAAAGTTCGGATTCGCTATCATCCATATTCAGCGGCAAACCGACTAGAAATAAGGTGGGTTGATGCTGTTTCACAATTTTCAGTAATTCATCCCAGTTGGGAATCCCATCTTTCATCGGAAACAGGGCAAGGGGATTGGCACTTTCAATCAAGGATTGACCGACCGCCATGCCCATTTTCTGTGTACCAAAATCGAATGCCATAATCAGCTGGGGTTGTGATAAATCAGGCATGTCCAATCTCTGATGAAAGCCAAGTGCGGTCTACGCCCATTTTCTTATAGGCAGCATCCCAGCGGTCGTCGTAAGGTAAGTTAAAAATTAAATCCATATCTGAATCACAGATGAGCCAGTCGCCACGTGATAGTTCTTTTTCAAGCTGGTTTTTGCCCCAACTCGCATAACCCAAGGCAATTTGATAACGTCCAACGCCTTCGTTATGTGCAATGGCATCTAGAATATCTTTAGAGGTGGTGATGCAGACATTTTCACCCACCGCAATGGATGAATGCCAGGTCGGTTGACCGGTATGCAGCACAAAGCCTGCTTCCGGGCGCAACGGTCCACCCTGTAATACATCATGGGGATTTACATTATCCGCTTCAATTTCCAGATCATTCAATAATTCTTTGATTGAAAGACCAGAAGGGCGGTTAATGATAATGCCTTGAGCACCATCTTCATCATGTCGTGCCAAATAGATTACTGTATTGGCAAAAAAATCATCGGCTAAATCAGGAGGTGCGATCAGACAGCGATGTGTCAGAAACTGTTTGGTCATCTGAGCAGTTCTCCTAAAGTCAGTATAATTTGCAGTCTGCAAAAGTGATGAATGGCGGTAAGTTACCTGATTTCAATCACTCAAACTGACTATTCCTTGATTGTATTTATCCCATAAAAATAAGTTGCTGACAACTTGGCTTTGTTGAAACTGAGTAGATAGAAAAATAAAGTATGATTTTAAAGTTTATTTAAAGAGGTTGTTAAGCCATATTTTATTTTAAGACATAGTAAATTTCATTATTCTGATTAATTTTTTAATTCTCTAGATGAAATCTAAAAATATTAAAAAATACAGTTAAAATAATAATACTGAATAAATATAAATAATGTCCATCAAAATAACTTATATTACCTGTATTTACGTTTTAACAATAAATTGATTTTATGGGTTTTCATTGTAACTTAATTTTTTCTAAAGAAATATTAAATATTTTTAAAATTTATATCTTGGTTGTAGGTTTTCAATTGAATGCAGTTCATGATTTTAGTTAGATAAAAAAACGATGAATTATTGTAATTATTTTTTAAATTTTGTTTTTATATGTAAAATATGTTCAGAATAATGCGTTAATTGTTTCACTAAATATACTTTATATACATATTGTAACACTATTGCTTTATTTGTAAGATGTATGAATTTTCATCTTTTATTATTTTTTTAATGGATAATTATGCATAATTTTTTAAAAGGGACTTTGATTTCTGCTTTATTTTCAGTTTCCGTAATATCACAGGCTGCAGTATTCAGTACTTATAATGAAGAAGGGAATTTATTTCGTAGTCATTTAAATAGTCAGTTATCAGACAGCTTAATGACTCAATTTAAAGACAAAGCAGATTCAAAAGATGGTGTTTTATATTTGCTTGAGCAAGCACGTTTACTACAAGTCAACCATCAATATGAACAAAGCCAGGATTATTATAAGCAGGCTTTTACTTTATTAGATAAACAACAAAACAGGGCCAAAGTCAGTGTATCCCGGATGGGGTTTAAGGCACTGGCACTGGTCAGTAATGATTCGATTGTTCCTTATATGGTGCCACCACATGAGCAGGTGTTGGCACATATTTCCCAAGCAAAAAATTATATTTTTCTCAAGGATTTAGAAGCTGCAGCAGTAGAAATGCGGGTCGCACAAGGTATTCAGCGTGAAATTGAGCTGTCTTATCAAAAGCAACTGGAAAAGAAAAAAGATAAAGCCACTAAACAATCATCTGGCGAAACGGCATTTAGCGCTTTGGATGAAGCTTTTGTCGGCTTAGACCCAATTGCCGGCAAGATTAAGAATAGCTATCAAAATGCTTATGCTTTCTATATGGCGGCA
Organism: Acinetobacter sp. ANC 5414; assembly: GCF_013004295.1. NCBI lineage: Bacteria > Pseudomonadati > Pseudomonadota > Gammaproteobacteria > Moraxellales > Moraxellaceae > Acinetobacter > Acinetobacter sp. ANC 5414. The sequence goes on from NZ_JABERM010000010.1 coordinate 75,885, forward strand.
AATTTATGGGAAACTTTGGGCGAATATAACGATGCCTTAGTCGACTATAAAAAAGCCTATGAATTGCAGCCAGACGCACAAATTGCCCAGGATGTCAAACGTCTAAATCAGTTGGTGGTACAGCCAAAGAGCGGCAGTGTGCCGGTGATTGTATTTATCGAGCAAGGTGTTGTGCCGCAAAAAGTTGAAAATAAAATCGATGTGCCAACACCGGGTGGTTTAATTAATATTGCTTTTGCCACTTATGAGCCGAGCACTTATGTGGCACCGAAAAGTTTGAAAGTCAAAGTGAACAATAAGCCTTTGCAAGACAGCTATGTCATCAGTGATATCGGTGCTTTGGCAGTCAAAGACCTGAAAGAAAAAGTAGTGGGTAATCTGACCAGTCAGGTGCTACGTGCGACTGCCAAATATGCTGCACAAAAAGAACTCGGTAATCAATTTGGTGTATTGGGCCAATTGGCTGGCAATGTTTTAAACATGTCCACAGAACGTGCTGACTTACGGGGTTGGAGTACTTTGCCAAGTAATGCCCAGATTGCCCGCTTAAATTTAACGCCAGGCAAACATAATTTACAGCTTTCCAGCGGAAGTTTATCCAGTTCACCTGTGACCCTGGATGTAAAAGCCAATCAAACCGTCTTTGTTTATGCTCATCATGTCAATGACAAAATTACTGCCAGTGTGAGCACGATTCCACGTTAATGATAAATCAGAGAAATATATGAAACGTCAATTTAGTTTTGCTGTACTTGGTTTAGGAGCGCTGTTGATGGTGGGGTGTACCGCACCAAATGCCTTATCGACGCAAACCAATGTAAACAATGAAATCAGTATTCGTACGATTACCAATAATCCGGTATTGACCACAGAGGTTTTTGTGGAGCGCGTGAATATGAGTTTTTCGGGTGATTTGAAACGCGCGTCGATTGCGATCAAAAACCGCCGTTTTAACAATAAAGATTTTAGCTACAAGATTGTTTGGGTCGATGTACAGGGTGCAGAAGTGAATCCTGAAGGTGCAATCTGGAAGCCAATTCAATTGACCGGACGTGAAACAAAAGGGGTGCAGTCCTTAGCACCGAATCCGTCTGCTGTAGATGTTGTTGTGTATTTGAAAAAATAAGAGAGATTGAACATGAATGCAAAATTAATATTCGCTGTATTGGCAACTTCAACTTTGCTAACTGGTTGTGCCAGCACAGGAGGCTCAGTGAGCTATGGTGATGCGCAAGCTGTAGAAACATTAACCAAAGACTTTGGTTCAACCGACTTGCAAATGATTGCAGCTAAAATGGTAGATGACATGTTGATGTTCCCGCCAGTCGTGCAAATGACCCAAACACGTCGTCCTGTGATTGTGCTCGACCGCATTCATAATAAAACCCAAGAACATATTGATACTGAATCAATTACAGACAGCATTCAGAACAAGTTGATCAACTCTGGAAAATTCCGCTTTGTCGATATGAAATCTGTGAATGCTGTTGCACAGCAACTGGCTTATCAAAAACAAAGTGGCATGGTCAATCAGGCAACTGCGGTACGTACCGGTGGTCATATTGGTGCCGAGTTTATGCTGAATGGTAACTTGTCGAGTATTGTTAAAAATGCGGGCGGCAAGAGCGATGTGTATTACAAATTCACCTTTAAATTGCAAAACCTGCAAACTGGCATTGTAGAGTGGACCGGTGAGAAAGAAATTCGTAAAGCTGCAAAACGCTCGACTTTTGGTCTGTAATTTAAATTGAGGTCACTGCACTTTTGGTGCAGTGACTGTAGAAGAATACAACATGAAAAAAATATTACTAGCAGGTCTGTTGTCTGGATTGCTGAGTTCTCCAGCCTTTGCTGCAATTAAAGAAGTGATTAAAGAAGCCACGGGTAGTGGGCCAACACAGCATCAGGCGATTTCTGAAGCTTTGTTGATAGCCGTGCAATCGGTAAGTGGGGCTTCAGTTTCTTCTCAGATGAATTATGAGGAAACGGTTTCTTTATCTGTCAATAATCAGGGTTGGAGTTATAGCGGTAAGGTTTCACCGGTATTCAGTGTGGCCAATCAGGGTTCAGGTTCCGTGACCAAGTTTCAGGTACTGAGTGTGTCTGGAGCGAAAAACAATTACCGAGCCAAAGTACGTGCGCATGTGGTTAAGTTTGAATCCACTGTACAAGATCAACATTTACGCCGGATCGCAGTATTACCTTTTCAGATGGCTGAGAAAAATAATCGCCTAGCCAGTGATGCCTCAGCGCGTGAGTTTAGTCAGGAATTGTCGGATACTTTGGGTACTTATTTGACTCAAAGCGGGCAGCTCAGTGTGGTCGATCGTCATTATCTAGACGAAATGCAGTCTGAAAATGACTTCCTGTATTGGGATGGCGCACCACAAGAATTGGCACGTATCGGGCAGAAAGTTGGGGCGGACTATTTATTGGTGGGACGGATCAATGATCTATCCGCTAATAATGGCCAACAGATGTATGGTCTGAATGCAGGTGCGGAACAGGTGCGTTTGACCTGGCGTGTGATTGAAGCCAATACCAGTAAAGTGGTCGCGGCAGGTACTTTTAATCGTACGCTGTCTAATTTAATGACTCAGAATATTTTGACGAATAGTTTAAATGACAGCACAGCTGATAAGATTGCCCAAGGTTTAAACCCGGAAATTTTGCAGGGTTTAAAACTACAGCCTGTCCAATCGCAGATGCGCCAGTCTTATGATCTGTCACCGGGCTACGAGATGACTCCAGGTTCAAGTGATCAACCAGTAAAATGGTGAGTGAATCGAGTTTGAATTAAGCTTTTATCTAAAAAATCCCTGACAAATGTTCAGGGATTTTTTTAAGTACTATGATCAAGCCTGATGAAACTTAAGTTGACGTAATTGCTTGGCATGTTGCAGGGTCGTGTCATTAATTTCGACACCACCGGTCATGCGCGCCAACTCATCAATACGTTGTTCTTCACTCAGGTCGATAATGGTGCTGCTTGCAGGATCCGTTTGGCGCTTTTTCACCAGTAGGTGTTGATCTGATTGTGCCGCCACTTGTGCCTGATGGGTGATACATAAAATTTGCACATGCTGGGCTAAATCTGCCAACAGGCGTCCTACCATTTCTGCCGTACCGCCGCTGATCCCGACATCAATTTCATCGAACACCAAGACTTCAGATTCTGTTTTTTCAGCCTTCATCACTTGCATCACCAGAGCAATACGTGACAGTTCGCCCCCAGAAGCTACACGTGCCAACGGTTGTGCAGGAATGCCTTTATTTGCAGTAAACAGCAGTTGAATAAAGCTAAGCCCTTCTGATGACGCCTGTTCCAACGGTTCAAACTTGAATTCAAAATAGGCTTCAGGCAATGCCAGTTGTTTGACCTGTTCTGTGAGTTTTTTAGCTAAAGGAGCCGCAGCTTCACGACGAATCTCATCTAAGTGCTGGGCTTTGGCTAAAAAGTCTTGATGAGACAATTCAACTTGCTCAGCTAAAGTTTCAGGATCTTCCAACTGATGCAGCTGTTCAAGCTCAGTTTGCCAAGTTTGATATTCTTCTTTTAATGTTTCCGGCTGAGTGCGATATTTACGTGCTAAACGATGGAAAATTTCCAGTTGTACATTCAGTTCATCGACGCGTTCAGGGTCAAAACTTTGCCGGTCAATAAATTGACGCAAATTGGCAGTTGCATCATCAAGTTCACTTTGCGCATTCACTAACGAATTATAAATTTCTGCGAGTTGCTCACTGCGACCGGCATGCGATTCGAGGCGGCGAATAATCGAAGAAACTTCTTGAGTGATATTTTGTTCCGCTTCATCCAACGCATTTAAACTGTAGCTGCAATCCAGCATGATATGTTCATGATGGCTTAAACGGTCGAACTCTTGCTCAATCTCTTTATAGTCAATTTGAGTAATTTCTTCGAGTTCTTCAAGCTGTAACTCTAAAGTTTCGATCCGTTGTTTGCGGGTTGCTTGTGCATCCAATGCCGCTTGATGCTGACGAATATTTTTTTGCCAGGTGCTATAGGCATCACGAACATCTTGTGCCGGTTGATAAAAGTTGTTGTAACGATCTAACCAATGCTTGGGATAAGGATGTTCCAATAATTGTTGCTGACTGTGCTGACTATACAGTTGCACCAGTAAACGACCAATTTCTTTCAGTTCAGCCAGGCTGCTTGGGCGACCATTAATCCACGCTTTACTGCGGCCTGTCGCAAAAATCACCCGTCTTAAATGAATCTCGCCAGATTCATCATCCAACTCATGTGCTTTAAGCCATTCAGCTTCTGGACTTTGGTCTTTATAACTAAAAACAGCGGTGACATCGGCTTTATCTGAACCAAAACGGACGTAGTTGGTATCGGTACGCTCACCCAAACAGGCAGAAAGGGCATCCAGTAATAAAGATTTACCCGCACCTGTCTCACCGGTCAGGACATTGAAACCGGGTTCAATATCAATGGCTAAATGATCGGCTAAAGCAAAATTGATCAGAGTTAAATGTGTCAGCATAAACGCATCCGAGCTGCGAAAAGTTTTAATCTAAGATAGTGAAATTCTGTTTTGGTCACAAGCCAGCTTTTAATTTTAAGATGACGTAAAACATCACTATTTTACCTGATATTCAAGATGAAAATATCTTTTACTGAAGATACGCTATAAAAACAACATCTGCTTGAATAGTCTGCGTGATTTTTATCTACCTGCTCCGTTAATTTTAGAAATATTTTAGAGCTGGGATCTTTTTCATAATATTGAAAACATGCATCATGATGATACAAAAATGGCTAAATATCTGTCGATACAAATCATGGATCAGCATTTCTTGGAGAGTATTTGAGGTTGAGATTCACATACTGAATTTAGGCATACAGTTAGGCTTTGGATCTGTAGAGGATTGCCAGGTTAATCGTCATTGTTTTGGTGCAAGATTTGCTAGGTAGAAAAGCAGATAGACCTTTAGTCGATACAATACAAAAACTTATTTGTGCTTATGTTAATGTTGATTTAGACTCTCGCAAACTCAGGGTAAATCTTCTTCAGATTGATGCAGGAAAATATCTGCAACAATTTGTAAAATATTGATTTAGCCGTATGAAACACCGATTGATTAGTTGAATGCAGCTCTTTAAACTACATCAATCAAAAATTATAAATGCGCATTATCTGGAGAATACGCATGTCAAATCAGTTTGATCATGTTTCTGTTATCAAAAAATCGAATGTTTATTTCGGCGGTTCATGTATTAGTCATACCGTGCAATTCGAAGATGGTACAAAAAAGACATTAGGGGTGATTTTACCGACTGAACAGGCACTCACTTTCGAAACGCATGTCCCTGAACGTATGGAAATTATTTCAGGCGAATGCCGTGTACAAATTGCGGATAAAATCGAGAGTGAATTGTTCCGTGCAGGACAGTCTTTTTATGTCCCGGGCAATAGCCGTTTTAAAATCGAGACTGATGAAGTGCTCGATTATGTTTGCCATTTAGAAGGCTAAGCATAAGTCGGATTAAGGCAAAGAAATTTTAGCCTGAATCAGTTAAACTAGATTTAAGCATCAATCCTGTAAAGTCAGCTTTGCAGGATTTTTCTTTTTTGCATTGTATAGACATTTTTTAGAGGCCGTTCATGGCAAAAACCGAATATTTTTATGGCGTTCACTCAGTGGAGTCATTACTTGAGCTTGAGCCAGAGCGTGTACTTACTTTATTTACGCTAAAAGGTCGTGACGATCAACGCTTGAAAAACGTTTTGGCTTTGGCTGATCCTTTTGGGATCAGTGTACAACAGGCCAGTCGTGACAAACTGGAAAAATTGGCGGGTCAGCCTTTTCATCAGGGGGTGGTTGCCGCAGTTCGTCCGCATCCAACACTGAATGAACAAGATCTGGATGATTTGCTGAAACAGAATCCTCAAGCACTGTTGTTGGCTTTAGACCAAGTCACTGATCCACATAACTTAGGTGCTTGTATCCGTACAGCAGCAGCGATGGGTGTTGAAGCGGTGATTGTATCGCGTGATCGTTCTGCAAGTTTAACCCCGACAGCACGTAAAATTGCTGCAGGCGGCGCAGAGAAGGTGAAGTTTATTCAAGTGACCAATCTTGCACGTACCTTGGGGAACATTAAAGATGAATTTAATGTGCGTGTTGTAGGTACCATGCTGGATGAAAAAGCATTACCCGTGCAACAGTTTGATTTCACCGGAACTGGTGTGTGCATAGTGATGGGTGCTGAAGATACCGGCCTACGTCCAATTACCCAGTCACAGTGCGATCAGACAGTTTACATCCCGATGGCAGGAAACTTGCAAAGTTTGAATGTCAGTGTGGCAACAGGTATGGCTTTATATGAAGCTTGCCGTCAGCGTAATGTGTAATTTTATTATCTCAATTTAAAAGTTGTTTGTTATGTCTCCCCGGTCTCAAGGTTATCTCTATATCGCCATTACCATGTGCATCTGGGGGGGATTTACCATTACTTCCCGTCTGAATGCACAGTGGGGAATCAGCGCGTGGGATATCACGGCTTTACGTTTTGCTTTGGCATTTTGTATTTTAATGCCGATCCTGATCTATAAAAAAGACCTCGCCTTTTTATGGAAAAAAGAGCCCTTTCTTTTGGCGATGATTGGCGGGGTTGGGTACTGCCTGACATCATACAGCGCATTTCACTATGTACCCGCAGCCCATGCAGCCATCTTTCTGAATGGCTGTATTCCTCTGTGTACAGCGGTCGCTGGATTTTTGCTGTTTAAACAGCCTTTTGATAAGCATATCTGGATCAGTCTGGGCATTATGCTGACCGCGATTAGCACAATGAGTTTTTTAATGTATCAGGAAACAGGTATCGCCTTTGGTTTTGGCGACCTGCTGTTTTTCTTGAGTGCAATCTGGTGGGGTGTATTTACCGTTTTATTGCGGCAATGGAAACTTTCTGCATGGCATTCCATGGCTGGTGTCGCGATTTGGTCAGCGATTGTTTATGTGCCGATTTATCTGTTGTTTTTACCGAAAAATTTAACTGAACCTGAGCCTGTGCATTTACTGATGCAGGTAATTTTTCACGGCATTTTTGTGGTGATTGTGGCGACACTGACTTATGTGGAAGCGATCAAGCGCTTAGGTGCATTTAAGACTGGCAGCATCGTGACTTTGGCACCGTTTATGGCAGCAATTTTAGCTGTGCCGCTCTTAGGTGAAACATTAAGTCTGGCGATTATTTGTGGCTTGATTGGAATGGCGATTGGTGCTTTGCAACCATGGCGCTGGATCATGCATAAAGACAGTTTGCAGCAGCGACTTGATCAACAAAAAAAGCAGTCTTAATTGACTGCTTTTTTTTGCTTGCTGCGTTGTAAATAAGCTTCATGTAGTAGTTTTAAATGGCTGTATAAATGATCGAGATGTCCATCATTGAGCACAATATCATCAGCGAGACTACGCTTTTTTTCACGTGGCATTTGTGACTGAATAATTTTCTGAATCTGAGCAATCGATTGGTGATCACGCATCGCAGCCCGCTGGATTTGTAAGTCAATCGATGCATCAATCAGCAAGGTATGATCGGTCAATTCATGCTGATTGGTTTCAAACAGCAGGGGAGAGACTAAAATGACATAAGGACTGGTTGCTGCCTGCAGCTGCTGAATAATCGATTGGCGAATAGCAGGATGGGTGATGCTTTCTAGCATTTTACGTGCATCTGGATCTTTGAAAATCTGTTCACGTAAAGCACGGCGATTCAGTTCTCCATTGTCTAAAAGAACCCAATCACCAAAAGCAGCGTGAATTTGTTGCAACGCAGGCTGTCCTTTTTCTACAATCTCACGTGCCACAATATCGGCATCAACAACTGTGATTCCTTGGGTTTCGAACCATGTACTTGCTGCAGATTTTCCGCTGCCAATACCACCTGTTAAACCCAAGATAAAAGTCATGTACTCACCTAAAAATTATTGACCTAAATAAACTTTCATAATTTGCTTGCCCCAAATGAACGCAATCCAGCCTGCAATGGCAATATAGGGACCAAAAGCAAAAGGCTGGTTTTCTTTGCGGATTTTAAGCAAAAAAATGCCAATGATTGCTCCGACCATTGATGAAAGTAGCACAATCAACGGCAGCATTAAAGGACCCATCCAGGCACCTAAAGCGGCAAGCAGTTTGAAGTCTCCATAGCCCATACCTTCCTTGCCTGTAATGATTTTAAACAGGTAATACACGATCCAAAGGCATAAGAAACCAATAATATAGCCCCAGATTGCAGAGGTAGGAGAGGTATAAATAGCATAACTATTAATGCCTAAACCTAGTGCTGCTAAAGTCAGGGTATAACGATCCGGTAGAAGCTGGGTATCAAAATCAATAAAGGTCAGTGCGATGAGCATCCAGGTCAAAAGCAAACCAAAGAGCATTTGTAAGGTCGGCCCAAAGACTGCAACAATGACCAATGAACATACTGCAGTGAGTAGCTCAATCAATGGATAGCGAATACTAATTGGATTTTTGCAAGAGCCGCATTTGCCGCGTAAGACCAGCCAGCTGATAACAGGAATATTTTGATACCAGTGAATTTCTGTATGGCATTTAGGGCAGGTCGATGCCGGTTTGCTGAGTGTTAGTTTGGATTCATCAATCATCGATTGTTCAGGATGCAAAAATAATTGGCAATCGGTACGCCATTCCTGCTCCATCATCTTGGGTGTGCGGTAGATCACCACATTGAGAAAACTACCAATGCATAGACTAAAAAGCCCAACTGCAATATACAGCGCTGTTGGGTTTTGAATAAAATAAGAAATAACATTACTGAACAAGATATTTAACCTACTGATTAGCCAACGACTGAACCCATTTGGAAAATTGGGAGGTACATGGCGATGACTAGACCACCAACAAGAACGCCAAGCACTGCCATAATTAAAGGCTCCATCATTGAAGTCAGGCCATCGACAGCATTGTCGACTTCATTTTCAAAATGGGTTGCCACTTTATCCAGCATAGCATCAAGTGCACCTGACTCTTCACCAATCGCCACCATTTGTACGGCCATAGAAGGGAATTTGTTGGTGACACGCATAGCAAATTGCAGCTGTTGACCTGTGGCGACATCATCGCGAATTTTCATGACCGCTTCTTCATAAACACAATTGTTGGTTGCACCAGCAGTAGATTCTAAGGCATCAATCAGGGGGACGCCGGCAGCAAAAGTGGTCGCTAAAGTCCGACTGTAACGTGCGATAATGGCTTTATAAACCAAGTCACCAAAAATAGGCGCTTTGAGCGCTGCTTTATCGAGGAAATCACGAAATTTTTTACTGCGTTTTTTGGCTTCCATAAAGCCTGCAATAATGACACCAATACCAATGATCAATAAGAACCAGTATTTTTGGAACCAATTCGACATATTCACTACAAGTTGGGTAAAGGCTGGCAAGTCTGCACCAAAACCCTCAAAGAGTTCCTGAAATACAGGAACCACTTTCACCATCAAAATAATGGTCACAATAATGGCAACCACAATGATAGAAATAGGATACTTCATGGCTTTTTTAATTTTTTGCTTTAAAAGTTCACTTTTTTCTTTATAGATTGCGACCCGGTCTAGCATGGTTTCCAGAGCACCGGACTGTTCACCGGACTCAACGAGTGAGCAAAAAAGATTGTCAAAATACTGAGGGTATTTTTTAAGTGCACCTGCGAAGGTATTACCGCCTTCGACTTCACCTTTAATGCCTAAGACGACTTCACGCATCGACGGGTTTTCAAGACCTTCAGCAACAATTTCAAAGCTCTGTACCAGCGGTACACCTGCTTTCATCATGGTGGCGAGTTGGCGCGTGAAAATGGTGATATCGAGTGTAGATACCTTTTTTTTCATTAAGCCTTCGAGAATATTTTTTCTCTTTTCCCGAATCGTCTTAATGGTAATCCCTTGCTTACGTAAGGTCACTTTAGCCAGTGCCATGTTACGTGCAGGTAATTCTCCTTTAAGTTTTTCCCCTTTACGATCAACCCCTTCATAACTGAAGGTTGGCATCATCTGTGCTTTTTTGACAGCCATGAATTTATCCTTATTTTTAAATGCTTGATCTATTCGCTAGTCACACGATTGACTTCTTGAAGAGAAGTCACCCCCTGCATGACCTTGATTAATCCTGAACGACGTAAATTATTAAACCCCGACCTTGAAGATGCTGCAGCAATTTCAAGTGCATTGCCATCTTCCATAATAATTTTCGAAATTTCAGGTGTCACTTTCATTACTTCATAAATACCAACACGACCCTTATAACCTTCACGACATTCTGAACAGCCGACAGGTTGATAAACTTTAAAATCTGGATGTTTAAGATCTTCTTCTTGAAATCCCATTTCCAACAAACTTAGTTCTGGAACATCCGCAGGAATTTTACATTGTGGACATAAACGTCGAGCTAAACGTTGCGCAATCACCAAGTTTACAGAGGTGGCAATATTAAAGGAAGGTACACCCATATTCCTTAAGCGTGTCAATGTTTCAGGTGCACTGTTGGTATGTAGCGTTGACATCACCATATGACCCGTCTGAGCCGCTTTAATGGCAATTTCTGCCGTTTCTAAATCTCGAATCTCACCGACCATGACAATATCAGGGTCTTGACGCAGGAATGACTTGAGGGCCGCAGAGAAGGTTAAGCCCACTTTAGCATTAACATTGACCTGATTAATTCCTTCCAAGTTAATTTCCACAGGATCTTCGGCGGTTGAAATATTGGTGTCTTCACGATTCAGAATATTTAAACCGGTATATAAAGAAACCGTTTTACCCGAACCTGTTGGACCTGTGATGAGGAGCATGCCTTGCGGTTTGTCCAGCGCTTGCATAAATAACTCTTTTTGCTCGGGTTCATAACCCAATGCATCAATACCCAGCATCGCGCTTGAAGGATCAAGAATACGCAGTACCAGTTTTTCACCAAATAACGTGGGTAATGAGTTGACACGGAAGTCGATGGCTTTACTTTTGGAAAGTTTGAGTTTAATCCGTCCATCTTGAGGCAAGCGCTTTTCAGAAATATCCATTTGGGACATCACTTTTAAACGCGAGGCTAAGCGTGTTGCCAGTTGTAAGGGTGGGGTGGCAATTTGACGTAACACACCATCGATTCGATAGCGAACACGATAACTTTTTTCATAAGGTTCAAAATGTAAGTCTGAAGCACCCATGCGAATGGCATCAATCAGTAATTTATTAATATATTTAACAATCGGTGCTTCATCAGCCTGTTGATTATCATCTTCATCGTCTTTTTGATTGAGATCTTGTTGCTCAAGATTTAAGTCAATATCATCATCTGAGAATTCAAAAGTATCTGCTTCGGCAAAGTTTTGTTCAATCAGTTTTATTAATTTGGGATGTTCAACAATCACGGCTTCAATATTCATTTTGCTACTGAAGCGGATGGCATCCATGGCATCCATGTTGGTTGGATTGCTGGTGGCTACATAAAGTAAATTACCCCGTTTAAAAATAGGCAGCACACGATGTTTGGTAATCAGTTTTTCATCGATTCCTTCACGGATAATTTGTGCAGAATCATAAACACTGAGGTCGAAAAGTGGTTCCCCAAACTCTTGAGAAATTTTCTCTGCAATATCTAATGAGGAAACTTTTAATTGATCAATGAGGAAAGGAACAATATCTTGATTGGCTTTTTTTGCACTTAATACTGCATTCTGCATGTTTTCAGCAGAAACTAAGCCGTCTTCAACCAAACGGCGAATAAAACCAGTGAATCTTGGTGAACCTTGTAATGCTGTCATGCTTTAATATGCCCGCTCAATCAATTTGTTTATAATTGGTATCTTTAAATTATACTTTTGTTATATAAAAATACCATATCTTAAAACGTTGTCATCTACTTAATATTAGATAAAACTTTGAACTGGTCGTAATTACATGCTGAAGTTTTTCTTGAGAATGCCGTGACGACTTGCAAAAATTAAGAATGGTTTAAAAAAAGCCATGTGAAAATTTTCTAAAAAATACTGAATTCCGTGTAGAATGTGCGCGGTTAAATGAATTGTTTTTAATAGGTTACTGTATGTCGGGTTCGGCTATTACTCCTTGGGTTGTTGGCAATTGGAAAATGAACCCAATGCAGGCAGACGCCAAAGCGCTGGTGAATAGTTTTAAAGAATTATTGCAAAATAATGAAATTAAAGAAGAAAATTGTCATTTAGGTGTTGCACCTACCATGCTTGCCTTGGCTAGTGTTCAGGTTGAATTGGCAAGTTCAGTCCGATCTGTTTATACCGTTGCACAGAATGTTTCGCGTATTGCAGGTACGGGTGCATATACCGGTGAGGTGAGTGCTGAACTTCTGAAAGATCATCAAATTGATTTTGTACTGATTGGTCATTCAGAGCGTCGTGAAATCTTTGCTGAAACTGCGCAAATACTGAATGAAAAAGTTAAAAATGCTTTAAATGCTGGATTAACCATTATTTATTGTGTAGGTGAAAGCCTGGAACAACGTGAAAATGGTCAAGCAGAGCAGGTGGTATTGCAACAAATTTGTGACATTGCCTCAGTTGTTCAAGCTGAACAGTGGCAAAAGATTGTGATTGCCTATGAGCCGATTTGGGCAATTGGAACGGGTAAAACAGCTTCACCCGAAGATGCACAAGCCATGCATGCCAAGATTCGTGAAGGCTTAACTCAAATTACATCATTCGGTCCAAGCATCGCCATTCTGTATGGTGGTAGTGTCAAGGCTGAAAATGCAGTAGAGTTGGCTGCCTGTCCAGATATTAATGGTGCACTGGTTGGTGGTGCGTCTTTAAATGCAGAGTCTTTCTATAAAATTGCTCAGGCTTTTGCAAATACAAAATAATTAGGAGTTCAGCATGCAAACTTTTGTGCTGGTGGTACATATTATCTTAGCCATATTAATGATTGTATTGATTCTGGTACAACATGGTAAAGGTGCAGATGCAGGCGCATCATTTGGTGGTGGCGGTGCTGCAACTGTATTTGGTGCTTCAGGTTCAGCGAATTTCATGACTCGCTTGACGGGTATTTTGACGGCTTTATTCTTTGTCACCAGTTTAACTTTAGCGGTGTTTGCCAAAAAACAAACGACAGATGCTTATAGCTTAAAATCAGTGCAAACAACCACGACTGCTCCGGCGAATTCGAATGAAACTTCGCCAGTTGCACCGAAAACAGGTGAATAACCTGATTTAGTTCTTTCTTTTTGGACTTGATCCGACTAGAATGCGACACAGCTGCGGTGGTGGTGGAATTGGTAGACACGCTACCTTGAGGTGGTAGTGCCTTCGGGCGTGGGGGTTCAAGTCCCCCCTTCCGCACCAACTTGTAATCCAGAACATAAGTTGGTGTTGTGCAGCAAATCTGTTGATGCGGGATGGAGCAGTCTGGTAGCTCGTCGGGCTCATAACCCGAAGGTCGTTGGTTCAAATCCAGCTCCCGCTACCAATACTATTTAGAAGCAAACTAAATAGGCGATTTAAATAATATTTAAATGGTGATTGATTTTTGCATGTTGTTGCGGGATGGAGCAGTCTGGTAGCTCGTCGGGCTCATAACCCGAAGGTCGTTGGTTCAAATCCAGCTCCCGCTACCACTTTTTGATTAGGGTGCAACTTAATCAAGCAACCATTGAACAGTTTTTGATTGAAAATGCTCAGTGAATTGTATATAATTTTTGCACGTTGTTGCGGGATGGAGCAGTCTGGTAGCTCGTCGGGCTCATAACCCGAAGGTCGTTGGTTCAAATCCAGCTCCCGCTACCAAGTTTCTAAAAGGCTCACAAAAATGGTGGGCCTTTTTGCACAGTGGACTTTGGTTTTTCTGTGTACACAGGGGCGATTACGCCCTTTTTTATTGGCTATCGTGTAGTGTCGACATCCATTGGTCAAATCGTCATGTTTCACTACTAATATAGTTGAGTTAGTCTGAACCGGTCACAGCGACTATTGAATCGCACAACAATGACGAGAGTAAATGAAGCTATCAAATAAAACTCAAGCACTCCAAGACCTTATAGCTCCTGCAGTGCAAGCTTGTAATGTAGAACTTTGGGGAATCGAATTCCTTCCTCAAGGTAAACGTTCTTTATTACGTATCTATATTGATAAAACCAACGAAAACAACACGCAACCTGTCATGAATGAAGATGGCGAACTTGAAGAAGGTCGTGGTATTGGCGTGCAAGATTGTGTCCGCGTAACACAGCAAGTTGGCGCAATGCTTGACGTGCATGATCCAATTTCTGGCGAATATTCACTTGAAGTGTCTTCTCCAGGATGGGATCGACCATTCTTTCAGCTTGACCAAATGCCAGCATATATTGGACATAAAATTGCTTTACGTCTGATTAGTGCTGTAGATAACCGTCGTAAATTTCAAGCAAAACTCATTGCTGTTGATCTTGAAAATGAAGTCATTCAAGTCGAAGTTGAAAATCAACAGGTACTTGAAATCGACAGTCATAATATCGACAAATCAAATTTGATCTTTCAAGATTAATTCATTCAATAAATAAGAATCTGAACGAATAGGTGACTTATGGCTCGTGAAATTCTTACCGTAGTAGAAACGGTTAGTAACGAAAAAGGTGTAAGTCGTGATGCAATTTTTGAAGCGCTTGAACAAGCTTTAGTTGCTGCGACTAAAAAGAAATTTTACGAAGGCACAAACTCGGAAGAAGCACGTTTACGTGTAGAAATCGATCGTAAGACCGGTGATTACCGTACTTTCCGTCAATGGGAAGTGGTTGCTGACGAAGATCATGAAATGCCTGCATGTCAGGATGCGATCTCGGATTTGGATCCTGAAAAATGGTCAATCGGTGACATTCGTGAACTCGAAGTTGAATCGATTGATTTCGGTCGAATTGCTGCACAAATTGCAAAACAAGTAATTGTGCAAAAAATTCGTGAAGCTGAACGTGCTTTAGTTGCTGATGCGTACGAATCTAAAGTTGGTGAACTCATCTACGGTGAAGTTAAAAAACAAACCAAAGATGGCTTTATTATTGACTTGGGTGACAATGCTGAAGCATATCTTTCACGTGAAGAAATGATTCCTAAGGAAATTCTTCGCCCGAAACAACGTGTAAACGCCATTTTATATAGCGTGAACCGTGAAGGTCGTGGTGCACAATTATTGTTGTCACGTGCACGTCCTGAAATGCTGATTGCTTTGATGAAGAAAGAAATTCCTGAAATTTCTGAAGAAATCATCGAAATTAAAGCAGCTGCACGCCAACCGGGTGTTCGTGCTAAAATCGCTGTGAAAACGAACGATCATCGTATTGATCCTGTTGGTGCTTGTATTGGTATGCGTGGTACACGTATCCAGGCAGTACAATCAGAATTGAACGGTGAGCGTATTGATGTTGTTGTATGGTCTGATGATCCGGCTCAGTACATTGCAAGCGCTTTAGAGCCTGCTGATGTATCAAGTATTGTGATTGATGAAGATGCACATAGCGCCGATATCATTTTCGCCGCAACGGATCAGTTGGCACGTGCCATTGGTTCACAAGGTCAGAATGTTCGTTTAGCATCTGAATTGACTGGCTACAAATTGGATATGATGCTCGAAGAAGAATTCTACGCGCGTCAACAAAATGAAGCTCAACAATACCTCGACATGTTTGTAACACGTCTTGATATTGAAGAAGATTTGGCAATGGCTTTGGTTGAAATGGGCTTTACTTCTCTTGAAGAGATTGCTTATGTTCCAGCTGAAACATTCGATGAGATTGAACTTGATGCTGAAACTGTTGAATTATTGCAAAGCCGTGCGAAAGAAATTACATTGGCAGATGCATTAAAACAACAAGAAAACATCCAGGAACCAAGTGCAGAACTCGTTGCAATGGCTGGGATGACACAGGAAATCGCGTATGCACTTGCAGCTCGCGGTGTGGTAACAGTAGATGATTTGGCTGACCAGGCAACTGACGATATTGAAGATATTGAAGGTTTAGGTGCTGAAAAAGCAGGTCAACTTATTATGAAAGCGCGCGAATCATGGTTTAACTAGGAGGAAATATATGACGGACAAGTCGATTAAAGAGTTAGCTCTCAGCGTAGAACGTCCAGTTGAGAAGCTCCTAGAGCAGGTTCGTGACGCAGGTTTACCGCAACGTAAAGCTGAAGATATTATTTCCACTGAACAACAAAATACCCTCGTTAACCATTTGAAGAAACTTCATGGTCAAGACGATGGGCATGCAGGAAAAATCACGTTGAAACGTAAAACAACCAGTACTGCTAAAGTGGCCAGTACATCAGGTAAGGCGAAGACAATTAACGTTGAAGTGCGTAAAAAGCACACGTTTGTTAAGCCTGATCCTGAACAAATTAAAGCTGAAGCTTTAGCGAAAGCACAAGCAGACAAGAATGCAACTGCATCTCCTGCGAATGCTGAACAAAAAGCGGATGACGCACCTCAAACAGGCGTATCTAAAGCGAAACAAGCTTTTGAAGCAATGCGTGCTGCTGCTAAGCAAGAAACAGCTAAGCAAGAAGTACCAAAAGCTGCTGTTGTTGTGAAGCGTAAATCAAACAACAAACCGATTGTAAAACAAACGGTTAAACAAGTTGAAACAGCTGAACAGAAAAAAGCACGTGAAGCTCAAGCTGCGCAATTAAAAGCAGTTGAAGAAGCAGCACGTCGTAAGTCGGCTGAAGAAGCGCAACAACGTACGCTTGAACAAATGCGTCAAATGGCTTCTAAGTACACCTCTGAAGATACGACTGCAACGATTCGCGTGGTTGATGATTCTCCATTGGCAGCGGGTCTTGTTGGTCAGGCTTATGAAGATTCATTTGCCAAAGAAGACCGTGAAATTAAACGTGGTGGTAACACTACAACTGCACGTGCACCGAAAAAAGGTGGACGTCGTGGTCAGGAAGAGCAAAGCTTCAGTAAACAGCCTAAACGTGGTTTGAAAACCAGCCAAGGTAATAAGCACGGCTTTGAAAAACCTGTTAAAAAACAAGTTTATGATGTTGAAATTGGTGAAACCATTGTTGTTGCTGACTTAGCTGCAAAAATGGCGATTAAGGTTCGCGAAGTTATCAAATCACTCATGAAAATGGGTGAGCTTGTGACTCAAAACCAAGCCATTGAGCAAGAAATTGCAGCACTTGTCGTTGAAGAAATGGGTCATAACCCAGTTCTAGTTTCTGATACTCAAGCTGAAGATAACTTGCTTGAAGCAGCTGAAGAAGCGCGTGGCGTTCAAACGACTCGTGCTCCTGTTGTTACGATCATGGGTCACGTTGACCATGGTAAAACATCGCTTCTTGACCGTATTCGTCGTACCAAAGTGGCTGCGGGCGAAGCGGGCGGTATTACACAGCATATCGGTGCATATCACGTTAAAACGGATAAAGGCATTATCACTTTCTTAGACACACCGGGACACGCAGCATTTACTTCAATGCGTTCACGTGGTGCGAAAGCGACTGATATCGTGGTTCTTGTTGTTGCGGCTGATGATGGTGTAATGCCACAAACTGCTGAAGCAATTGATCATGCACGTGCTGCAGGTACGCCAATCATTGTTGCAATCAACAAGATGGATAAAGAATCTGCCGATCCAGATCGCGTATTGAATGAATTGACTGTGAAAGAAATCGTACCTGAACAGTGGGGTGGTGACGTTCCAGTGGCAATGGTTTCTGCTCATTCGGGTCAAGGTATCGATGAACTGCTTGACCTTATTTTAATTCAATCAGAATTGCTTGAATTGAAAGCATCTGAAGAAGGTGCTGCGCAAGGTGTTGTGATTGAAGCGCGTGTAGACAAAGACCGCGGTGCAGTTGCTTCTATTCTGGTACAAAACGGTACCTTGAATGTCGGTGATTTAGTGCTTGCCGGTGCATCTTACGGTCGTGTTCGTGCGATGGTAGACGAAAACGGTAAACGTATTAAATCAGCAGGTCCTTCGATTCCAGTAGAAATCTTGGGTCTTCCTGAAGCGCCAATGGCGGGTGACGAAGTTCTTGTTGTAAATGACGAGAAAAAAGCACGCGAAGTCGCTGATGCACGTATGGCGCGTGAGCGTGAAAAACGTCTTGAACGTCAAAGTGCGATGCGTCTTGAAAACATCATGGCGTCTATGGGCAAAAAAGATGTTCCTTATGTGAATGTTGTGCTTAAAACTGATGTACGCGGTACATTGGAAGCCTTGACTGTAGCCTTGCAAGCATTGGCAACAGATGAAGTTCGTGTTCGTGTAATTGGTTCTGGCGTAGGTGCAATCACTGAGTCTGACGTTACGCTTGCTGAATCTTCTGAAGCAGTACTTCTAGGCTTTAACGTACGTGCTGATAATACTGCGCGTCAAAAAGCAGATGCAGACGGCATCGACATTCGTTACTACAGCATCATCTATGAATTGATTGATGACGTGAAAGCGGCAATGAGCGGTAAACTTGCTCCTGAGCATCGTGAAACGATTCTTGGTGTTGCGCAAGTACGTGAAGTGTTCCACTCAAGTAAATTCGGTGCGGCTGCTGGCTGTATGGTACTTGAAGGCGTATTGCATCGTAACAAACCGATTCGCGTATTACGTGATGACGTGGTTGTGTTCCAAGGTGAGCTTGAATCTCTTCGTCGCTACAAAGAAGTGGTTGAAGAAGTTCGTGCCGGTATGGAATGTGGTCTTGCGGTGAAAGGCTATAAAGACATCAAAGCACTCGATAAGATCGAAGTGTACGATGTTCAATTGATTAAACGGAGTCTTTAATGGCGGGTAGTCAGCGTCTTAAGCGTATGGCTGATACAGTTCAGAGAGAACTCTCTGAACTGATTCGTCAAGAGCTTAAAGATCCACGCTTAGGTGGTCTGGTGACCATCTCTGCGGTGAAAGTTAGCGCAGACTTAGGATATGCCGAAGTTTATGTGACTGTAATGGGTCGTGAACTGGGTGATGATCAAAGTGAAGCCGCGAATAAAGAAACTTTAGATGTATTAAATAAAGCATCTGGTTTCTTGCGTCACGAATTGAGTCGTCGTATCAAGACACGTATTACGCCACGTTTGCGTTTCCATTATGACAAAACCAATGCTTACGGCAATTATATGTTTGGTCTGATTGCAGAAGCAGTGAAGGATTTACCACCTGCTGAAGCAAAGCAAGATGATGAATAATTGATGTCATAAAAAAAGCCACCTTCGGGTGGCTTTTTTTATGCGTTAAACTTTTGTTTAAGAAAAAATGGATATATCAGCGCATGTAGTAGACTGAATTTAAACTGGAAATGACCAAAGGACTAAAAATACTAAAGAATCTAGTCTGCATTTAGCTTAGATTATCATGTGAGTTGTTTTTGTCTTGAGTAGGAGGGCGACGGCGGCTTCGTTGCCAAGGTAAGGGGCGCTCAAGTGTTTCAGGCACTTCACCACCGGTTGAGCGTAACCGTAAGTGTAGAGCGGCTTGTGCCATTAAATTTGCAGATACTGGCGCGGTAATGAACGCTAGTAAAGTCAATAACAGTTCGGCAAAACCAAAACGGCCTTGAAATGCTGAAAAAATCATCGCAGCGATTAAAAAGCTGCCTAGTCCTAAGGTACTGGATTTTGTCGGAGCATGCAGACGCATAAATAAGTCAGGTAAACGTACCATGCCAATACCACCGACCAACATAAAGAATGAGCCAATCAATAAAAAAATTGAAACCAGGATTTCCATCACGAGTTGCATTACTGTTTCTCCTAATCTACGACATGGCCAGTGGTAAAGTAGCGAGCAAGCGCTGCGGTGGAAACAAATCCAAGCATGGCAACCAATAAAGCCCCTTCAAATAAGGCGGTACTGGCCCAGTAAATGCCCAGAATCACTACCAGGCAGGTGGCATTCAGAAATAGCGTATCCAAGGCTAAAAGACGATCGACAATGGAGGGACCCATGACTAGGCGGACCAGGCAAAAAAACATTGAAATGGTGGTGGCCACCATACATATGCCGAGTGCATAAGGCAAAATGGTCATGAATCTTCTCCTAATTCCACAGCAAAAATAGCCATCAGCGCTTTTTCATAACGATTTTTAATTTCTAGAATGTCTATTTCAGCATTATCCGTACTTAAGGCATGCACCAAAATATCGCCACGATCATGGTCAATCCCTGCAGTGACTGTACCCGGTGTGGTGGTAATAATCAGTGCCAGCAACACATTGACTTGTTCATGTTGAGTTTCTAAAGGCACGCGAAACCATTTGGGATGTAAGTTGCGTGTTGGTCCAAGAACCAGTTTAGCCACTTTAATATTACAAATGATAATATCCCACACCACCACAAAGAAGAGTTTTAAAGCCAATACCCAGTTGATATCGGGAGTACGGGTAATAAAAGGTTTCACCAAACGCGGAATCAGAATTCCCAGCAACAACGCCATAAGTACTGTTGCTGAATCGAGGCTATGCGTCAGCATGATCCAGCTTAAAGCCACAATCACCGATACAAACGGATGCGGTAGCCAGTTTTCCCAGAACGATGTTTTTTGCATGGTTAAGGCTCCTGAGGTTTGAGTTTGGCATCATCCGCATCCACCGGTTCCTGCATGTGCTGCTGTTCAATTTGGCGGCGCTTATACTCTGAAATGTGCTCACCTTCCAACGTATCTTCAGAAATAATGTAAGGAATAAGGTGGGCATTCGGATCAACAGTTTCACCGCCATATTTGGTTTCAGGCAGGTTTTCAGGATCATATGGTTGAACGCTAATCACCTGATTAAGATTATCTTTATGTAAAATAATCCCTTCATATAAGGCATTATTTTGGATTTGTTCAGCCGTTTTAAACATATATTGCTGAATAGGACCCGCACAAACCATATATACGATTAAACCTGAAAGCAGTAAATAGATGGTTTTGTCATTTCGTGCAGGCGATTGCTCAGGTAAAGCTTGATAGGCCTTAAATTCATTCGTATCTTGATTGTCTTCAGGCATCGTGGCACGCCAAAATAACACAAAGCCAATTCGGGTAAACGCAATAATACTGAGTAAACTGACTATCAGCACAACGGCAATAATCACCAGTTGATAAGGTGAGTGTGACGTCGCCTGCAAGATAAAGACTTTGCCCAAAAAGCCACTAAATGGAGGTAAACCTGCCATCATCAAGGCAATTAAAAAGAAGACTAATGACACCACCTTGTGTTGTTTCATTTGCGGTGCAATATTGAAATGGTCCTTGAATGCTCCACGTTGTGACGTAATCCAGCCCGAGAGCAAATAAAACGCCGCTGCAATTAGGGTGCTATGCACTAAATAATAAAGTGCCGCAGCCCATGCCAAGGTATTAAATAGCGAAATCGCGATTAAGAGGGTTCCGATCGAAGACAAAATCATGAAACCAACGAAGCGACGTAAGCGTTCTGCGCCAATCGCCCCAATTACACCGTAGATCGAGGTGATTAAACCAATCGGAAGCAACCAGTTTGCCAAAATACTGTGGCTCAAGTCATCTTCAAAAATGGTGCCATTAATACGTAAGATGGCGTAGATGCCGACTTTGGTCATAATGGTGAAAATTGCTGCGACAGGCGTGGTTGCCACGGCATAGGTTTTCGGTAACCAAAAACCAACCGGTAACATGGCGGCTTTAATCCCAAACACCACAAATAACAGTAAGCCACCCGCGACTGCGAGTTTATGCTGATCGGGTTCCAACAGGGGGATTAGACGTGCGACATCTGCCATGTTTAAACTACCGACACTGCCGTAAATGATGCCGAGTCCAATCAGGAACAGGGCAGAGGCCAGTAAGTTAATGGTGACGTAATGAATGCCGAGTTGAAAACGTGCTTTGCCTTGTCCGTGTACCAGCAGGACATAGGATGCCATCAACAAGATTTCAAAGAATACGAATAAGTTAAATAAGTCGCCTGTCAGGAATGCGCCACATAAACCCATGAGCAGGAAGTGGAACATGGCATGAAAATAACGTCCACGGGCATCCCACTCGTGACTGGCATACCATAAAATAGGTGTTGCCAAGGCATAGGTCAGTACCAGCATCAGGGCGGAAAGTTGGTCTAGCACCAGGACAATGCCGAAGGGTGCAGACCATTCACCTAAATTATAGATGCTGATTTGTCCACTGCTGGCCAAGTTCAAATAAAGAATGGCAGTGACTAAACCTAAAATTGAAGAAATGTAACTAATCCCACGACGCCAAGGTTGACGCCAATCCCGTGATAATGCGCCTGCGCCTGGATTCCCCAAAAGAACCAGTAAAAAAGCAGTAAAAGCTGGAATTAAAATGATAAAAATAGGGGTGTGTTCAGTCCAAAACTGGATGAAAGCATTCATTAAGGCTCATCCTCACGCGGGTCAATCGGCACAATATCTTCTTTGGAGTCAACGTGATCTGTGCCTGTTTCATAACGACTGCGCAAAGCCAGTTGCACAATAAAAGCCGTGGTCGCAAAACCAATCACAATGGCGGTTAACACCAAGGCTTGGGGCAGGGGATCGGTTGCTTTGCTGGTTTCAGTCAGCACCGCCGGGGCATTGACCTGAATCCTTCCCATCGCGAACAAAAATAAATTGACCGCATAACCAATCATGGCGAGACCTAAAACCACCGGGAAAGTACGGGCACGCAAAATGAGATAAATTCCCGTTGCAGTCAGTAGGCCAATAGCCGAGGCGAGTAAAAATTCGATACTAATCATTTTCTTCTCCCTTGAGTACCGGGCCAGCCATACTGGAGTGACGTGAGTCGCCTAAGACCGAGATCATCAGCATGGTTGCACCAACAACAGTGACATAGACCCCGACATCAAATAGGGCAGCAGACGCCAGGTGGATTTCACCTAAAATCGGTGGTGAGATGTAAATGTGTGCGCTGGTCAGGAATGGACGTCCCCAGAACCACGCACCGAGTCCAGTCAGTCCGGCAATGACCAGACCTGAACCAATCCAGATTTCATATAAACGTCCGGATTTGGCTTTCAGCATTTGTTCTGCCTGATCTTGACCTAGGGCAATATATTGGATGATTAAAGCTAAAGCGGTAATCAAGCCGGCAATAAATCCGCCACCCGGTAAGTTATGACCGCGCAGGAAGATATACAAGCTTACCACAAGTGCCAAAGGTAAAACCCAAGATGCAGTAATCCTGAACATCAAGGGAGAGGGGTTAAACCGGTAGGTCAAGCCTTGAGTGATGGTGGTACCGTGGGTACGCATGCCATCCATTAAACATAAGGCACCAATGGCAGCAATACCGAGTACGGTAATTTCACCAAAGGTATCGAAACCACGGAAGTCGACCAGAATCACATTGACCACATTGGTGCCGCCACCCAGTGGAATGGATTGCTGCATGAAGAACCATGAAATCGAGTTGTGGTCACGGGTCAAGATTAACCAGCTAATCCAGCCAATACCGAGACCGCCACCAATGGCAATCAGCGCATCACGCCAACGACGTGAAACACTGGACTCATAAGGCGTCAGCTGTGGCAGTAATGATAAGCTCATGAGTAAGAGTACAGTGGTGACCACATCAACGGTAATCTGGGTTAAAGCCAGATCCGGTGCAGACAGGGTCACAAAAACCATGGTCACCACTAAACCGACTGCACCGCTAATCAGCACTGCTTTAATCCGTTCATGGTGGAACCACAACATCATCCAGCAGGCTGAGAATAATAATAGCCACAGTACAATGCCAAGCGCAGGTGCATGGGTTAATTCACGCGTACCTGTGGTGAGTCCCTGATTGATCAGTGGCATGGCCAGCAAAGCGGCACTAAATAACACAATCCACATTAAATAGCTTTGCAGGGAACCATTTTCAGTTTTACGTTTGAACTTGCGTGAATTCAGTAACAGATGCTTTAAGAATAAATCAAACAAGATTCTGCCTTGGAATTGTCCCAGGCTCAGATCTAAATCAATCTCGCGAATTTTACCGTTTTTGGCGAAAGCGAAATATAAAATTACCCCCCCAAACAGCGCGATAATACTCATCACTAAAGGCAGATTGAAGCCATGCCAAATGGCTAAATGTGTGCCGGCAAAGTCAGGGAGTTGAGTGCTGGCACGCGCAGTTGAATTGACAATTTTTTCAACCAAAAGGGCGGGGGCCAGACCGACTAAAATACATAAAACAGCAAGCAGAACTGCGGGTGCACGCATGCCAAAAGGCGGTTCATGGGCATGTTGATTGGGAACTTGTCGTCCCAGTGGGCCATCGAAAAATACTCCGTGAACCAAACGTACCGAATAGGCGACTGCAAAGATTCCCGCCAGTGTTGCCATAACCGCCGAGAAAATCATGACTGGCCCAGAGAGGTTGGCCAGTAGTTCAGTAAAGAACATCTCTTTGGACAAGAATCCATTGGTCAGGGGTACACCCGCCATCGAGGCAGCGGTGATCATGGTCAGGGTCGCAGTAAACGGCAGTAGTTGCCAAATCCCGTTTAACTTGCGTAAATCACGGGTTCCGGTTTCATGGTCAATGATTCCGGCAATCATGAACAATGCTGCTTTAAAGGTTGCATGATTAATGATATGGAAAATGGCTGCGGCAATCGCCAGCGGTGATCCAATCCCCAACAGGCAGACAATCAAGCCTAAATGACTGATGGTGGAATAGGCGAGTAAGCCTTTTAAATCTTCTTTAAAAATGGCAAAAAAGGCTGCCATACACAGGGTAAACAACCCCACAAAAGTCACAATGTTGTGATAAAGCGCTGCACCGACAAAAATCGGGGTAAAACGTGCCAGCAGGAAAATCCCCGCTTTCACCATGGTCGCCGAATGCAAATAGGCCGATACCGGTGTCGGGGCTGCCATGGCATTGGGTAGCCAAAAATGGAACGGGAACTGGGCACTTTTGGTAAAGGCACCCATTAGAATGAGCAGCAAGGTGGGAGCAAACAGCGAATGGCTTTGAATCTGATCCTTCATTGTTAAAATTTGGTCTATCTGATAGGTGCCGGTAATTTGACCGAGCAGAATAAAGCCACCGAGCATCGACAGACCACCCATCCCGGTGATGGTAAGAGCCATCCGTGAACCACGTTGTGCAGCTTGGTAATTATTCCAGTAACCGACCAAAAGGAACGAGGAAATACTGGTGAGTTCCCAAAAAATCAGCAATAAAATTAAATTATTGGAAAGTGATATTCCCAGCATGGCTGCCATGAACAGCATCAGTAATAGATACAATTTACTCAGGGAACTTTTAGGGCTTAAATAATAATAGGCATAAATATAAATGAGGGTGCCGATACCGCTAATCAGCAAACAAAACAACAGGCCTAAGGCATCCATACGGAAGCTTAAATTGATACCTAATTGAGGTAACCAAGCCCAAGTCTGGGTGATTGTTCCTCCATTAAAGACCTCTTTTGCTTGAGTCAGTAACAAGATCAGGCTGCTTAAACTGACTGCAATGGCCGCCAGAGCCGTTACCCCGCGTGAAAATTGCTTCAGCCACGAGACAAGGGTTGTGCCCAGTACTAACGGTAACAATATAATAATCGGTAGCACACTCATATCCATTGTCGTGAATCAGGTTGGTAAAAACCTAAGGGTGAATCTTATCTTTCAAGGACTACAGGACAGCAAAGAACCATCCAAACTTCTCAATCTTGAAAGCCAAATTAAATTAAAAATATGGAAAACAAGCTGTATTGCGCAACTTGTAAAAAGCGATAGTAAAATCGGATTTTACTATAAAACTTTAAATATACTTGATCTTATTACATGAAGAAAACAACATCAATTATTTTTGCGCACAGCTAACCTATTATACGCTCATCTATTCTTTCTAGGCGTCGAGTGTTTAGACAGATGAAAACTTAAAAATGATTCTTGAAAATGACTCTTTGAAATGTCGAATCTGTTTGGTGATTAAATTCAATTTTTTGGTTAGGGTAGAGGGTGGGGCGAAGACCTATCATCTTGCTGATTCAATAAATCAAGCAATTCATTTTGTTGTTCTACGCTTAAATGCTGTTGAATCTGTTGCAAGATGCTTTGTGGTGTGATGCTTTCTAATTCGGGGTCAAGCAATGGATCAGTTTCAATCACTTCTTCATTAAAAACCAGGTTCTCATAAATCGTATCAAACTTGTCTTGCAAAGGTTGCAGCTGCATATCAAAGATCTGTTTGTTTTCCAGTTTCAAGCATTGATAGTCTGCTGCATGTTCCAGTAATTCGCTGCGATTGCCGGTAGCAATAATCTGTAGACGTGGAAATGCCTGATGTAAGCGTTGCAAAATCACTTGCGAGGTATTTTGATCGAGCTGGTGGTCAATTGCATCAATCAATAAAATTCCATCCCCTTCAAGGCAGGGATATAAACTGTTTGGATTGAGCAAGCATAAGCGGCGCACAATATCCCCCACCAACGCGATCCAGTTTTTAATGCTATTAGACAATTGTTGATAGAGCATGGTTTTATTCTGATAGCTCACCATCAACTGTAATTTAGGCTGGTACTGGATATAAATGTCTTCTAAAGCAGGAATGACCGTGCTTAAGGCTTGTTTCAACGCATCCAGGCTCGGTGCGTTCATTTGTTTTTGAGCATTGACCAATTGTTGCAGGAAGCCATTATCTTTGTTTTTCTGGATGGATGGATTGGACAGCAATTGTTGAAACAGTTGGGCAATCTGGGCATTTTCAATATCACTGATTTCACGAAACCATTCAAAAAAACGGCTAAAGGTGGTGTAAGGAATAGTTGAAATTTCATAGGCGTGTGAGGTCTGGAAAATGACAGGATTATTCTTGCTCAGAATATTCATTTCATTGACGAAGCGTTCCGCAGGATAATAGGCAATTAAGGGTAATCCTTGCAGCTGATCATGCTTGATCGCATTTTGATAAAGTTCGACCAAATTTTCCAATTGTTGGGTCTCGGCTTTACTGGTGCCGATACCATGACTATTTAAGGTTTTATACAGCTGCCAATCGCAGTAAGAAAGTGCTTTGTCTTGTGGCTCACTGGCTTCGGTTAAAGTGCCAATATCATTGGGAATTCGAACCCGAATATCAATTTTGGATTGCAAGCGCGTGAACATAATGTCTTGATCAAGCATCACCACACCGGCAGCACGAAAGTCTTTATAACGTGCTGCAAACCAGGTCAGTGCTTGATAAGTGAATTTTAAAATACCGGTTTTACCCGAGCTTTGATCACCCAGAATCAGGGTGATCGGTTTGTCGCTAAATTTCAGCTTGAGGTCAGCAAAATGAAGGGCGTGTTTGAGTTGAACAGATTCGATTTTCATAAAACACCCGCATTGCGAAATGAGCTGAATTATTCTCCCACGGCTTTACGCAACGATAATGGCATTTGCTTTTTAAGTTGCTGTACCAAATCGTAAATGTGGTGAATATTTAAACTCACTTTAGCACGTGTGCAGGCAACGTAAAGCAATCTTAACTCTTCGTCACTAATTTTATGGTCTTTTTCATTGACCTTAAACTGATAGTCATCTTCGATATGCACGCGATCCCATTCCAGACCTTTGGCTTTGTGTGCAGTCGAGATAATGTAGTCGGCATGTTCAATCGGAGTGATTTTCGCCAAGGCTCTTTTGAGGGGATCGGTACCGTGATCATCGACCAGTTTCACCAAAGGTTTAATGTCACTGCCGTCATTGGTTTCACAGTATTCATGCACGTCATGCCATGAATTAAACCAGGCCAGTTCAGGCACATCAGTCACTCGTTTGCCTTGTTTCAGCATGCTGGCGGCATCGACAAAACGGTTCAGTTTGACATGATCGGCTTGTAAACTAACTTTATCACCATGCACTAAACCTGCGAGCAATAACTCCATCGCACGCGCATTGGTACGGCATAAAATCGCATCGCGTTGTTTGGTATGCGGTTTATTGACCACTTTTGAATTGAGATACGGATTGCCAAGCAAAGGCACTGTTTCATTTAAGGCGCCCAAAATCGCATTGGCATTCAAGGCAATTTCTTCACCGAAACGAAATGAGGTGGTCAGGCGCGATTCAGGTAGCGGCAGCTGCTGCATGGCATTGACCGCACCGCGCCAGGCATAAATCTGTTGATGTGCGTCCCCCACATAAATCACTTGGGTATTTCTTTGACGCAGCAAAATTCCCAGCATCAATGGATCTGCATCTTGTGCTTCATCAAACAGCACATAATCTGTTGGAATATTCGGTTCAGACAAAGCCCAAAGTTTCAGATAAATATCGTGACCAATGCCGGCTTGATGGTTGGGATCGATCGATTCTAACCAGCGCCGTTCAATCGCGGGATAAAGATGCTTTTGCAACTCATCAATATCATCCGGATGTAACCAGCTCGGTGCTTGTAGATGGCGTGGCGCAGGATATTGCGAACTGGTCGAACAGAAATAACTGACTGCATTTGCCACCAAGCTCGCCAAACGACTCGGCATCATCACATATTTTTCATAACGTCCACCCATCATACGACGCAGGGTAATCGGTTGCAGTCGATATTCCTTGGCAATAAAACTTGGACTTAAACGCGGTAAACGCAGTTTGTCGGTCACGCCACGCGGCACACTACGAAAAGCCAGCGAGTGAAAAGTACGACAGTCGACACCACGATGAAATTTACTTTGTGCTTCTGATGCAATGGCTTTATTAAACGCCAGATACATGCCACGCCGCTCGGGCATGGCATCACTGATCATTTGTAAAGTGGTGGTTTTACCTGTGCCGGCATAAGCAATCACTTTAAAGGATTTGCCCAAACGTGCATTGTCTATGGCAATGGCTTGCTCATAGGTTGCACTCGGTTTTTGCGAATTAGACACAGTCATCGGCTTAGTGTTGACGATTGGCTTTTTCAACCAATCCGGATAAGCCTTGGCGACGTGCAAGTTCGTTTAAAACCAGTTGTGGTTCAAGATCGAAATATCCCAACATGACAATGGTATGGAACCATAAATCTGCCACTTCATAAATCAGGTCATTTTTATTATCTTCATGCGCTTCAGCTTTAAAGTCTTTCGCTGCGATGATGGTTTCAATACTTTCTTCACCGACTTTTTCTAAAATTTTGTTTAAGCCTTTGTGATACAGCTTCGCTACATAAGAGGAGTCAGGATCTGCCGCTTTGCGCTCGGTCATCATCTGCCCTAAATAGTCTAGCACTTCCACTTGTTCAGATTGGGCAGTTGAGGCATTCATGGCAAGCGTATGTGGATTCACTGATTTTTCAGCGTAAATCTGGCTTGGATCTTTTAATTGCGCATCGACAATTTCCCAACCATTTGGTGTGAGTTTACGATAGAAACACGATTCACGACCAGTATGGCAGGCAATGCCGCCATGTTGTTCAATTTGCAATACAATCACGTCTGCATCGCAGTCTAAACGGATTTCATGCACGGTTTGGAAATGACCTGATTCTTCGCCTTTATGCCATAATTTTTGACGTGAACGGGAGAAGTAAACGGCCTGGTTTTTTTCTGCAGTTAAGGCTAGAGCTTCACGGTTCATCCATGCAACCATGAGCACACGACCGGTTTGATGATGCTGTGCAATGGCAGGGATTAGACCTTGTTCGTTAAATTTTACTTCATCGAGCCATTGCAAGTTGTTCATGAGAATTTCACCAAAAATATGTTCAAAATGGAAAAGAGCGAATTAAAATCGCAACTACATAGTGTACGTGATTAGCGAGTGTTTGAGAAAAAAATATACGTATGATCATTTAGTTTACTTATCACGCAGTTGTATGTTTTTTTTCGTGCAAATGTATTTCATTATTTTTATGGGTAAAACGGATCAAAAACCAACTGATAGAAATATGCCACTTAAAATTAAGCCTATCCATGGATAAGCTCAATTCAGAGTAGTTTTATAAATCTTGCATAAATTGCGGCAAGTTTTGCTTTTCCACCATTTCTAAAAATTCATCACCCAAGCGCTGACTTTCGGCTACACACCGGTTCCACATTTGAATGCGCTGTTTCTGATCTAAGCCTTTTAAAGTGAAGTCTTTACGATCGGGCAGGCGTCCGAGCGGTAGCGATTGCAAATATTCTGCGGAAGGGGAAAGTAGTAAAGTTCGTGCCTGATTTTCAGGATTCGCCTTACGCTTTTTCAACATTTTATCGAACCAACCCGGTGTAATGCGGTCGCTAAAGTGCGGATATAGCACAATGCCTTGGCTCTCAAAAGGAAGGTCAATGTGATAGTCAATTAACCCCCCATCACGGTAACTGCCTTTAGGCGCATCTGGAATATCGCGAATAGCTGCCATAACTCCCGGAATAGATGCAGAAGCCATCAACCAAGGCGTGACATTGTTGCTATTTAAAGTTTGATAATGGGTAACAAAGTCATCATCTACTTTAAATTGCTGACCGGATGAGGGTTGGCTAATCACGCGCTGCATAAACAGACGATTGTGTTTACGTCCAAGCGCATTACTGCCAATAATACCCACGATAGAGGCAAGGAGAGGGAAGGACTTATCACTTTGGAAAATATGCTGTGCTTTAATTGAAATCACAGTGAGATGATAGTCAGGATGATCAACCAGTTGTTGTTCTTTGCCTTGAATCAGGTCAATCAACATGCCTTGACAAATATTACCGACGTCTTGACGCGACATTTTTTTGTGAAAATACAGGTTGGTATAAAGTTCTGAAAGACGTTCAGTCCCTTCTTTAGCGCCCCACGCCAAAATACTGGCAAAACGCCAACTGCCAATGGATGAACCAATCAGGGTTCTACGTTGTGGTGCTTGCGCCAAAAAATCGCCAAAAATGGCTTGGTCTAAACCTTGAATACCAATCCCTTTTGGACCACCTGCAGCGCCGGGAATAGTATCGACAAAGCTTCCCTGTAAACCTTCTTTTTCAATCAGTTTGCGTGCCAATCGGCCAGCATGGATATTTAATGAAGGAGGGCGTTTATGCAAGATTTGCGTCATGGTCTATGATTAAATATACAAGTATGTTGTTATTTTAGGTTGCTGTGCTGAGGCAGCAATGCCGAGATCATTCAGTCAGTGACTGATGAGTCATTGGATAGAAAAAACAGCCTGATTATTTAAATAATCAGGCTGTTTAAAGGTAGATCTAGGCGGTAAGTGGACTTTGTTATTTCACCACACGCCAAACAGCAAGTAAGCTGGAAAATGCAATCAAAAGAATCGAAACATACCAAGGAGCAATAATCGCAATCGATAAGAAAATTGCCATCATGCTGCCGAAAATCCAGCTGCGTTTTTGCTGATGTTCCATTTGCAAACGCATGCTTTGTAATTCATTTAACTGTTTGGAATGCCAAGCAGACTGATTTTTTAGACCGTTTAAACTGTCGATCATCAAGCTAGGTAAATCCTGCGCACCGAGCAGAAGATCAGGAATTTTTTGTCCCAATTCCTTCAGGTTCTTCTGCGGATTCATTTGCGCTTTAATCCAGTCAGTCAGGATCGGTTTTGCCAGTTTCCAGATATCCAGTTCAGGGTAGAGGTCTGTTCCCAAACCTTCGACATGCACCAGTGTTTTCAGCAATAGCATCAACTGTGGTGGAATTTCCAGATGGAAACGACGCGCAATATCCATCACTTGAATCAGGATGCCGGCAAAGTCTAGCTCATGCATCGGTTTAGAAACCATTGGCCCTACGGTACGACGCATTTCACGTGCTAAAGCATCCTGGTCCGTACCCGGTGGAATCCAGCCGGCTTGATGCACCACCAGAATCAGCTGCATGAAGTCGCTGTTCATCACTGCCAGTAACATGCGTGCCACGGTCATTTGATCGTGTTTGGATAGCTCACCCATAATCGCGCAATCCAGTGCAATAAAGCGTGGATTACTCGGGTTAATGGTTTCGACAAACACGTTACCCGGATGCATGTCGGCATGGAAGAAGTTGTCACGGAACACTTGGGTAAAGAAAATGGTTAAACCTTTTTCTGCCAAGTCTACGCGATTCATCCCCATGCGATCGAAGGTCGCAATATCGGAAATAGGCACACCGGTGATGCGTTCAGCGACCATCACATCTTTGCTGTCCATATACACTTCAGGCACATACATCATGCTTGAGCCAGTAAAATAATGGCGCATACGACGGGTGTTGTCGGCTTCTAAAGTCAAATCCAGTTCATTCAGAATGATTTGACGATAGTCCTGAATAATTTCAGAAAGATGTAAGGCACGTGCCGCTTCTAGACGTTTTTCTAAAGCAGCACCGAGCCAATCGAGAATTTCAAAATCTTGTAAAATTTGCTGACGAATATTGGGGCGGGTGACTTTCACCACCACTTCACGACCATCATGCAATGCTGCGGTATGCACCTGAGCGATGGAAGCCGCAGCAAGCGGTTGTTCATCGAAACGGGCAAACAAGGTATTTACATCGGCTTTCAGTGATTCCTGAATGCGCATTTTGGCAACGTTGTTGTCAAAGGGTTTGACTCGGTCTTGTAAAAGCACCAACTGCTGTAAAACTTCCGGTGGAATCAAATCACGACGGGTGGAGAGCAATTGCCCAAGTTTAATCGCAAGTGGTCCCATTTCCTCTAAAGCTTCTTTCAGCTTCAGTGGATTTTTACGTTCACGGCTTGACCATGCCGCAGGGTGCATGCGAATCAGGCTTAAAACATGACGGGCTTTTTCAGGTAATTCTTCCGCAGGAAACAACGTGT
Source organism: Acinetobacter sp. ANC 5414 (assembly GCF_013004295.1). NCBI lineage: Bacteria > Pseudomonadati > Pseudomonadota > Gammaproteobacteria > Moraxellales > Moraxellaceae > Acinetobacter > Acinetobacter sp. ANC 5414. The sequence goes on from NZ_JABERM010000010.1 coordinate 108,582, forward strand.
CGAGTCTATAGTGCGCGGCGATGCGCCAAAGTTCGAGTAAACGTGAAACGTGCGGAATCATAAATGCTTATACCTGGTTTTGAGTTGAATCAATCTGTGCCTGAAGTTGTTGAATTTTAGCTTCAGCACGATCTAAATTTTGATTGAAAATTCGAGTGTCTTGGTTTAAATCATCCATCTGCCAGCGTGAGGCAAACAGACCGGTATCTTCTTTTAATGCATCTTCGGCAAAGAACGCATAGCTTTCAAGCGTGCGTTTTAACTGTTTCGGTGCAAGTTGGATTTTACCCAGTTCATGTGCAAGGGCGGGGCCAATCCAGGGACTTAAATGCGCAGCTAAATCAGGTTCAGCTTGTTGCATAATGCGCTGAATATCCTGCAACAGGTGATAGTCACCTTGTAGCGGAATATTACCGACATCATCAGTCAGTAACAGTTTCAAAAGCTCGATTACATTTTTAACCTGTAAGGTCGCAGTCGCTTCAGAAATCTGTTCATTTTTATCGAATGGACGTTGTTCGAAGATGGATGGCGTATCACTTTGACCCGTGACAGTCGGTTCTAAACGAACTTTGTCTTGGTCAAAGAATACATCGACAGACAGTTGAGGTGAGTCAATGACCACCCGCAACATTTTGCCTTGTAATTCATTCAGCTGGATGCGGGTAATCGCATCCAGATCAATCACATGATGAATTAATCGTTCAACTGCACCAAGTGCCAGAATCGACCACATAGTGCGAAACCTTAAAGTTTAAAGCCACGGTGAACCGCGACAATACCACCAGTTAAGTTATGGTAATCACAGTTTTGGAATCCGGCATTTTCCATCATACCTTTTAAGGTGCGTTGGTCGGGGTGCATACGAATCGATTCGGCCAAATATTTATAACTTTCCGAGTCATTGGCAATGATTTTGCCCATGATCGGTAAAGCTGTGAACGAATACAAATCATAAAGTTTAGAGAATGGCTCAAACACCGGTTTAGAGAATTCAAGCACCAATAAACGACCGCCTGGCTTAAGTACGCGGTACATTGCAGCGAGTGCAGCATCTTTGTCGGTCACGTTACGTAAACCGAAGCTGATGGTGAGCAAGTCAAAACTGTTGTCTGCAAATGGCTCTAAAGTTTCAGCATTGGCTAAAACGAAGTCTACATTGGTACAGCCTGCATCGATTAAACGGTCACGACCGACATTTAACATCGATTCGTTAATGTCTGAAAGAACCACATGACCGGTAGGACCGACTTCACGACTGAATACTTTAGCCAAGTCACCTGTACCGCCTGCAATATCCAGTACATGCTGACCACGACGTACGCCAGACATGTTAATGGCAAAGCGTTTCCATAAACGGTGAATACCAAATGACATCAAGTCATTCATGATGTCGTATTTACTCGCTACAGAATGGAACACTTCCGCCACTTTTTGTGCTTTATCCTGGCTGCTTACAGTTTGAAAGCCAAAGTGTGTGGTTTCGCCCACATTGCCGGTGTTTGCGCCACGCGGCAGATTGTATTTAGGCACTGAACCAGTGACAGGCGTATCGGTCAACTGTTGTTGTAAAGTTTGTTGCTGACCTTGTGCTGTCCCTTGCGGTAATGGTTCAGTTAAGAATGGACTCACTTTGTCTGTGTTTTGTGCCGGCTCAGGTGTCGAGGTAGGCGTTTGATTTTCGTTAGACATAGAGTCACTCCTAACATAAAAATAGGGTTAATATTGCAGTGCTTGCATGATGACAGATTCTAAGACGTTGTACAGCAATCCGCATGCAATTGTTATGAATAATATACAGAAATTTGCTCTGTGTTTTTATTCGCGGCTCATTGTGTTATTTCCATCACAGCATGACGTTATTGAAATGGATTCGGATCACCTGCATGAACTTTATGAATGATTTGACGTTCAACCGCAGTAAAATCTTTGACAAACTTCTCTGCCGACTTTAACGGTTTCATCGCTAAAAAGCCATCCTGCATGAACTCATACATGATGTCGAAATTATATTTGCTGGCAGCACCTTTACACATTTTAAATGCGGTATAGACCATAAATGAGCGCATATACTTATCTAAATTAAAACCCAGTTGATCCAGTAAATCCAGCTGTGTGAGGCGCTGTTGCCCCTGATCCAGTTTAAGATAAGTCAGACGCATCATCTCATCAGTTAAGGTTTCATGGGGATGATAGTCTTCGAGCAATTGCATTGCCACTTGTTCATCCAGTTGGACTGCTAAAATCGCCAAAGACACACTTGATGTTCCTGTTTTAATGGCATTTTCAGAAAGTAGCTTTTCGGCTTTGTGTGCATATTTCGCTAAACGTGCAATTTGCTCTGCCAGGGCATCGAAATCTGGACCGCCATACAGGCGATTCAGAAAATATTCAGACATTAAAATATTGTGTTTTTCTGAAAACTGTTCGACATGCGTGTTTTGCATGCGGTTTTTTTGCCAGGCTTGCACATCTTGAAGACGTTGGAAAATGTCAGGGTTTTGATGATAATTCAATTGATAGTACAACTCTAACAAGTCATCCAATGCAGCCAGTTTCGACATTATGCGTCCCTATTATTTTTCAGTTGGGTAAATCTTAGAGGTAGATTGACAAAGCTGCTATGACAAAATGATGAAAAAATGATTTTAAACAGGTCAGTTTGATCTGGAAATAAGCAATTCTAAGCAACATAAACTGCACATCTTGCTATGTTGTGTCGTATTCAGCTTCGCTATACTGCCATGAAGAACGATAGATTTGAGAATTATATGCCTTCAGAAAAAATAGAAAGTCAGCTGCTGGATGAAGATGAGCTCTCCTTGAATCTGATTGAAGCACAATATCTTTTAAAAAATACCCGCGATCAAAAGAATGCTAAAAGTGTTCTGGTTTTAGTCAATGGAATTGAATTGGCGGGCAAGGGGGAGTCAGTCAAGCAACTCCGTGAATGGGTTGATCCCCGTTATTTGCGAGTCAAAGCAGATCCACCAATCATGTTGAATCAGAAGCAAATTTTTTGGCAGCCTTACGCACCTTCTATTCCTGCCGAAGGTGAAATTATGGTGATGTTTGGCAATTGGTACACTGATTTGCTGGTCACTGCCTTGCATGTGTCCAAGCCCTTGGATGAAACGCTGTTTGATGCATACATTGAAGATATGCGTGCTTTTGAGCAGGATTTAAAAAACAATCATGTTGACGTGATTAAAGTCTGGTTTGACTTGTCGTGGAAATCTTTGCAGAAACGACTTGACAATATTGATCCGAGTGAAGTGCATTGGCACAAATTGCATGGTCTGGACTGGCGCAATAAAAAACAATATGACAACGTGCAAAAGCTGCGTCAGCGCTTTACCCAAGACTGGACAATTATCGATTGTGAAGATGAAAAAACGCGAGATCAACAATTTGCGCAGACCATTTTGGCAGCCATGAAGCATTGTCCTAAACATTTAAGTCAAAGCACAGCCACGTGGAAACAAGCTGCTGTTCCAGAACTGTTATTGCATCCTGAAAATCAGCCGATTACCAAAGAAGATTATAAAAAAGAGCTGAAAAACCTGTCTATTAAGGTGGCAGAAGCCCTACGTTTTGATGATCTTAAGGCCATTGTTGTTTTGGAAGGAATGGATGCGGCAGGTAAAGGCGGAGCGATTAAACGCATTGTCAAAAATCTTGATCCACGTGAATATGATATTCACCCCATTTCAGCGCCTGAGACATATGAAATACGTCATCCCTATTTATGGCGTTTTTGGACCAAGTTACAAACGGAGGAGGATATTACCATTTTTGACCGTTCCTGGTATGGCCGGGTATTGGTTGAGCGTGTTGAGGGTTTTGTCAACGAGGCCGAATGGCAACGTGCCTATGATGAAATTAACCGTTTTGAAAAAGATTTAGTCAATAGTCGAACGGTGGTGATTAAATTGTGGCTGGCGATTAGTAAGGATGAACAAGAGGCGCGCTTTAAAGTACGTGAAGCAACCCCGCATAAACGCTTCAAAATTACCGCAGATGATTGGCGTAATCGTGAAAAATGGGATGAATACTTAAGTGCCGCAGCAGATATGTTTGAAAGAACAAGTACAGCCCATGCTCCTTGGTATATTATTGCGACGAATGATAAAAATACGGCACGTTTAGAAGTATTACGAGCCATTTTAAAACAGCTGAGAGCGAATTAAGACTCTCAGCGGAGAGATTAATCTGCCTTGATCATCCACCACTTAGCACAGATGGTTTAATTCACCACCTGTGCTTTTTGTTTTTGTTGAATACCATTGGCAATTTTGTAACATTCTTCTACATGGGCTCCAGCGACTTTTTTCATCACAAAATAGCCTAAACTTGCCGCAACAATTTGTCCGCCTAAGGGGATAAATTTAGTCACTTGTTTGGTGATGACCTTTGCTGCCACATTGTTGAGGGATTTTTTGACCGCAGTACGGGCAACCACCAAACCAGAAAACTCGACCCCACGTTTACGCAGTTCATTCCACTGCACTTGTTTGGTTTCTGGATCATAGACGCTGATTTGTTCAGGGGCCAAACCAAAACGTGCATTCACTTCTGGAATGAGTTGTGACAAAATTCCGACGTCGATGACAACATCCAGAAACGGAACAGGTACTACTGCAGCACCTGCAGAACAGTAAGCACGTTTTTTGACAAGTTCTAAGCATTCCGCACGAATGGCTTCCAAATCTAATGCTGGGTCTATTGAGTCTGGAATTTTATCTATTTTCATCATGTAAATACCTTAAATTTCGTGTTATTTGTTCTATTCAACCATCATTAAGGTGTGAATTTCAAAGCATTTTTAAATTCAATGACCACCTAAAAGTGACATAGACAGATGCAGATGTATAGTAAATAATCTTTGTGGTTTTGTAGATATTTAATTTTGAAAAAAACAGGAGTAGGTAATTAATGGCAATTCATGTGATTCAAAGTCAGCGTATTGATGTACTGGTACATGCCATGCTGACGACCGTGAATAAGCCTGCTAATACGCCTTTTCAGGTTCTGCAAACCCAGCATTTTATTGTGCCATCACATGCTATGGAAACATGGCTCACGCAAAAACTGGCAGAACAAAAAGGCATCAGTGCCAATACCCAGTTTCATCACCGTATTCGTGGTTTTCAGTGGTCAGCTTATCAATGGGTGCTGGTCGATCAAAAAGAACAAGTCCGTAAAGCCAATATTCCCCGCATTATTATTAAGTGGCGCGTGTTTCAGGCGCTGAAAACCTTTATTCAGGCCGAACAAAATCCTTTAGCCTTAGATCATCCTTTACATTCCATTGTGCAACGGATTTATGACAGTGCCGATCGTTTGGAACAAGGCGTAGAAAAACAGCTGAAAAAGCAGGGCATGCTGTATTGGGTGGCGGAACAGGTATCACGTCTGTTTAGTCATTACATGGAATATCGCGGGCATTGCCAGAAAAATTGTCCACCGAATATGTGCAGTTGTCCAAGCAACTGGTTACAGGCTTGGGGGCAAAACAAAGAACTCTCTATTGAAGATATGTTCTTTAAAACCAATACTGAAATTTCTGAATTTACCCTGAATCAGGCACGCGAACTGGAAGCTTGGCAGCGCTGGTTATGGCAGGAAGTGTTTCATCAGGACTTTGAACAAATGCAAAGTATTGATGCGATGTTCTGGGAAATTCTGGATGATCCAGAAACACGTAAAGTGGCCTTAAAAAAACTGCCGCGACAATTGGTGATTTTTACCTTACTCGATTTACCGCCGATGCAACTGGAGTTTTTACGCCGTTTGGGGCAGTACATCGATATTTATATTCTGCATTACAACCCTTCGCAAGAATATTGGGCAGACAGTGTGGATCCGAACTGGAAAGCACGCTATGACGTACGGGTCAAAGAACGCTTTATTGCCAAAAACCCGAAAGCCAGTGATGCTGATATTGAAAAATTCTTTCAGGAATTTACCTTAAACTTTAATGCTGAACAGCGTGAGTCACGTCATCCGTTACTGACCCGTTTTGGTAAACAGGCACGTGATCATTTTTCCTTGTTGTCCAACTTGTCTTCAGGCGAAGATGGGGTCTGGGCAGATGTCTTTGTCGATGAATATAAACAGAATCTGCTCGGTAAAATTCAGTCGGATGTGTTGTATCTGGTCGAGCCTGAACAGCATCAATATATTTTGGATGAGCAGGATGATTCGATACAGATTCATGTCTGCCATTCCAGTTTGCGCCAGCTTGAAGTTTTAAAAGAACAGCTGATTCACTGGTTAGCGCAAGGCACAAAAGATGCACCACGCAGGCCAAGTGACATCTTGGTTTTAAGCCCAAGCTTGAGTGAACTTGAACCGCTGATTCGCAGTGTATTTGCACCACCACCCAGTGAACGTGATCTGATTCATCAAAAAACGGGCAGCAGTCATCAACTCTCCAAAGACAGTGTTTATTTGCCGATTAAAATTGCCGGCGTGACCCAGCTGGATGCGCTGAACGCCTGGAAAGCGGTGCTGGGGCGCATTGAATTGATTCAAGGGCGTTTTACCATTGAGGATTTTGCCGATTGGCTTAGTCTGGGTGCTACCCAGCAGCGTTACGCTTTAGAAGTCAATTCAATTGAACGTATCACTGAATTGCTGGTGGATGCCGGCTTTAAACGTGGACTGGATGCAGAGCATTTACAACGCAGTTTGTCTGCAGGCGATGAAGACTATCGTTTTAGTTTTAAATTCGCGCTTGATCGTTTGGCTTTGGGGATTGCCATTCCCGAACATACCTTGTTTCAAGGCACGCTGAGTTTTGCCAAAGTATTGCCAAGCGACTTTGAGCTGATTGCCAAGTTGATTCAGATTTATCAGGATTTTGATGCCCGCCGTGACTGGATGATTGCGCATGAGCAAGGTCAGACTGTAGCTGTAGAGCAATGGCTCAAACGCCTGATGCAGGACATTGCCGAGTTTGAACAGGCCGGTGTTGAATCCTTAACGGCTGTTTATAAAATTATTAAAAAACAGGAACGAATGCTGACACTGGCGAGTTTCTATGATGAGCATGATCATCATGCCTTGCGCAGCCTAAGTTTGCCGTTGCCTTATTTGCTGGCGGAAATTAACACTACTTTGGAAGCACAGCTGGAACATGCTGAACCGACTGGACAGATTACCTTTAGCCAGATCGGGCAGATCCGTCCTGTGCCGTATAAATTGATTGTGATGCTTGGACTCGACAGCGGCAAGTTTCCGAATCGAACCCAACATTTACCCTTCGATTTGATGGATTTACTGAAACCCCAGTTGGGCGATCGTTCCCGCCTGGAAGATGATCAGGGGGCATTTTTAGATAATCTGCTGTTGGCACAGGATAACCTGTGGCTGTTTTATAACGGCTTCGATATTAATGATGGTGAAGTACGTGATCCGTCGACCGTGTTACAGGAACTGATTCAGCATCTGGCCTTTATTGTTCAGACCAAACAGCCCGATACAGAAGCGGATGCAACCGTGGAGATCAATGGGGTGGAGGTGCCTGAACAACTGCAGTCACTTTATCATGTGCATCCTTTATTACCCTTTGATCCGGCGGGATTTGAATCGGCTCGGCCAGTGCGTTATCAGGATCAATGGTTCTGTGTGGCGGGGCAACTGCGGCATGCCACGGGACAGCGCTTGTCTTGGGTGAATACGCCCTATCAAAATCTGCAGCAAGATGTTCAGGTGCTGGACAGTCATCAATGGATTCAGGATGTGACCTTCCCGGCACGCTTATATTTAAAAACGCTCGGTGTGGAAAATTTGCATCCTGAAGATTTACCCGCGGTGCAAGAACCTTTGTTACTGGATGGTTTAGGACGTTATGCCGTGCGCCAGTTCTTGCAAAAGCAGGAGGGTGCCGCGCAACCTGAATTACTGATGGATCAATTGCCGATTGGCAAGCTGCAACAGAGTAGCTGGCAGATGAGCGTGGTGGAGCAAGAACGTTTAAAAGCACGATTGTTGAAATATGCTCCTGAAGTCACGCCGACCACGCAGCAAGTGTGGAAGGTCAATGATCATGTTTATATGAACATCAACCTGCCGAAAAATAGTGCTGAAAAATGGGTCAGTCTGGAAGCATCGAGTGCACGTGCCAAACGTCGCGCCAAAGTCTGGCTGGAATATCTGCTTTGGCTGGCTTATCTGAACATGGGTGAGGGTGGCGAAAAACTGGCACGGATTGTGGTGTTCAGTGACCGAACCATTTTATGTCATGGCGTCACCTCGAATAAAGCACGCGAGTGGCTGGATCACTGGCTGGCGGCCTGGAAATACGGGCAAAGCCAACCGCTGGTTTTGCCTGCGGCATTGCTGCTTAAAATTGCTGAAAAAGACAAACAGCATGACTGGCAACCGAATGAACAGAACCAGATGTGCATTGATGATATGGATGTGATCTATAAAGACTGGCATGAAGATGGCAAGTTCAGCGGTTTTTCTGTCGCAGATAATGAAGCCACCAAAATGCACCGTGACTGGCAGTTTATTTTACAGGAACAGGATGCGACTGCATTGCTTGAAGATGCCTGCGCGCAATTTTCCTATCAGCTTTATCAGCCCGTGTTCTGGCATCAACAAGTGATTGAGGAATAACAATAAATGAATCATCCTCAAAGTTTAAGAAAGATTTCCTTTAACCCGATTGTGGATATGCAATTCAAAGGCTTGCACTGGATTGAGGCTTCGGCCGGTACAGGGAAAACCTTTACCCTGTCCAGTTTGATGGTGCGGATTTTACTGAATCAGTATCTGCCGAATCAGGTGATTGCCACCACTTTTACCCGTAAAGCTGCAGCAGAACTGAAAAACCGGATTCGACTGCGTTTGGTTGAAACCTTACGTTATTTTGAAAGCTGCCAAAAATTAACTGATGCTGAAATTCAAGCCAAAATTGCCTCTGAAACCGATCCCTTATTTCAAAAAGTCCTGACCGATTATGCAACACGCGTGGATTTTGCCCGTGAACGTTTAAAACTGGTGCTTGATCAGCTGGATGAACTGTTCGTGGGGACACTGGACAGTTTCAGTCAAAAGCTGTTGCGTGAGTTTTCATTTGAAAGTGGCAAAATTGAACGTGCCGATATCACCGATGATGCCAAGAATTATACCCATCAGCTGATTCATGATGTATTACGTGAATGGATTCAGTTGCAACCGCAAAATGTGGTCAATTATCTACTGCTTAATCAAAAGTTAAAATCGCAGGACGCTTATGTCCCTGTGGTGGAAAATACCCTGAACTTTGCTTCGGCACAGTTTCAGGAAGTCACTGCGCCAGAACTGGATTTAAACCAGTTTGAACAGCTGGTGGATAACTTTATTCAGCTGGATTTAAGCCTGATTCCCACCTTGAGCGAATACTATTCGGCTGATGGACAATATCATTCGGTGATTGGTAAAAAATGGCGTAGCGATGGCTTGATGCAACGCACGCTATGTGATGATTTACCGGCTTTTATTCAGGCTTTGGCTGAACAGCGCAGCTATGCTTTATTTGCACCGCATTTTGAAAAGACCCTGAAAAACCTGACCGATCTCGCCACTAAAAAAGTCCTGAATAAATGTGCTGAAGATGTGCTGAATCAGTTCGAGCAGCATGGGGTGATTCAATCGCTGAAAAGTTTTTGTGAGGCTTTGTCCAAACTGAATATGGATCTGGATTTACTGGATGCCTATTTGAAATTTTATTTAAGCCGCGAAGTGAAAAAGCGTTTACCGCAAGTGCTGCAGCAGAAAAGTGAAACCACCTTTGCCCAGCAGATTCGGACATTGTCGGAAGCACTGCAAGGCGAGCAAGGTTTGCGTTTTGCCAAGTTTGTGCAGGCACATTATCCCTTGATTTTGGTGGATGAATTTCAGGATACCAACCAGGATCAGGACGATATGCTGTCGCAGATCTGGCGTGATCAGAAGCGTTATATGCAAGGCTGCATGATCATGGTCGGTGACCCGAAACAGGCGATTTACGGCTTTCGCGGTGGCGACATGCTGACCTATAACAAGGCTCGTGCTGATGTGCTGTCCAAACAAGGTCAGGAATACAGTTTGCGACACAACCATCGTTCAGTTAAAGCGTTAGTAGAAGCTGTCGATGCTTTATTCCAGCGCCAGATGGATTTTGGTGAAGAGGTGTTTTACAGTCCAGTTGAAGTCGGTGTTCGTCCCCATCCACCGCTGATTGATGGACAAGGTGAAAATCACCAACCCTTACGCTGGGTACAATTGAGTGATAAAAAAGCAGAGCCGATTCAGGTCGCATGGAAAATTCGGGATTTACTCAATCAGGGCATAGAAGAAAAACTCTATCTGGCAGAAAAAACTGGACCGAAATATCTGATTGAAAATGACATCGCGATTTTATCGAAAAACCATGATGGTCTGGACAAAGTCCAATATGAATTGGAGCGTTTAGGTATTCGGGTCAATCGCCCATCGAAACGCAGCGTGTTTGATCATCAGGTTGCCAAAGATGTTGGTGCAGTGCTGGCTGCCATTATGCATCCTTATGATGAAGGCAAAATTAAGCGTGCTTTACTCAGCCGATTATTGGGTTTTAATTTACAGCAGCTGATTCAACTTGAAGCGCAGGCGGATGGTTTAAGCCAGTTCATTTACGATTTTGACTGCATTCGTGAAATGTGGCTGGAAAAAGGTTTTTTAACGGCTTGGCAGTATTGTCTAAACCTATTTCAAGTTTGGAAAAACTTGGTAGCGAGCCAAAGCCGGGATAATGAACGCACGGTAGTGAATTTGCGCCATCTGACCGAATTACTCAGTCAGCACAGTGAACAATACCAAGGCGCACAAAAGCTCTATCACTGGTATTTAAAACAACTGCAATCTCCGGCGGAAAGGGAGTGGGAACTGGAGCGTAAACTGTCGAATGAGGCAGGAGTGCAATTGATGACCATTCATCAGTCCAAAGGGCTGGAGTTTAAAATTGTCTTTTTATTGGGGGCTGATAAAGACTTCAAGGAAATGAACAAAACCCTGAATTTTTCCACCGTAGATCATGTCCATCCGGTGACAGGTAAAGTTGAAGTACAGCGTGTGGTTGCGGTGAATGACAAGAACTTGCTGCAACAAGCTGCAATTGATCAGCACAATGCACGTGCTGTGGCGGAGCAACATCGACTCTGGTATGTGGCACTGACCCGAGCCAGCCATCGTGTCTACGCCATGTTGCAGGATCAGGACGGTAAATCAAATCATGGTTTGGCATTCTGGCGTGGGCAAGCACCACAAACTTTTGCTCATCCGGGGAGTGCAGATGAAGCTTTGCTGAATGAGAAGCCGATCAAGTTACAGCCCAAACAGCAGCAAGAAGTTTTACCTTTACAGGCTTTGGAATTTCCCACGCAGCGTTTTTATCCACGTTCCAAAACCAGTTTCAGTGCACTGGCACAGCATTTAAGCCGTAAACAAGCGATGGATGCTTTGGCGGTCAATACCGAACCAATGCTCAGTGCAGCGGATGAAATTCACGTGATTGAACCGCTTGAAACCGTTTCGAACCAACCCTTGTCATGGATCAAGCGTAACTTTCCGATGGGCACTGTGGCGGGAACCTTCCTGCATGAAATTTTTGAACATATCGATTTCAAAGATCAACAGGATTGGCCTTTGGAGATTCGCCGCCGTTTTAAAAATGACTATCCAGGTTTATGGTTAGAACTCTGTGCTAAATATGAACAGGAATTTCAGCAGCAGGATGAAGAACAGCTGATTACCTGGATGGGGGAATGGTTGCAACAGGTTTTAGTCACACCTTTGCATCAGGATTTTCAGCTGAATCAACTGACCGAACATGAACATCTGGCTGAATTTCCATTTTATTTGTCTCTGTCCGATCATGTCTTGGCGATTCAACGTATTCATCAACTGTACGCAGAATATGGCATAGAGATGCTGGATTTTAACCAAGCTAATTCTGCACGTTATTTAACCGGTTCAATTGATCTGGTTTATTTTGATGGTCAGCAATATCACATTGCCGATTATAAAAGTAACTTTTTAGGCACCGATCAATCGCATTATGCCGGAACGGCAATCAGGCAAAGTATGTCGCAAGCCAGTTACTGGTTGCAGGCAGGCCTGTATCTGGTGGCGTTGCATCGTTATTTAACGGTTCAAATGCAGAACTATGACATTGAGACGCATTTGGGCGGTGCAAGTTATTTGTATTTGCGCGGCATGAATGGACAAGCTGAACACGGTTTTTATCACTGGAAACCGGATGCCGAATTTGTCCTGCGTCTTGATGCTATTTTGGGCTACTTTGCTGAAGATAAAAGCAGCAAAATCGCTTAATTTATCGAAATTAGTAGATTGTAAACAATAAATTAAGCTGTGGATAACCTTGAGGGTAAATGTGTGGAAAATAAACAATATAAAGAGGGTCAAAGCGCTGAATGGATCAGCACTTGGAGTCAGTTTATTCGCCAGAAACCTTTTAGTCATGCATCACAGCAGGAAAATAGCAGCGATATTATCGAGCAAGTTCTGGAAGCGATTCAACAAGGCGATAGTTGTATTTCTGCAACTCAAGCACAAGCCGATACCCTGAATGATTTAGTGGTTTCAGTATCCAATATTCAGCAGCAGATTGCCCCCTTTGTTTATGAAGACAATCGTTTGTATTTATATCGCTATTGGGCATTGGAACAGTCTTTGGCTCAACAAGTGGCACGTTTAAAACAGCAAAATATCGAAGCCGTTGATATTTCGGCTTATCCCGATTTATTAACAGATGAACACCAAATTCAAGCCTTAAGTATGGTGGCGAAGCAAGCACTGAATATTATTACCGGTGGACCGGGGACAGGGAAAACCTACACGCTGGCACGTATTATTGCCGTGCTGAATCAGGCGCTGCCGAATATCCGTATTGCCATGGCAGCACCGACGGGTAAAGCGGCACAGCGTATGAAAGAGGCGCTGCAAAACTCGCTGAATGACGAAAAGTTGCAGGATTTGGTCAGTGATGATTTAAAACAACTCAATCCGATTACCATTCACCGATTATTGGGTTTGGGAACTAACTATCAGCCACGTTTTCATGCCAAACAACCTTTGCCGTATGACGTGATTGTGGTCGATGAAGCCTCGATGCTGGACCTAAGTTTGGCCAATATGTTGTTGTCTGCGGTGCCTGATCAGGCACGGTTAATTTTATTGGGCGATGCGGATCAGTTGGCAGCAGTCGATGTCGGTTCAGTGCTGGCAGATTTACAGCAAGTCCCCGCTTTAGCCGAGAATCGGGTGAATTTGGTCACCAGTCGCCGTTTTAAAGAGGGTGCATTGATTGGGCAAATGGCGAAATTTATTCAAGAGCAACAACCCACTCAAAATGGCGTAGCATTGTTAGGGAAGTTTGCCGAGCAAGTGGTTCATCCGAGTGAGATAAAATCTGTATCCCTTCAATCTGACATGGAGGATCAAATTCAGCTGGAATATCTGCCACAGCATATGTCCAAGCAATTTGACCGAACCCCCTATTACGACAAACTGATGTTGGGGTATCAACCTTATATTGAAGTCTTGAAAAGTTATTTAACTGCCGATGAACCGGAACTTTGGGTACCACAAGTAGTCAAAGTTTTTGATGATTACCGAATTTTGGCTGCCATTCGACATGGTGCTTTGGGTTTGACCCAGCTGAATCTACACATCGAACAACGCTTACTCGATGCTTTATCACTACAGATGAGCAAGCAAGGGGATTGGTATGTCGGTCGTCCAGTGATGATGACGTATAACGATTATCAACTGGGCTTGTCGAATGGTGATATCGGGATCTGTTTTAAACGCAGTCGAGATGGACAATCACAGTTTGAGGTCTATTTCCCAAGTTTGGAAAAATGGGTACCTGCTACCCGCTTACCGAAAAGTATTGAAACGGCATTTGTGCTGACGATTCATAAATCGCAAGGTTCAGAATTTACCCATACCGCAGTGGTTTTAGATGAAACGGCAAAGGATTTATTAAGTAAAGAATTACTGTATACCGCCATTACCCGTGCCAAAAAGGTGGTGAGTCTTTTGGCAGATCAAGACGCTTTAGTACAATCTTTAACCGTTAAAACTATGAGAAAAAGCGGGTTATTAGAGAAGATTAATAATTTCTAAGTTATTGACTAAATTGTTAACTATAAATAAATAAACTTTGCTTTTGTACGAAATTGCTTACAGCGATTCGAGAAATTGCCGCATAGAGCTTTATGAATGTTTTTGAGATGATGGCTGCACATAAAAAGCTCAACACGGAAAGTTGGGTAAAATCGCCATAAAATATAATAATAATGTCGAGAGACAGCGAACTTACAGTGAAGTAAGTAAAAGAGGAAACTTACAGCCGCTAAGCCTTGTAGTTTTGGGAGAGACTACAGGGCTTTTTTATATGTAAAAAATATCACTTTTCACAAAATGATTTGCTTAATCTGTCATGGACACTAAAAATATCAGTGGGTTTATTTTTAAAGTGGGTTCAAATGTCAGGGTTTGTATTCGATAGATATTAAATTAACGATTAGTTATTGTATTTAAATACTATTGTTAGGTGGGTCACATTAATTGGGTAATAAAAAAATAATTAATGTACGTAAAAGCTTACAAATAGATACGCAAAAGGCGACTTCTTTACATAAAGCTTTATGGCAAAATCGATCACACAGGGAAGTACTAGTTACACAGGGATTGTTTATAATAATAACCGCGAAACAGCGAACATTATTACTATAAATAAAATAATAATTATTAAAACATAAGAAACTACAGCGCAAAAAAAGCCCAAGCCTAGCTTGGGCTTTTTTTTATCCTGTATGGGGATGATGTATGCAATGGATGCGAATGCTTAGGATGACGCTTCCCAACATATAAAAAAGAATGAAAAACCGATCTGGAGGACGTGATTTCATTGCTGGATTGCTAAGCTAAATTTAAAGATAGAAAAATAAAAACTGTAGCTGATCAGCGAATTGAAATAAAAAGATGAAAACATGTTTCTATTTTTGCAATCACCTGACTTTTCCCTTAAAATAGCGCACTTGCTGTAGTGATGCACGGCAGTCAATTGAGTGATCAATTGATTCCTATCATATGTAATTTTTTAAGCATCTCGGAGAAATCGAATGGCTTTAACAAACGCAGATCGCGCAGAGATCGTTGCTAAATATGCTCGCGCTGAAAACGACACTGGTTCACCTGAAGTACAAGTAGCTTTGTTGACTGCACAAATCAATGATTTGCAAGGTCACTTTAAAGAACACAAACACGACCACCATAGCCGTCGCGGTCTTATCCGTATGGTTAACCAACGTCGTAAGCTTCTTGACTACCTTAAAGGTAAAGACACTACTCGTTACGGCGCTTTGATCACTGCTTTAGGTTTACGTCGTTAATTCGATTAAACTTATTTTTCGGACTATTGCATTTTGAATGCTGTCAGACTGAAAAAGAAAGTCTACCTGGCTTCGGCCAGGTATTGGGAAGGGGCGATTGTTTCGCTCCTTCTTTGTGTCTTAAATTAGTGTTTTGACAATCTGGTGAGGTCGGCTTCTAAGCTTTGTCATTTATACTTACAGCTGAGTAATGTGAATGCCAAACCTTAGGGGTCTCCACTAGAATAAAATCAGGAAACAAAAATACATGTCGATGTTTAATATTATTCGTAAAGAATTCCAGTTCGGTCAACACCAGGTTGTACTAGAAACTGGTCGTGTTGCACGTCAAGCAAACACAGTTGTAATCACTATGGGCGGTGTAACTGTACTTGTTGCTGTTGTTGCTCAACCAAAAGCAAAAGCAGGTCAGGACTTCTTCCCACTTACTGTTAACTATCAAGAAAAACAATATGCTGCCGGTCGTATTCCAGGTGGTTATGGTAAACGTGAAGGCCGTGCGTCTGAAGCTGAAACTTTAATTTCACGCTTAATCGACCGTCCAATTCGTCCGTTGTTCCCAGAAGGTTACTTCAACGAAATCCAGGTAACAGCAACTGTTATTTCTTCTGATAAAACGATGGATGCTGACATTGCTGCAATGCTCGGTACTTCAGCTGCAATGTCAATTGCAGGTACGCCTTTCCGTGGTCCAATCGCGGGTGCGCGTGTTGGTTTAATTAACGGCGAATACATTCTTAACCCGAACTACGAACAATTGAAAGAATCTGATCTTGATCTTGTTGTTGCGGGTACTGAATCTGCAGTGCTTATGGTTGAATCTGAAGCGAAAGAGCTTTCAGAAGATCAAATGTTGGGTGCTGTACTTTTCGGTCATGACGAAATGCAAATCGCGATTCAAGCGATTAAAGAATTTGCTGCTGCTGCAGGTGCGGTTGAATCTACTTGGACTGCTCCAGTTAAAAATGAAGCACTTCTTGCTCAATTGAAAGAAGCATTCGAAGCGAAAATCTCTGAAGCGTACACTATTGCAGTAAAACAAGACCGTTATGCGGCGCTTGATGCACTTTATGCTGAAGCCATTGCTCAATTCGTTCCAGAAAATGACGAAACGGGTATTGCTGATGAAGTGAACGAATTATTCGAAGACTTAAAATACCGTACCGTTCGTGACAATATCTTGTCTGGTAAACCGCGTATTGATGGCCGTGACACGAAAACTGTTCGTGGCTTAGACGTACAAGTGGGCGTTCTTGACCGTGCACACGGTTCAGCATTATTCACACGTGGTGAAACTCAAGCATTAGTTACTACAACTTTGGGTAACACACGTGATGCATTGATGGTTGACACGTTGTCAGGTACTAAAACTGACAACTTCATGTTGCACTACAACTTCCCTGCATACTCTGTAGGTGAAACGGGTCGTGAATCTGGTCCTAAACGTCGTGAAATCGGTCATGGCCGTTTGGCGCGTCGTGGTGTTCAAGCCGTGCTTCCACCAGCTGACCGCTTCCCGTACGTCATCCGTATCGTATCTGACATCACTGAATCTAACGGTTCATCTTCAATGGCTTCTGTATGTGGTGCTTCATTATCACTTATGGATGCAGGTGTTCCATTGAAAGCGCCAGTTGCAGGTATCGCAATGGGTCTAGTGAAAGAAGGCGAGCGTTTCGCAGTTCTTTCTGACATCTTGGGTGATGAAGATCACTTAGGCGACATGGACTTTAAAGTAGCCGGTTCTGCAAACGGTATTACTGCGCTTCAAATGGATATCAAGATCGAAGGTATCACTGAAGAAATCATGGAAGCTGCATTGAACCAGGCTTATGCGGGTCGTATGCACATCCTGAACGCAATGAACCAAGTGATTTCACGCGCTCGTCCTGAAATTTCTATGCATGCGCCTACATTCCAAGTGATCAACATCAACCCGGACAAAATCCGTGATGTAATCGGTAAAGGCGGCGCGACGATTCGTGCGATTACTGAAGAAACTAAAGCTGCAATTGATATCGAAGATAACGGTACAGTTCGCGTATTTGGTGAAACTAAAGCGGCTGCTGCTGCTGCGGTTGCTAAAATCCAGGCGCTTACTGCTGAAATCGAACCAGGTACAATTTACGTGGGTAAAGTGATTCGTATCGTTGAATTTGGTGCGTTTGTAAACATCATGCCAGGTACTGACGGCCTACTTCATATTTCTCAAATTTCTAACGAACGTATTGCCAATGTTGCAGACGTATTGACAGAAGGTCAGGAAATTAGAGTACAAGTTGCTGACGTTGATAACCGTGGTCGTATTAAATTGACGATGAAAGACATCGAACAAGTTTAATGTCTTGAATATTCACATGAGTTAACTCATGTGAATGAAAATCTATGAAAAGCCTTGAGCTTCGTCAAAGTCATCACTTTGGCTTGCTCAGGGCTTTTTTTTGGGATTTAACTTAGATTGAGATTTGGAAATAAGGTGTTATTTGATTGCTTAAGTTTTCAGCGCAGCTCATAATTTTAAGACCGATAGATTGGATTGCTCAGGTTTCTGTCGAGTAACAACAAAAAAGCAAAATTGTGAATAGAGAATTGTTTTAATGCAGGTTTATTATTTCTACCAACATCCGACAGAGCATCATATTTTTGTACAAAAAGAGCTAAATGCTGAAGCCGAACCTGAATTTATCTGGATCGATTGCACTCGGGGAGATGTGGTCACTCGTGCGGAGGCATGGCAAAAAGAAATATATCAGCATACACCTGTGTGCTTAAACGAATTTCATGTCAGAGATATTCTGAATTTAGAGCATCCCTGCGCATTTGATACTATGGATGACTATGATTTACTTATTTTTCGTAAACTCATTACCCCAGATGATGAAATAGAAACGGGTGAGCAGGCGCTTGAACTACATGAAAACATGTTTGGTTTAGCCACCACACCAATTAGTTTTATCATGACGCATCAAGTGCTGATTACGGTGCGTGAGCAAGGTAATAAAGCGATAGAAAATTATATTTCCCGTATTGAAACCAATTTTATCCGTTCCACTCAAGAACAAAATAAGTCACGAAAACTTCCTCTTACGCCACTCGATTTATCTTTGCGCTTGCTGAACAGTATGGTCGATGGCTATCTGGATTTACGTGTGCCGCTGACCCGACGGGTTGAGTTTTGGCAGCAGGAATTGTTACAAGGTCATCGCCGGTTTACCAAGTGGAATCAGTTGTTGCAAGAAAGCATGTCTTTTCAGCAAGTAGAAAATCTCTGTGAAGAACAAATTGATGCTTTACAAGAACTGCGTGATGAAATTGTCGATAATTACCCGCATTTAAAAGGCAAGAAGAAGTTTGAACGACAGGATATCATGCTGGTCCGTATGAATGATTTAGTCAGCCATGTGGAAAGAATTCAAAAACATACCATTCGTCTGCGCGCTTCTATTCAAGCTGCAATCGACTTGCATTTTTCAGCCATCGCCAATCAAACCAATGAAAATATGCGTATCCTGGCGATTATTACCGCCATTTTTGCACCGCTCACTTTATTGACCGGCGTGTATGGGATGAACTTTGAGTTTATTCCAGGCTTGAAATCACCCACCGGATTTTGGAGCATGTTGATCGTCATGCTCATCACCACTGTATTGCTAGTCTATTATTTTTATCGCAGACATTTGGTTGGGCGAGGGGAAAAGAGCGTGATTGATTTACTCGCCCAACAACATAAAGATCAGCGTGTGAATCTATTCTGGTTCCTGGATTATGAGCCGATTAAGCAATCGGTTAAAGAAACCATGAAAGAAGTCGAAAAACTGACCAAGTTAAAATAGGGGTTTGCTTTTTATAAATCGCTTTTATAAAAAGCAATCCTGTTTTTAAGCGCAACCAGATAGGTTGCCCTAAACTTAAACTCAGATAAGTGGAATGATCTGTCTTTTCTTATTAAGGTTAAAAGTTAAGAAAGATTAACCACTTGAGCAGTTCGCGTCAGTATTTTATAAATCTCATCTTTTATTTTTAGTTTTTTGCGCTTCATTGACTCAATATCATCATTGATCAGATTGACAGGATTGAGTTCAAGTTGAGCGATTTCTTTATCCAGCTCCTGATGACTCTCAAATATCTTGGCAAAATGAGGGTCATCATGACGTAGTTTATGGATCAGTTCCTGATGTTCAGGAAACATCTTTTTCACTTTTTTATTGCATTCTTTGGTTTTCATAAGCCTAAATTATTCTCACAAAATGGGTTTTTAGGATAAAAATAACACCTACATACTTGTCCCTATAGAGCAGTACGATTCAGTTTTAAAGGCTCAATCAAGAGTCTTTTACATTCATGTGTTTAACTTGCTTGCGTAATTGTTGTACTTCGTCGATTAAATCCAACATCATCGCCACCGCGGAAAGACTGGCATCAAAGTCGCGTTGTAAACGGTAAGCCCGACGCGCACGAGAAACGTCATCACCAAAGAACTGGTGAATACGTTCTTCTGGGCGGGTGTCTAAAATATCGTATTCAAGAAGTTGTAAAACCCATTCCGGACTTTGCCCACAGGCATCAGCAAAATGCTTTAAATCAAAACTATGATGCTCATCAATGACTTCCGCATGATTAAACCCATCACATATAATTTCACGATAATGAATAGTGGTCATGATTCTCTCCTTAAGCATTGCGAGGCTTAAATGCTGAAAAAGCTTTCGCAAAAGCTTGATAAGCCTGCTGTTCATGTTCAGTTTGCGCAGCTGGATACACGATATTTAAGACCAGGAATAAATGACCTGGTGTTTTGCTGGGTATCCCTTTGCCTTTTAGCCGAAGTTGTTGACCTGTCTTGGCATTTTTAGGCAGATTCACCTGAACTTTCGTCCCTTCAGGCGTTGAAGTTTCAATACTTTGCCCTAATGCTGCTTCCCATGGTGCGACATTGATGGTGTAGTAAATGTCTGCGCCTTCAACTCGAATTTTCTCGGTGTCTTTATAGTGAATTTCAATATAAAGATCGCCATTTTTTCCGCCATTGACTCCTGTTTGACCTTGTCCCGCAAGGCGGATGTGTTGACCTTCTTTCATCCCTTTCGGGATTTTTACCTGTAATGTTTTGCGCTGAACTTCAGCTTCGCCAAAAGCATTTAACGTCGGAATTTGCAAGGTGATCTGTTGGGTTGATCCGTGATATGCAATCGCCACCTCGACTTCGATACTGGCGTGTTGGTCTTCACCTTGATAACTGCGCTGCTGTTGTCTTTGTTGCTTTTGATATTGATAATTCCCTCCACCAAAGCCAGAACCGAAACGTCCGAAAAGATCTTCAAAGCCACTAAAGTCTGAATGACCCTGTTGCTCAAATCCTTGGCGGTAGAAGCGGCTATTATCAAAACCGCCTGTACCTGTCTGTGCCCCAGATTGATAAAAAGCTTCAGGATGATCAAGCTGAAAATCATATTCAGCTTTTTTCTCTTCATTGCTTAAAGTGTCATAAGCAACGTTGATCGCTTGCATTTTTTCTTCTGCATCCGCTTCCTTGCTTACGTCCGGATGATATTTTCGAGCCAATTTTCGATAGGCTTTCTTTATTTGATCGGGTGTGGCATTACGCTGAATGCCAAGAACTTCATAATGACTTTTAGACATAAAATCTTAAGCTAGAGTTGGTTATGTTTTAATCATTATTGTGCCTTTCATAAAACTGAAATAGTGTAGAGATATGTACCTTATTGTTTCAAGTTATGACAAAAAAAGGCTCCTTCTTAGGAGCCTTTAGAAATCTTGAATAAGATCAATATTTAATCCAGGTTACACTACGTCCAATTACTGAAACTCCGACATAACCACGAAGATTTAAATGCCTGCCACTTGCACTTAGACGTGCCTTACCTTTGTAGACTTTGCCGCCAATAGGATCCAGTACTCGACCATGATTAAATTCACGTGGGTTATCCGGATTTTGTTTAAAACCCCAGATAAAAGGTAAACCGAGAAAGGGTTTGTTTTTTAAGTTGCCCGGGCAATTGGAACAGATCCCCATTTTTTCTGATCCCGGAACGTTGCGGGTCGCGACAATAATGCCTTCATAAGTACCATCGGGTTTTTTGCTAATTTCAACATCGGCACGCGAATAACCGGTACGGTCATCAATTGTTTTCCATTTGCCGACTAAAGGATCATTTCCGCTTTCAGCAAAACTTAATGAAGAAAGTGTTGCCAAAATTATCCCTGCGAAAATACCTTTATATAACTTCTTCATTAATCTCCCCTTAAAATGAAATGTTTTTAGTTTTAGAGTAAAACACCTAATTTATAGCGATAATTACTTGAAAAATCAAACAAATAAAAGCCAAATGTCTCACATAAACAATGAATTATGTTTGTTGCTTTATTTTTTTTAGATTAATTGATATTAAAAAAAGCCCCAAACGGGGCTTTTAGAGGATTAATTTTTGACCCAGGTAATATTTCGACCGACAGCGGAACCATCTTTAGATCCGCGAATAATCAAATGTTTTCCATGATTGCCCAGTCGTGCACGAGCAGGGTATTGCTGTCCTGTAACAGGATCTAAAAAAGTACCGTCAATAAATTCATTATTCTTATCAGGATGCAGGGTTAAACCTGAAAGCATGGTCATACCAATAAGGGGTTTATTTTTATTGGCACCGATACATTTTTCGCAAACTGTATTTTGATAAGCACCGGGTACAGCGCGAACATCAATAATTGTAGCGGAATAATGATTATTCTTATCTTTTTGAATAATCACATCCGATAATGAGTAGCCCGTTCGGTCATCAATGGTTTTCCATTTGCCAATTAAAGGATCGGTAGAAGCAAAGCTAGAAAAGCTGATTGTTCCAGTCAACAGCATAAAAAGAGAAGTATGTAATTTTGAGTTCATAAACCGTTTAACCCCAAGTAAAATGAGAGAAAAATACCTAACACAATAAAGGCATAAAAAAATTATGGTTTTATTTATAACGAATTTAAGCGGTTATTACCAGTTAAATAAGTAAAAATTAACAACGTTATTATGTGAATAAGGTTATAAAAATGAATGAAGAAATGGGCTGAATAAAATCATAGGTTTTGATATGAAAACCTATGATGACTGAAGATGATTTTTATTCAGTCCTAATCCATGACACTGTTCGACCTAACAGGCTTGTGCCAATAAATCCGCGTAGTGTAAGCACATTTCCGCGTACATTAAGGCGTCCTTTGCCCTGGTAGACATGACCTGAAAGCGGGTCTAGAACATGACCCTCAATAAATTCGTCTTTATTTTTAGGGTTCTGCTTAAAGCCGGAAAAGATAGGAAGACCGATTAGGGGTGCATTTTTTAATACGCCTTTACATTTTTCACAATGATCAATAGCAGGGCGGTTTGGAATGGCATGAACTTTGATAATTTTTCCAAGGTAAATTCCATTTTTTTGTTTGGTGATTAAAACGTCTGCACGAGCATATCCTGTTTTGTCGTCAATGGTTTTCCATATGCCGGCTAAGTCAGGTGTTTCTGCGTGAATCATGCTACTGGCAATAAGTACTAATCCACTCAAAATTATTTTTGTGTTCATGTAAATATTCCACTCATTAATTTATTTTTATGTAGTAGAAATAAAAGCTTTATTGGCATTCTTTGCTTTATTTCGGTATGGGATTTTACTGAAAAACAACCAGATTACAAGTCACAAACTTGCATCTCAATCAGGAAATAGACAGGAGGAAAGTTAAATTTAGCATTAAAAAAAGCAACCATATGGCTGCTTTTTTTACCGACTTGAGTTGAATTAACTCAGATGTTTGCCAAATAATCCAAAGGCTTCTTCGGCTGTAAAGCTGTATCGGGTACTGCAGAACTGGCAATCCATGGTAATCGGATTTTGAAACTCCAAGGTTTCACGTACCGCTTCAACACCAATTTGAATCAATGCATTGGCACAACGGTCTTTAGAACAGGTACAACCAAAGCTTAATTGCTCGACTTCTGGCAAGCGAACATCTTCTTCATTGTACAAACGATAGAGAATTTCTGTGGCTTCAAGCTCAGTTAACTCTTCTGGCTTTAAGGTGTCAGTCAACATGGTCAGGCGTGGCCAGAGATCGTCATCGACAAGTTGCTGCTCTTCTTCATTAATACGCGGTAACAGTTGAATCAGTAAACCGCCAGAACGTTCTGCAGTACTGGCCAAGCGGATTTTAGTTGGAATTTGTGCAGATAAATCATAATACTGCATCAAACAACCGGCTAAGGTGTCATGTTCAATTGGAACGATGCCCTGATAGCGTTCACCAAATTCAGGTTCAATATTAATAAACAGTACCGGACTGACAAGCGCTCTGAAAACCGTGCTGCTGTCTTCTGCTTGAAAGAAGCGCGGGTCTTCTTCGTAATCTGCTGAAGCACGTAATTCACCTAAATGGTTACATTCCGCCATGGCCCATTTGAAGGTACCTGCTGCCTGAATTTGCAGGCTAATACGTCCTTTAATTTTAAGGGTGCTTGCAAGTAGGGCAGTGGCACTGAGCATTTCACCTAAAAGTACCTGAATGGCTTGCGGATAGTCACGTTGGGCAAGAATGGTTTGCAAAACACTTTCAAGATGCACCACTTCACCACGAATCGGGCAATTTTCAATATAAAAGCGTTGACGTAATTCAGACATAAATTTCTCCAATAGCCCGTGTTAATGGTGTCTACATTGTAAAACACAAGCTAGTTACTATCATCTCTTGTGACATCAATACGCTGATGTGCTAAGCCGCGTTGTAAATTGACGCCAGTCGGTTCTTGACGAATTTGAGCATCACTTTCAAATAAGTGTTCCAGCTCTGCCAATGCATTACGATGAGTTTCATAAATCTTTTGTTCATCGGTATAGACCCGCTGTTGCTGAATCAATAATTTTTCATCGTAATCACGAAACAATTCAATGCTTTTATAAGCATCCTCTTCACTGATATCCAATTCACGCAAGGCACGATAGGCCATACCCAGTGATGACAAATAGGTTTCACGCCAGATATGTTCTACCCCTAAATCCCGCAGTAAATGCACATGATGGCGATCTCGTGCACGAACCAAAAGTTTCAGATTCGGATAGTTTAAGCGAATATGACGGGCGACATTCATCGAGTCTTCAATATCATCAATCGCCAGCACAAAAACTTTGGCGTGTTCAACACCTGCAGAACGTAAGATATCCGGTTGTGTAGCATCACCATAGTATACCGTACCGCCATACTTTCGTACGAAATCGACTTTTTCTAAATTGCTGTCAATTGCGGTAAAGGATTGATGCTGTAAATGGGCGATACGGGCAATGATCTGTCCGAAACGCCCAAAGCCTGCAATGATCATCGGGTTAAGCGTATCTGGAATTTCATCATAAACAGGAGCTTTTTCTTTATCAATCAATGGAATAATCCAGCTGTTAATCAGCCAGTACAGCATCGGGGTCAGTACCATTGAAAGTGTAACAATCAATGTTAAAGGCTCAAGAATCGCCTGGGTTAATACTTTTTCACTACTCGCGACTTTCAACACCACAAAGGCAAATTCACCGCCTTGAGCCAAGCAGGTGGCAAGCAGCAAGCTGTTGCGCCATGAATATTTTAAATAGCGGGCAATTGCCGTGAGAGTCAGGCTTTTGACCAGCATTAAAATGAGTGCACCGCCAATAATCAGCCAAGGCATATTGACCAGCAGGGATAACTGTGTGGTCATGCCGACCGTCATAAAGAATAGACCCAGTAACAGTCCTTTAAAGGGCGCAATACTGGCTTCAAGTTCATGACGGAATTCAGAATCTGCCAGTAGAACGCCAGTTAAGAATGCCCCCAAAGTTGTACTGATCCCGAGCACATCCATGAGCGCAACCACGCCCAAGACAATAAATAAACCGACTGCAGTAATCAGTTCATGTGCGCCACTTTTTGCCACAAAGCGGAAAAATGGACGCATCATATAGCGGCTAAACAGGAACAAACCGCTAAAGGTCGCAATAATCGCGGCAAAATAGGCCACGCCATGATGGGTCGATTCAGTACCAGCGAGTAGCGGAATAATCGCTAATAGCGGAATAGCGGCAATATCCTGAAACAATAAGATCGAAAAAGATTGCTGCCCAAAGGTAGTGTTGAGTTGTTGTTTTTCAGCAAGCAGTTGCAGGACAAAGGCCGTAGAGGATAAGGCCAAGGCAGTTCCAATCACAAAACTGGCAGAAAGGCTTTGGTTTAAGGCAAAAAAGACAAGGATGGCCAGAATAATGCCGGTAATGCCGACCTGTAAGCTGCCCATTAAAAAGATCGATTTGCGCATCTCCCACAAGCGTTGTGGACGTAGCTCCAGACCAATAATGAACATCAACAAAATAACACCAAATTCAGCCAGTTCTTGAATTGATTCAGGGTCACTGGCCAGATTTAATGCACTGGGACCGAGTAAAATTCCTGTAAACAAATAGCCGAGTACGGTGGCGATTCCAAAGCGCTTGGCCAGTGGCACCAAGAGTAGCGAAGCACCAAGGAAAATCGTAATTTGTAACAGTAGCGACATCAGTTCGTCCTGGTATTTATTCTAATTTCAAAAAAATTAAGTAAAACATGAAATTTAACTTAGCTTAATTCTTGAGGATCTATATCGAGTGTCAGTTTCATGCTGGAGGGTTTTTGATGCAACATGTTTTGCCACCAGGCACGAATATAAAAGTGTAATCGGGCACGATCTTGCGACAACAGCACCATATGCGCCTGATAACGCCCAGCTTTACGTTCCATTGGGGCAGGAATCGGTCCCCAGATATCAATCAGGTTTTCAGAAACTTGTCTGAGTGCCTGGGCATGCTGCTGTAAAAACTCCTGGTTCTGTTCCTGACTTTTCGATTCACAGCGAATCAATGCTGCATAACGAAAAGGCGGTAACAGTGCTGCTTGACGTTCTGTTAAGGTTTGCTTGGCAAAATGCCGATAATCTTTTTCAATTAAGGTATTGAGCAGGGGATGATCCGGTCTCAGGGTTTGTAAATAGACTTCACCTTTGCGTTCACCCCGTCCGGCACGACCCGCAACTTGGATAATCAATTGCGCCGTGCGTTCGGTGGCACGAAAATCGACACTGAGTAAGCCTGAATCAATGTCCAAAATAGCCACTAAAGTGACATAGGGGAAATGGTGTCCTTTGGCCAGCATTTGCGTGCCAAGTAAAATAATCGGTTCGCTTTTCTGGATTTTGTCATAAATTTTTTGCCAGCTACCGACCCGACTGGTAGTGTCGCGATCGACACGAATCACATCGAAATTGGGGAAAAGCTGTTGCAGGTGTTCTTCCACTTTGGCTGTGCCCATGCCAATCGATTTCAGTTCCGTATGTTTGCACTGCGGACAATGCTCGGGCATGCGGTGAATACTGCCACAGTGGTGACAATGCAAATGCTGATAAGGTTGGCGGTGCACGGTAAAGTTGGCATCGCAATGTGGACATTTTGCCTGCCAGGCACAGCTTTCACAAATTAGTACCGGTGCATAACCACGGCGGTTCAAAAACACTAACACTTGTTCTTTTTTATCTAGCCGCTTTTGAATTTCCTCAATCAGGCTTTGGCTAATGCCATTTTGCTTTTGCGCAATTTTCAGATCAATCAGATGAATCTTTGGCATCAGCGCAATACCCGCACGCTGATTCAGCTCTAAACGGGTCATTTTTCCTGAGTCAGCCAGTGCATAACTTTCAATGCTCGGTGTAGCCGAACCTAAAATAATGGGACAGCTTTGTAAATGAGCCCGATACATCGCGACATCACGGGCATGATAGCGAAAGCCTTCCTGTTGTTTAAAAGAGAGGTCGTGTTCTTCATCTAAAATGATCAAGCCCAGATTGGGCAGTGGGGTGTAAATGGCAGAACGTGTCCCAAGAATAATCGAAGCTTTACCGGTTTGCGCCGCTTGCCAGGCTTGTAGACGTTTTGAGTCATTCAGCCCAGAATGCAGCAGCACAATATTGCCATGAAAACGTGACTGGAAACGGCTGATGGTTTGCGGAGTCAGCCCAATTTCAGGCACTAAAACCAAGACCTGTTTGCCTTGTTTCAGTACCTCTTGCATGATTTGCAAATAGACTTCGGTTTTACCGCTTCCGGTTAAACCATCCAGTAAAAAAGCCTGATATTTTTTTTGTGCTTTAAGTGCCTGTTGAATGGCATGCTTTTGATCTTCATTCGCCGTGAGCGGCATTTGCGCCAACGTAACCGGCTGCGGACTAAAATCCTGATTTTCCAGCACACACTCCACAATGTCTTTTTTTTCTAAAGCCTTCAGTGTTGCTGTTTCAATGCCGGCCAAATTTAAAATATTTTCTGTGGTTCCCTGAGGATGCAATTTCAGGACTTTATAAGCTTGTTGCTGTTTTTCAGACCGTTTTACTTTTGCTTCAGCAGCTAAATCCAGAAC
The DNA here is from genome assembly GCF_013004295.1 of Acinetobacter sp. ANC 5414. NCBI lineage: Bacteria > Pseudomonadati > Pseudomonadota > Gammaproteobacteria > Moraxellales > Moraxellaceae > Acinetobacter > Acinetobacter sp. ANC 5414. The sequence continues at coordinate 136,466 of NZ_JABERM010000010.1, forward strand.
TTTCCACATCCGGGCCAATAAATTATACGGTTTACCCTGACGCAAGAAGGTCGGTAAGGCACTTTGGAAAACTTCACCAATCGGAAATTGATAATATTGAGCTGACCAGGTCAATAAACTTAAAATCTTACTGTCTAAAATCGGCTGATCATCCAGCAGTTCTGTAATGGCTTTCAGTTTAAAACGTGGATCAATCGGGGTATCTGCTGTTAATTTTTCAACAATAATGCCGACCAGATTTTGCCGTCCGAATGATACGGCAACCCGCGCACCTACTTCTGCCTGCTGATATTGTTCAGCCGTTAAGGTGTAATCAAAACAGTCATAAATATAGACCGGTACGGCAACACGAATGCGATAAAGGTTGGCGGGTATCGAGGATGTATTTGGCATAAATAAGGGGCAAAGCGTCCTGATCAAATTTCGTCGTGCTCAAGATCGAGTTATGTTAGAGTGAGCAAATCATTTATATCTCAGAATATGAATGATTTTGGTGGTCAGACGCAACAGCGCTGAAGCAAATTTTGGAAAATTAGAGCATCACAATGCCTGCATATCAATTTACTGCCATTGATGCTTCAGGGAAGCAGCAAAAAGGCGTGTTAGAAGGGGATTCAGCACGTCAAATTCGTCAACAGTTAAGAGACAAAGAGCTCATTCCTGTGACCGTTGATCCTGTTGAGCAAAAAGATAAGCATAACTCAGAACGCTGGTTTCAGAAAAAAATCACCGCTTATGATTTGGCATTGTTTACCCGTCAACTTTCAGTTTTGGTTGCAGCAGGGATTCCTTTAGAAGAAGCGCTACGTGCTGTGGGCAAGCAAAGTGAAAAAGCCCATGTACAAAACTTATTGATGTCGGTGCGCTCAAAAGTCATGGAAGGACATTCACTGGCCCATGCCTTGCAGCAAGCCGGACGTTTACCGGATTTATATATTGCCACCATTGCCGCAGGTGAACGCTCGGGACATCTAGATTTAATTCTGGATCAGTTGGCAGATTACACTGAAAATCGCTTTGCCATGCAGAAAAAAGTGCAGGGCGCCATGATTTACCCGATTATTTTGATGCTGATGTCGTTTGCGATTGTAATGGGACTAATGACCTATGTGGTTCCCGACATTGTAAAAACTTTTGATCAAAATAAAGATGCATTGCCCTGGATTACCGTCGCCTTGATGAAAACCAGCGATTTTATTCGGGTGGCGTGGCCATTTTTGCTGGTGGCAAGTGTGGTCGGTTTTATTGCTTTGGCACGTTTTTTAAGAACCGCTGCAGGGCATTATGCTTTTGACCGTTTAACGCTCAAATTGCCATTATTTGGTAAATTATCGCGTGGTATAAATGCGGCACGTTTTGCCAGTACTTTATCGATTTTGACCCAGTCTGGCGTACCTTTGGTAGATGCACTTAAAATTGGTGCTGCGGTGAGTAATAACTGGGTGATTCGGGATTCAGTCAATTTGGCAGCCGAGAAAGTCACTGAAGGCGGTAACCTTGCAACGCAACTGGAGCGCAGTGGTTATTTCCCACCGATGATGGTACAAATGATCAAAAGTGGTGAAGCATCAGGTGAGCTGGATCGTATGCTGGAGCGTGCCTCAACCATGCAGGATCGGGAAGTCACCACCCTGATTTCAACTCTGCTTGCCCTGCTTGAGCCGCTAATGTTGGTATTGATGGCAAGTATTGTTTTGGTGATTGTGATTGCGGTGATGCTGCCGATTGTAAATATGAATAATATGATTTAACCCATTTTTATAAAGATAATGATTTTATGAGAGATTGATATGCACGGAAAAATATATCAAGCCAAGCAGACTGGCTTTACCCTGATTGAAGTCATGGTGGTGATTGTAATTTTGGGTGTATTGGCAGCACTGATTGTTCCTAATGTAATGGGGCGTGGTGAAAAAGCCAAAGTAGATACCTCTGCAATTACTCTAAAAGGTGTGGCGGGTGCTTTAGATCAGTACAAACTCGATAATGGTAAATATCCATCCATGCAAGACGGTGGTTTAGATGCACTCGTTAATCAGCCCGCTTCTGCAAAAAACTGGATGCAGGGTGGTTATGTGAAAGGTGGCTATCCGAAAGACAGTTGGGAAAATGATATTCAATATGTGATCCCCGGTGCCGAAGGTCGTGCATTCGACTTATATTCTTTTGGCGCCGATGGTAAAGAAGGCGGCGAAGGTACAGATGCCGATATTTATTATCAGCCTTAATTAAAAACCCTTAACTATTTTAAGGGTATAAAACAGATCACTTCACTGAGTGGTGTGCTGCAATACTAAGTGAAGTGATAATACCTCTTAATTATAAAATATATGTTAAATCATTGGATTTATTGAAATTAGATAATAATCTCTGTTTGAGACTTATAATAATAATGATTAGCATATGTGATGGTTACAATAATCGTAAGATATTAAGAAATATAGTCTTTTTATTTAATTAAAACTGCGCATAATATCCTTGATGGCACTTTTTTAGCCAAGGAGGGTGGAGTGAAAGCATTAATCATATCGGATGAAATTAACCAATTTCATGGGGCAATGCTCAAGTCTGTTCTTTTAATTTTAAGCTTACTTCCAATGAGTCAGGGCATTTTAACCTTATGGAATGCGACGGAAGGAAGTAGCCAGATTATGGTGGGCTTTTTTGCCATCAGTTTATTCAGTGCATTATTCGTCTTATGCTTTTGGTCTGCATTAAAAGCGACTGTATTAAGATTACAACAAGAACAGATTTCAAGTTTAGAACAAAGTGTGGTGAAAGTTTATCGTTATATCCCGATGCTGTTTTTAACCGCAATGATGTCTTATTTAGTGACCCAGTTTTAAAATCAATTGAATAAAAAAACCGAGGCATTGAGCTCGGTTTTTTATTTTATTAAGCATATGTATTATTTAATCCCTCTCCTTGCGCAGTGTACTGCTCACCTTTAAAAAAGGGTGAGGATTGAGGAGAGGGAACACTTAAAGCTTAACGTCGTGATTTAAACGAAACATCGACCTTACGTGGACGATAAATCCAGCCTAGAATCAACAACAACAATGAGAAACCCAGAATTGGCCAATCACTGAGGCGCATATACAAGGTTTCACCCTGCATTGCTGGAACGTCACCACGAAGGATGGCTGTTTGATCTGTCGGTGCCTGTTTCACAATATGTCCGTTGTGATCAATAAAGGCAGTTACACCAGTATTGGTGGCACGAATAAACCAGCGTCCATTTTCTTTGGCACGCATTTGCACCATTTGTAAATGTTGCCAAGGCCCTGCAGTTCCGGTAAACCAGGCATCATTGGATACGGTAACCAGGTAATCGCTTTGACTGGCATTACGACGGGTCAGGTTTGGATAAGCCACTTCATAACAAATAGCCGCACCCAACGCATGATTTTTCACATTCAATGGTTTTTGGTCATCTGCACCACGAGAGAAACCACTCATCGAGGGGTCATTCTGCAATGCGGGCAATACCCAGCTCAGCCAGCCAGATAAAGGAATATATTCACCAAACGGGACTAAACGTTGCTTTTTATATAAGCCTTCAGTGTCATCACCCGTAGCCATGATACTGTTGTAGTACATCGGGTGCTGTTCGATTTTTGATTCTTTCAAATCCCAATAGGGAAGACCGGTGACCCATGCCGTTCCAGATTTTTCTGCCTGAACTTTCATGGCATCCAAAAAGGGTTCGATATCGGTCTGGAACATGGGAATGGAAGATTCTGGCCACACGATCAGGTCACGTCCCCATTCCGTACGACTTAAATTGGCATAGATCATCAAGGTTTTCACTTGATACTCTGTCAGCCATTTAAGGTCTTGAGGAATATTGCCTTGAATCAGCGAAACAGAAAGCGGTTTCTCATCTTTTGGTTCCACAAAGTTGAGATATGAAGCTCCCCAAGCACCGAGCAATAAGATCGCGGAAGGGATAATCCAGAACACACGTTTATTCAAGATTTCAACTAGCGCACATGCCAGTATAATCACCACAAACGATACACCGAAGATCCCGAATAATGGCGCATAGCCATCCAAGAAGCGTTCAGTGAAGGCATAGCCGACAAATAGCCACGGAAAACCAGTGAATACCCAGGTTTTTGCCCACTCAAAAAATACCCAAAGCGGTGCAAAAGTCAGTGGCGTTTCCGGGAAGAATCGACGATAGATCCAGGTTTGCAGGGCTGTAAATAGTCCCATCACCAAGGCCATAAAGGCAATCATCAGTACACTTAAAAAGGCACTGGTATCCCCATAGACATGGATTGAGGTATACAGCCAAAATGCTCCGACAAACCATAAGCCAAAGCCGTAAGCCCAGCCAATGCCAAAGGCTTGGCGTGCTGAACGTTTACGCAGTGAAGCATAGAGCAAGGCCGGGGACAGCAGTGCAAGCCACCAGTAATAATAAGGTGCCAGCGCAAAACTGAACATGGCACCTGAAAATAATGAAATTAAGAAAGGGTAAATAAAGGGGAGCTGATTTTTTTCTTGAGATGGATTTAACAGCTTATTAAAGTATGTTCTCATTTACGGACAGCTCGAATCAGATGAATAGTACGTGCATCTGCTTCTACAATGGTGAATTCCCAATTTTCAAGTTCAATCACTTGACCTTGTAAATCGCTCACTAAACCAATTTCTTGAAGCAATAAACCGCCGACAGTTTCTACTTCATCATCTGAAAAATCAGCATCTAAAACATTATTAAAGTGTTCAATTGGTGTAAGTGCTTGAACGAGCCAGGTATTCGCCGTTTGAGGATCATTATCCGGAATAATGTATTGGGCCTCTTCATCGACCTTATCGTGTTCGTCTTCAATTTCACCGACAATTTCTTCTAAAATGTCTTCTAAAGTCACCAATCCCGATGTTGTGCCATATTCATCAATCACCACAGCGATATGGGTTTGCGTATTTTTTAACATACGCAGCACTTGGTCAGATCGGGCACTTTCCGGAACAAAGATCGGCTGGCGCATAAGCGCACGAATATCGACCTTATTGTTCGGTTCTGTCAAAAATGGCAGTAAATCCTTGGCCAATAAAATGCCGACCACATTGTCTGGTTGATCGGATGAAAAGACCGGGAAGCGTGAATGTGCAGACTCTACAAGGGTGTGTAAGATGTCTAACAGCTGATCATCTTCTTGTAGGCTAATCATCGATGTCCGTGGGGTCATGACCTCACGGACTTTTGTTGCAGGAAGGTCAAGTACGCCTTCAAGCATTGCAACAGTATCGGGTTCTAAAAAACGACGTGAATCTTGTACTAATTTTAGCAGTTCGTCGCGAGTTTCGGGTGCAGTGCTTAACCATTTACGTAAGCCGCGCATGCCCCACGACGGGCCTGATTCCTCGTGCATGATCTTTCCTAAAGACTCTTAATATCTAAAAAAAACAAATTTTATCATACTCGAGAAAATATAGATGTCTATCTATAAAATCGCTGTAATCCATGAAAGCATGAGTCATCATTTTCTATCATTTGGATCCTTGTTTTGAAAGCGAAAGACAGCATTTAAGTTTATGTTAAAATGGCGATGATTTTTTAATACCGAGTTTAAGAATGTCTGAACCGCTTGTTAATCCCACTATTCAGCTGAATACACGAGGACTACGTTGTCCTGAACCTGTAATGATGTTGCATCAAGCGATTCGTAAATCAAAATCGGGTGATGTGGTTGAAGTGTTTGCCACAGATAATTCGACTTCATGGGACATTCCGAAATTCTGTATGCATTTAGGTCATGAATTATTATTACAAGAAGAAGTGCTGGATGAAGCGGGCAATAAAGAATTTCATTATTTAGTCAAGAAAGGTTAATTCAGAATATTTTTTCTTTATTTTAAGAAGAGATAAAAAATCCCCTCGAAAGGGGATTTTTTTTATTAAAAAATTACATGTTAGGGTAATTTGGACCACCGCCACCCTCAGGTGTTACCCAAGTGATGTTCTGAGATGGATCCTTGATGTCACAGGTCTTGCAGTGTACACAGTTGGCTGCATTAATCTGGAAGCGTTTCGAGCCGTCATTTTCTTCCATAATTTCGTACACACCGGCAGGGCAATAACGCTGCGCAGGTTCATCCCATTTTGGTAAATTCACATTCACTGGAATCGAAGCGTCAGTCAGTTTTAAATGCGCCGGCTGATTTTCTTCATGCACGGTGTTTGATACAAAGACCGAAGACAAACGGTCAAAAGTCAGCTTGCCATCCGGTTTTGGATAGTTTGGCTTGAAGGTTTCGGCAGCCTGAGTTTTCAGTGCGGTATAGTCAAGGACTAGATCATGCAAAGTGAAAGGCACTTTAAACACGTTTTGATCAATAAAGTTAAACGCACCACCAATCCATTGACCAAATTTGTGCATCGCTGGACCAAAGTTACGTGAATTGTAAAGCTCTTCTTTCAGCCAGCTGTTGTTGAACTTGTCGGTGTAAGAAGTCAGTTCTTTAACAAAGAAGTCTTCGCCTTCTAAAACACGAGCAACCGCAAGATCACCGCCTTTTTCCACGCCGGCAGCAATCGCTTCAAACACTGCTTCACCGCAGAGCATGCCGGATTTCATCGCAGTATGTGAGCCCTTGATTTTGGCAAAGTTCAGGAAGCCTGCATCATCACCAATTAAAGAGCCACCCGGGAAGGTGAACTTCGGTAGCGAGTTAAAACCGCCTTTGGTCACGGCACGCGCGCCATAAGAAATACGCTTGCCGCCTTCCAGATACTGTTTGATCAATGGATGAGTTTTCCAGCGCTGCATTTCCATGAACGGATACATGTGCGGGTTGGTGTAGGATAGATCCACGATCATGCCCAAAGTCACCTGATTGTTTTCCGCGTGGTACAGCCACCAGCCGCCTGAAGAACCAGTTTCGTTTAAAGGCCAACCCGCACCATGCATCACCAAACCAGGTTTGTGTTTTGCCGGATCGATTTCCCAAAGTTCTTTAATACCAATACCGTAGTGCTGTGGATCAGCATCTTTGTCTAAGTTATATTTTGCAATCAGACGTTTACCCAAGTGACCACGGCAACCTTCTGCAAAAATGGTGTATTTGGCATGCAGTTCATAACCCGGAGTAAAGTTATGTGTCGGTTCGCCATCCTTGCCGATACCCATGTCACCGGTTTGAATGCCTTTGACTGTGCCATCTGCATGGTAAAGAATTTCTGATGCCGCAAAGCCCGGGAAAATGGAAACTTCCAGTTCTTCCGCTTTTGTACCTAACCAGCGAACCACGTTGCCGAGCGAAATGACATAGTTGCCATCATTGTGCATGGTTTTTGGCACCATCCAGTGTGGCGCTTCTTGTGATTTTTCATCAGACAATAAGAAATAGGTTTTGTCTTCTGTCACCGGAACATTTAAAGGCGCACCTTCTTCCTTCCAGTTCGGGAACAGTTCATTTATGGCACGCGGTTCAAGCACCGCACCAGATAAAATGTGTGCACCAACTTCGGAGCCCTTTTCCACCACACAAACGGACAGATCGTTCAGGTTGTTTTCAATTGCAAGTTGACGAATTTTAATCGCCGCAGAAAGACCCGCAGGGCCTGCGCCTACGATAACGACGTCAAACTCCATCGATTCACGTTCGATGTGTTCCATGTAGGACTCCTCATATGATTTGAAGGTGGTAACCGTAATGATTTCACTCGGTGCTGCCATGAGTGTTCTTAATGCCCAGACACAATTTTATTATCGTGTCTTTTATATTGTGGGCTAGTATAGTTTTAAACCTTGATCTAGCCAATTGGCTGAATCATATTATTTTTCCGTCAGCAGGGGTATTCCGTATGGTTAATCAAAATAATTCACCAAATCAGACGAAAAATGTCGCTATTCCTGATGATAAAAATTTAATGGGTATTACACAATACTTAAAAGATGCACAGACCGGTCACAAAAGGTCAATCCCCCCATTGGACCAATTTAACCCAAAGCATTGTGGCGCAATGGATTTAAAGGTAAAAGCCAATGGAGAATGGTGGCACGAAGGTCAATTGATCAAACGACAGGCCTTGATTGAGCTGTTCTCGACCGTACTCTGGAAAGAAGACGGTAAGTTCTACTTAAAGACTCCCGTAGAACAAATTGAAATAGAAGTTGAAGATGAACCTCTATTTGTCAATCAGGTGGATCGGGTCGAAATTGAGGGTAAAACCTATATTCAACTCACCACCACCACGCAGGATGTGGTGATTGTGGATCAGGCACATTCTGTTTTTATGCGTGAATATTCAGGTGAATTGCGTCCTTATGTGCATGTTCGTTTTGGCATCAATGCCTTAATTCAACGTTCTGCTTTTTTTCACTTAATTGAAATGGGACAGCTCCTTGAAAATGCTCAAGGTGATACCATCTTAAGCTTACAAAGTGGCGATTTTTACTTGCAATTGGGCACCTGAGGTTTAAGCTTTGTTCTCCCGTCTTTTGAACTGCTGAAAGTGAAGTTATGACAGCCATTCATCCTATTGATCCTTTAATAAATCCAATGCCTAAGGCGCAAGCTGATGCACCTATTGGGATTTTTGACTCTGGAATAGGTGGTTTGTCTATCGCGCAGGAAATTGCGAATTATTTACCTAAAGAACGCATCCTTTATTATGCAGACACTGCAAATGTGCCTTATGGGCCGCGTGAAGATCAAAATATTCGTGAGCTAACCGCCAATGCAATTGAATGGCTATATCGTCAAGGCTGTAAAGTGGCAGTGGTGGCATGCAATACCGCTTCTGCTTTTAGTCTGGATTATTTGCGTGATTATTATGGTGAAGATTTTCCGATTATCGGTTTAGTGCCGGCATTAAAACCTGCTGTATTACAAACTAAATCAAAAACAGTCGCGGTTCTTGCAACGCCAGCAACTTTTCGGGGCAAACTGATTCAAGATGTGATGCAACGTTTTGCATTGCCTGCCAATGTGAATGTCATTCCTGTGACCTGTCTGGATTTAGTGCCCTTTGTGGAAAGTGGTTCACAAATGAGTGCGGAATGTTTAGCGACTTTAAAAGAAATATTACAACCTGTGGTGGATCAAGGCGCAGATTATTTGGTCTTGGGATGTACTCATTATCCCTTCCTGAAACCTGCGATTGAATCGATTTTTGGTCAGAAACTGACATTAATTGACTCTGGTGTACCTGTTGCGCGACAAACAGCCCGAATTTTGATTAAAAATGAGTTATTATTTGAGCAAGATCAAAAAGACGGCTTACGAATTGAATGTCATGTCAGTGGCAATAACGCAGAAAATTTAAAAACTGTGTTGCAGTACCTGATTCAAGAGAATTTAACTTGGGATATTCGCAACATTAGTGTTGAATAAGCAAAGAAACGCAGCTAGTCTTTTGAAATATAGAAAAAAATAAATTTTAGATTGGGGTGGTCGATTACAGCTCAACTGATCAGCATGGCTACAGTTGGGGATGTAATAGGCAATTGGAAGAGGATAACCAATGCTCGATAAGCGTTATCAGGTTTTTATATCTACGTCTGGCAGTGAAATGCAACCAGAACGTATCGTTTTAGCTCAAACTCTCGTGGGAATGGGGTTCTTTTCCTGGGGATTGGAACAACGGACACCCCTGAGTACGGCTTTTGCACGTCGTCAAATTGACGACTGCGACTATGTGGTGATTCTTTTGGGTAGTCAATATGGCGAGCAATCTGTGTCAGGTGTCGGGTATATGCACCTCGAATATATTTATGCTGTCACCAAACAGAAGCCGATTATTGTCTTTATGCATGAAGATCCGGCATCCCGGGACTCGGCTTTACAGGATCAAAAGCCGGAACTTCGCGAAAAATTCCTAGAATTCCGTAAATTATTACAACAAGAAGCGGATCAAATTTTTACTTACCGTAGCCTTCGTGATTTGGAAATGGCGGTGCGCTTTAATATGCCGCAAATGCTTGAACGCCATCCTGTTTCAGGTTGGGTTCGACCGCAGCATACACAATCCTTGCATGATGAAATTGATCAACTCAAAGCTAAAATTGAGCAACTTGAAACTGAAGTGGGCAAGCGTGAAGTCGATCCTTTCCTGTCTTTACCCAAAGTTTCAATGCATGAATTATTTTCTTTTGAATATCGAATGCATGCCTATCAAGATGGCAATTTCAAAGAGCTGAAAATTCAAAAGAAACTGACTTGGGCACAGTTACTGAATATTTTAGGCCGCATGTTTGTCAATCCGACGCCAGAAGAATATTTTTCTAAATGTATGAATGACTATTTAAATGACACCGGTCTGGAAGATGCACGTGCGGAGATGCCGCGTGCCCATGCAGTGGCACGTGCGCAAATTAATATTCGTGCTTTGCACAGTATTAAAATGCAAATGCGTCAAAATGACTGGATTGTCCAATCTGGACGTGATGACCGTCAGCGTATGTTATGGCAAATCACGCCCAAAGGGCAAAAGCTTTTAGAAAGTAATTTACTGGATAATCATCGTGTTTTTCAATTTAAGTCTAACTATTAATCTATATAGAGAAAGTGCAGAAAACTGTTAAAGTAAACCAGTTCATATATATTGGAAAGGGTTTGATGTTTTCTGCACCTAAAGCGAAAGTCACCATTATTTTAGCCAATTTGGGTACGCCAGACGAACCCACTGTTCCTGCAGTCCGTCGTTTTCTGAAGCAGTTTTTATCTGATCAGCGGGTCATTGAAATTCCAAAACCCGTTTGGCAAATCATTTTAAGACTGTTTATTTTACCGTTTCGTCCCAAGCGTGTGGCTCATGCTTATGCAATGGTCTGGGGGCAAGATTCACCGATGCGTGAAATTGTCTTGGAACAAGTTAAAGCGGTTCAACAGCAATTAATTGAGCACTATCCGCAATTTGAATTAAATATTGTCCCTGCCATGAGTTATGGCAATCCGGGTATTCAAGAATTGCTGCAAAAATTAAGTTTAAATCCACAAGATCACATTATTTTACTTCCCCTGTTTCCTCAATATTCGGCAACCTCTACCGCTCCACTCTATGATGCGGTTGCCAAGTGGATACTGACCCAGCGCAATTTACCCGGCTTGTCGATTATTCGTGATTATTATCAGCACCCTTTATATATTCAGGCTTTGGCGCAAAGTGTGCGGGATTATCAGGCTGAACATGGTGCTGCAGAAAAACTGTTGATGTCATTCCATGGTATACCACAGCCGTATGCGGATAAGGGTGATCCGTATGCAGACCGTTGTCGTATTACCGGGCAACTTGTGGCGCAGGCTTTGGGTTTACAGGACGATCAGTGGGCAGTCAGTTTCCAATCCCGTTTTGGTAAGCAAGAGTGGATTAAACCGTATACTGATCAGCTGTTAAAAGAATGGGCAGAACAAGGGGTGAAATCAGTACAAGTACTAAGTCCGGCATTTTCGGCGGATTGTCTCGAGACTCTAGAGGAACTGGCTTTGCAAAATGCTGAAACCTTTAAGTCAGGGGGAGGGGAGCAATATGCTTATATTTCTGCATTAAATACCCGTGCAGATCATATAGCATTGCTCACAACTTTGCTTCAAGCTAATCTTGATGCATTAACGCAGACATTTTCCCACTAATTTCACCGAGGTTTCGCCATTATGTTGCAAGTCAAAATTGTTCCTGTCACGGCATTTCAGCAAAATTGTTCAATTGTTTGGGATTCAGAAACTAAAGAAGCAGTTTTGATTGATGCGGGTGGTGAGCCTGAAAAATTAGCAGCTGAAGTTGAAGCACTCGGTTTGACCGTGAAAGCTTTATGGTTGACTCATGGCCATCTTGATCATGCGGGGGCAGTGGGAGCATTAACCAAAGTGTGGAATGTTCCTGTGATTGGTCCGCATAAAGAAGATGCTTTTTGGCTGGACATGATTCAGGAGGCTTCAGCGCGTTATGGCTTTCCTATTCCAGAAAAAGTGGACGTTACCCAATGGCTTGAAGGCGGAGAAGTGTTAAAGCTGGGCGATGAAGAATTTGAAGTCCGTTTTGCCCCGGGTCATACTCCGGGTCACGTGATGTTCTATAACAAAAATTATGCTCTATTATGGACGGGTGATGTGCTGTTTAAAGGTTCGATCGGCCGTACCGACTTTCCACGTGGAAATCATCAACAACTACTCGATTCGATTCAGCGTGAATGTTTTAGTCTGCCAGATGAAACTCAATTTATTTCAGGTCATGGCCCGATCAGTACCATTGGTTTTGAAAAACAGCATAATCCCTTTGTTGCGGGCAAAGCGGGTTGATACTTGGAATTTGGTAGTAAAAAGTCTGCATCTGCAGACTTTTTTTATATGTGCAATTTTTTGAAATAATTAAAATTCATCATCTTCACGACTGCCATCCGCTTGCGGTGCATCTTGAGTAGGCAGTTTATATTCATCATTTGCCCAAGCGCCTAGATCAATCATTTTACAGCGTTCTGAACAAAAAGGACGGAACTCGTTGCCTTCCCAAGTCGAAGGTTTACCACAACGCGGGCAAGGAAAAGTGCGAGGCATCTTATTCTCCGGATAAAAATGATGATTCGATTAGTCAAACTCAGTCGCTCTTGCTAGACTTGAGCGGATTTTTGTTAGTTTGATCTGATTATGCCAATTCGTCAATTTCAAGCACAGCGTATGCATGCGCCTCGTGATTTTCAAATGATTAGCCCAGAGCCAATTTGTGTGGAAATTGGTGCAGGTAAAGGTAAACATGCCTTGCTTTTTTCGAGTCAGCATCCCGAAAATAAACTGATTGCCATTGAACGCACCCCTGAAAAATATGTGGCGATGCAAAAACAGCATGCTTTAGAAGGGCAAGCCAATTTACAAGTCATTCATGCCGATGCCATGCCATGGATCGTTCATGCCTTGAATCCTGGGCAAGTGCAGCAATTTTTTATTCTATATCCAAATCCTGAACCGCATAACCCAGCGCAGCGTTGGTTGAATATGCCATTTTTTGAATTTTTACTGTCACGTTTACAGGTCGGTGGCACAGTGACTTTGGCCAGTAATATTCCTGAATATATAGAAGAAGCGCAGCAACAGTTGATTGAGGTGTGGAAATTACCTTTTGTTAAAGAAGTGATTCCAGGTACATCAGCACGTACCCATTTTGAAATTAAATATTTGGAACGCGGTGAATTGTGTCAGCAATTGATCATCACCAAGCCAGAAGGCTATACCACCCGTTTTGATGATTTTATGCCGCTGCAAGGTCAAAATACGGTTATCGAAACTGCATCAGAAGCTGATGTAAAAGATGCTGAATAAGTTGGCTATGAAAAAACGTGTTGCAATTATTGGGGCAGGTCCTGCTGGACTCATGGCTGTGGAAGTCTTGAGTCAGTACGGTTACGATGTGCATGTTTATGAACAGAAACCCTCGGCAGCACGTAAGTTTTTAATGGCAGGAAAAACCGGCTTAAATATTTCCCATGCCGAGCCTGTAGCTCAATTTATAGAGCGCTATGATCAAGTGGACTGGCTTGCACCTTGGGTAAAACAGTGGGATGCCCAATGGATTCAGCAATGGATGAAGGGCTTAGGGATTGAATCCTATATCGGTTCATCCGGTCGGGTATTTCCCGTTGAAATGAAAGCTGCGCCATTGCTGCGTGCCTGGTTAAAACGATTGGTCGAACAAGGTGTAATTTTTCATTATCGTCATCAATGTCTGGGTTTAGAAGGTTCAATACTTAAAGTTAAAAATTTGCTGAACCAACAGATTACTGAACAGCAGTTTGATGCCATTGTGATGGCATGTGGTGCAGTGTCATGGTCACGACTCGGCAGCGACGGGGCATGGCAGAAATGGTTATCTGAGGATGAAATTGAAGCCTTTCAGGCCAGTAATGCCGGGGTGGAACGAGCATGGTCCAAGTTTATGCAACCGGTGTTTGGTCAGCCTTTAAAGCGGGTTGAAGCATGGGTCGAAGGTGAAGCCAAAACTATGGGCGATATTGTGATTAGCCATTATGGTTTAGAGAGCGGTCTGATCTATAAACAGGGTCGCGCGCTACGTCAGCAGCTTAAAAATGGTCATGCCATGCAACTCTATTTGGATTTAATTCCAGAGCAGACGGTTGAGCAACTCGCGCAAAAATTACAACCGAGCAAAAAGCAGTCTTTAAGTAATGTCTGGCGCAAAGCCGGTTTAGATCCTGCCAAAGCCAATCTGGTTCGTGAATTGGTGGCTAAAGATGTGTGGAATGATCCACGAGCTTTGGCACAGCAGATTAAACATTTGCCTATTCCTTTACAGGGTTTTCGTCCTATAGAAGAAGCCATTAGCTGTGCCGGTGGCATCAAACGAGATGTGTTGTCTGAACAGCTGCAATTAAAGTCAAATCCGCATGTGTTCTGTTGCGGAGAAATGCTGGATTGGGATGCACCGACAGGCGGTTATTTATTAACTGCATGTTTTGCCACAGGTCGTGCTGCGGGTGAAGGTGTACATGACTATCTTGAAAATATATAGCAGGGATGATTTTGGACTGCAATTTTAAGCATGCTAATTTTCACACTCGGTCATCATAAAAATGCATACCTATATCAGAAGCCACACCATCTACAGAAAGTCGTTTGTGCGGCGGTTTGTGCTATGAAATTCAGGGTGAAATGATTGACAACATTGCTTCCAAAGTCGAATGAGAGACCATTTGTAATGGCCTGCCACAATAGATAAGCAACCCTAAGCCATTATAATAAAGATGAAGGAGTCAAATGATCCCTTTTTTATGCACCTGATTTTAGTAGCTAGATTGAGTTGTCTCGGATTTAGCTGCTTCAGCTTTTTTTGTTTCAGCTTAGTCCATTTTCGGATATTGTGACTGCCAATGTTCAAGCTGATCTTGGGCATGTAAAAAACTACCTAAACCTTTGACTCGATCGCCTGAATTTTTCATTTCATCCACTTTTTTATCTTTATGCTGATCATACAATTTGGCTTGAGTTTGCCAGTATTCTGCAATTAAACCTTGAATATAGCGGCCTTGCTGGGTTTTTAAATCCAGTTCTTTCAACATGTTCAATGCCGACTGAACATTGTCACGTTTGCGATTATGCACAAATTCATCGGTTAAGGATCCCTCCTCGTGCATTTTGGTTAGCTCATCTTCCATGTCATCACTCATTTGGGTGAAGCGCGTATCGAAGTCGGTGAGTAAGGCAATATCATGTTGATCATCTGGCGTTTTCTCAAACGCCTTGACTGGTTCGGTAATCAACTCCTGCATGACTTTATCTTCAGGTTGAATTTTATCGTTTTGAGTGGCTGTATTTTTGCTGTTATCACAGGCCGTCAGGAATACGCTTGAACATAATAAAACAGGCAAACCAAGTTGTTTCAGTTGAAGTTTTTTCATGATGATTCCTTATTTCTAATCAATTTTTTTAAAATCATAGGCATAGGTTATATAAGGGAAGGTAATTTCATCTTGTGGATATTTACCAGTGTAGCTGAAGACCATCTGTTCAAATAAAGCTTTTAATTGCTGTTGTTCTTGCTCAGGCAGCGCGGCAATAAAACTGGTGGAAAGCAGACGTTTAGACACCACATTTTCTACTGTACCGACATGCTGCTGCTGAAAAGTCTGGACATTTTCTAACTGAAATAATGATTGCTGCTCAAATACATTTTTCCACTTTCCACTATGATAACGCGGTGTGTTACCCTCCAAAGGTTCAATCAGATCGGCCAGTGCCTTAACCCAGTCAACGTTTATATCCCGTTGATTCCAGATCAGTGCCAAATGTCCGGAGGGTTTCAAGACTTGGTGAATTTGCTGTAAAGTCTCAAGATTGGCAAACCAGTGGAAGGATTGAGCACAGATCACGGTATCAACACTATGTGCAGCCACAGGTAACTGTTCACTGGAGGCTTGTAGGGTTTGAATATCGGGAAATGCATGTTGCAACTGTGCCAGCATTTCCTGAACCGGTTCAATCGCGATAATATGCGAAGTAATCTGTTGTAAGTAGGGTAAGAATTTGCCCGTGCCAGAACCCAGATCAATGACCTGTGAATTTGCGCCCAGTTGCAGCTGATGTTGCAGCCAACTCACGATCTCTGCAGGATAACCCGGACGCACCTGCTGATAAAGTTCTGCAGCAGAACTGAAGCCTTTTTGAGCGGCAGGATGAAGTGATTGTGTCATATTTTGCGCTTTCTAATATTCTTGGCATCTATAAAATAACATAGTCGCTTTTCGTAAATAGGCAAGGTGTCTATTTGTTTTATTGACTGTAAAAAACAAGGGCCGATTTGCTTCGGTGTGGAAATGGAAAAACACATTATTTTTGAAGACGAACAAATTCGTGCAATATTCCTAAAAGGTTCATCGGATGAGCTGATTTTCTCTTTTGGCGATTTAATTACCCGCGCCAAAGGGCTGTCGATTAATGCCGAAAAATCCTTGCATAAACATGATTTTAATGTGATTGGCATTATGCCCAAGCAGAAATCGTGGTTTCCTGAAAGCTCAATGCGACAGATGTTTGCCGAAATTCAGGAACTGATTGCGCCGTTTAAAACCCGCATTGGCTATGGTGGCTCAATGGGCGGTTATGCTGCAATCAAATATTCCAATTTGCTCGATTTAAAACGTGTGGTTGCATTGGTGCCGCAGTATTCAATTAATCCTGAAGATGTGGAAGACCCTCGCTATAACATGTTTTTCCATGCGGAATTAAATGCCAATATGCAGGTGCAGCCTGAAGATGTTTCCGCCGAGCGTGAATACATTGTGGTTTATGATCCGTACTGTGTCGAAGATCGTGCACAATATTTAAAACTTGAACAAGTCTTGCCTAAAATTCAGACTTTGAAATTGCCCTTTACCGGGCACGATGCGATTGCTGTTCTGGCCAGTTCAGAATTACTGCATGACTTTTTATTGCATGAATTTGATGAACCCTATTTTTATAAAAAAATACGTCAGGTCAAAAAGAGCAGCAAGTTCTATTATCGTAAAGTCATTGAAAACTTATTGCCGCGACACCGCAATGCTCTGGGTTCGATTTTAATCAATAATGACCTGCAGTTGGATAACCAGTTTTTTGATTCCAAGTTAAAACAGAATTTGTTGCGAGAATTGCTCAGCAACAAGCAAGTCAGTCAGCAAGACTTACTGAAACTGGGTATACAGGTCAATCTGCCGCAAGAAAACAGCAGCCTGTTGATGGACTGTTTTGGTCATGGCTTGGTATTTAATGTGATCAGCCAGAAAATTGAAAGTTATGCCGCCGGTGCAATTGCCTTAAATCATAAATTTCTGATTCCTATTTTTGCCAAAGGCAGTGGTTTGGTGCAAATCAATTTAAATGACCAACGCTATATTGTGGCAATGAATGATCGGCAGGTCATGAAGCTGTTTAAAGAGCAGGAGCCTTTAACTGTGGGAATGCATCCGATTGTGATCAAAAAATATAGCGATTTTTATTTGCTCAGTTATAAGCATTTAAATTTAAGCAATAATGAATTTGGAGGTCATGATTTTATTGAAGATAGTCCTGAAACCGCCCAATTCGTGCCCCAGCCTTAGCTTCCTTAAGCCCAACCGAGAATGCTGTTACTGTTTAATAGAAATTCGGCTTTGGTCTGATTTTTGACCACTTGCTTTATATTTTAATCGGTCTAAGATAGAAAATATAAGGCAAGTTAAATATTTGCTGAAGATTGAAAAATAAATAAACACGTAAACAGATCAGGTGCTTAAGGATGAAAGTTAATTTTATACCGGCTGTGCTTTTAACCCTAATTTCTATATCCCTACCTTCTTACGCATTTGCCGAGAGTCCAGATCCGACTTATATGATTATGGGCGGGGGATTGTTGCTGGTGTTTGCCCTGGCAATCTATGTCTTTTTTGAAATTCGCAAATCGATTCAGGTAGCAGATATGAAAAAACCCACTAAATAGTGGGTTTTTTCATATCTGCTACCTGAATTTAATTGAAAAAGCGCGCAAATTTGGCTTTTAATATAAGGTCAGTCATTTTTCAGATCCCCATCTGAACCAGTCAAGGAGCGCCTGATGAAAGCCGTATTTTTAGATTATGAATCGCTCGATCAAAATGATTTGGACTTTAGTGCGCTCAAAGCGGCTTTTGATGAATTAACCCTTTTTCCAAGCACGAGTCCAGCTCAGGTTTTAGAACGTGTACAACATGTAGATGTCATCATCAGTAATAAAGTGCTGGTTGATGCAGCAACGATTCAACACTGTCCAAATTTGAAACTGATTTTAATTTCCGCAACGGGAACCAACAATATTGACCTGATTCAAGCACGTGCACAGGGTATTGTGGTGTGTAATTGTCAGGGTTATGGCACTGCTGCTGTAGCACAGCATACTTTAAGCCTAATGTTGGCTTTAGCGACCTCATTACTCAAATATGACAGCGCAGTAAAGCAAGGGCAATGGAATAAAGCCTCACAATTCTGCCTGTTGGATTTTCCAATTGTTGAACTGGAAGGCAAAACCTTAGGGATTATCGGTTACGGGGAATTGGGACACGCAGTTACGAAACTGGCGCAAGCGTTTGGAATGAACGTACTGGTGGGAGCTTTAGCAAATCGCCCATCATCGGATAGCAGTCGGGTTGCTTTTGAGGATTTATTGCCGCAAGTGGATTTTCTGAGCCTACATTGTCCTTTAACCGAACCTACCCGAGACTTGCTTGATGCGCAAGCTTTTGATGCGATGAAGCCGACGGCATTTTTAATTAATTGTGCCCGTGGTGGCATTGTTAATGAACAAGCACTTGCAGATGCTTTGCGCCAAGGCAAAATTGCAGGGGCTGCAACAGATGTTCTTACGGTTGAACCACCGAATGAGGGCAATGTGCTGTTGGCAGATGATATTCCAAATTTAATCATTACCCCACATAGCGCGTGGGGCAGTGTCGATGCACGACAACGCATTGTGCAGCAGATGCTAGACAATGTTGAAGCGTTTAAAGCCGGACAGCCGATTCGACAGGTGAATTAAACCACTCTCACTTTAGCCCTCTGTTAAAAGGGAAAGGCAGATTGATTATAAGTTTGTGGTTCTATTATTTTGTAGCGGCTGTATTTGAGTAGATGGTGCTTGTTGAGCGGGTACAGACTCAATCCCTGTGGATGACTGACTCAAAGGGTGCGAAATAATAGGTGCAGGCTGATCATTCGGACTGCCAATCAGGCCCTCTTTGGTTTCATTCAGTTTTTTATTCACTTTTACTGCAGCGTTTTGAGTTTTTTCTATCGCAATCACTGATTTTTCACTGGCAAACTCTTTGGTTTCTTCCCAGGCATTTTGCACTTTAGGTTTTACTTTCGCGATCCCTTTTTGCGCTGCATGATCGACTTTTTCAGCGGTGTTTTGCACCGTGGCTTGAGCCTTGTGGGTAATCACTTTAAAAATATTCGGGTTGTCACCATAAGGCGCAGCTTGACTTTGTGTTTGAGTCACCGTTTCGGTTGCTGTTGTGGTTTGAGCAAAAAGCGGAGTTGAAGCTAAAATTGCGCCCATAATTAATGCAGTTTTCATCTTTTTCATTGTGCGTTTTATTCCTGTTTTTGCCTGTAGTTTCGGTTCTACATCATTATTTTTATTGTAATGGTAAATTTTTTAAGTAAGTGGAAATGTGGCGAAATTAATACAGCGTTACAACATCTATATACATTTGCTGTGTATTTTAGAAAAATGAGAAACAAAAAAAATCCCCCATCTTTTATAGGTGAAAGATGGGGGATTGATTAAATGAATCGGGTAAGGTATTCGGTCACTTAGTTACATTGAGCTAAAGCGTCTTTATGAAAGTTGTGGCGTAAGGCAAGGAAATTGTGTTGTACGTCTGGAGCATGCAGGTCGAAATTTGTTGCCGTGCTTGAGCCGTCTTGAGCGAATGTTGTAGAACCACCTGAAATAAGGGTTAAGCCCTTAAATGACCAGTGCTCTATCGATTTTCCTGCTTCAAGGTTGCCGGTAAATTCAATCACGCATTTATCAATAAATTTAGTGAGTTTGGCTTTGTTATCGACCGTATCTGGATAGACCTTCAGGTTTTGAACTTCTTGTAATACACCAGTTTCAAGTTGTGGGATTTTAGGAGCAGAAGTACAAGCAGTAAGAGATAAGCACGCGAAGCCAGAGAGAATAAGCGTTTTAAATTTCATATGATTCTTTCTTGTTGAGTATTGTTAGCTTGAGTATAGGGAATTGGAGAAAAAATGCCTATAGCTCTAAACTATCTATTCCAATCCTGAGAACGAATACGTCCAGTTTGATAATAAATAGAGACTAGTTCGATGAAATTTTTAAAATCTGAATTTTCATTCACGATTCTATTAATTGATTGCCAATCGACTTCAGGTTTACGACGAGCAGGAAGTAAGATTTCACTTTCAGTTGGGTTCTCAGGGATTAAAATTATTACACCAATACCATGAAGTGCAGAAAGCATACGGAGTTCCTCTTCAACTTCATTTGTTGAAATTGACGTTGCGACTAGATAGCCTTCATTAGCCCAACTAGAATTACTGACAGCTTGGAAAAAACTACTTCGAATATTGGAACTGTTTAATTCTCTCTTAACTTCAAATGACCATAATTTTACATTTTGACCAGAACTATTTTTTACGCAAGTTTTGATTAGATCGTGCCAACGATTGTCTAATGCTTGCATTGCCACAATGTCAGGATGTAGCCATTGATTGCCATTTTGTCCTCGTGAATTCCTTGAACGTTTTTCATCTATTCTAAGACAATACAGACCAAGTTCAGAATTTAAAAATTCTATTAAAATAGGGTAGAGATCATGTTCCGATAATCGATCAGTTTTAACTAATAATTCATCATTAGGTTCTATTGCATCTGAAATGAGTGAATTGTTAAGGTGGAATTCTGATTCAAAGATTTCTAGGGGATTGAACTAAAAAACTCTAGGTCTTGGTAGATCACGAATGTGAATATAAGGGGAAATTTTCTGAATATTTGTTTTAGCCGTACTGCTAATTTCACGAACAATTTGTTGGATAAAATCTGCTTCAGATTCAAATCGGTTATTTAATCTTTTTGATTCATAATCTTCAGGGTAAATTTGAATAATAGCTTCAGCTATTTCGCGAGAATTAAATTTTTGATTTGGATGAGTTTTTAAAAATTCTGCGACTTTTTGTGGTTGTGATAATTTCATAGTCTTATACAAAGAAGAACCCCACTCATTTATAGCGGGGTTCTTCTTAGTTTACAACCAATTAAAGCTTAATGCTGTAACACTGAAATATCAGCAACAGCTGTAAACAAGTCACGAAGCTGCGCAAGCATACGTAAACGGTTTGCTTTTAAGTCAGCATCATCTGCCATGACCATGACACCGTCAAAGAACGCATCTACAGGTGCACGAAGTGCAGCTAAAGCAGACAACGCAGCAGTGTAGTCTTTCGCAGCAAATAGTGGTTCAACCACAGGTGTGATTTTCGCAAGTTCAGCGAATAACGCTTTTTCAGCATCTTCAACCAAGTTCGCTTCAACCACAGCGCCTTCAGGTGTAGCTTCTTTCGCAAGAATGTTCGCAACACGCTTGTTCGCAGCAGCAAGTGCAGCAGCTTCAGGCAATGCGCGGAAGTGATTGACCGCATTTACACGCTTGTCAAAATCAAGCGGAGATTTTGGTGAGAGCGCTTGAACGGCTTGAATTACATCAACTGCAACGCCTTGGTCTTCGTATTTCGCACGGTAACGACCTTCTAAGAATGCAACAGCATCATTTAAAGTCTTCTCGTGATCTTTCAATACATCGCCATACGCAGCAAGTGCTAGTTTGATCAGGTCTTCAATTGACACATTAAGCTCGTTTTCAGTCACAAGACGAAGAATACCAATGGCAGAACGACGAAGTGCAAATGGGTCTTTAGAACCTGTAGGCGCTTGACCGATCCCGAAAATACCCGTCAATGTGTCTAAACGGTCGGCAAGGGCAATAGTTGTACCTGTCTTAGTCTTAGGTAAAACATCACCAGCGAACTTAGGAAGATATTGCTCACCTAAAGACTCTGCCACTTCAGCATTTTCGCCTTCAAGACGTGCGTAGTAAGTACCCGCGATCCCTTGAAGTTCAGGGAATTCACCCACAAGCTCAGAGGTTAAGTCGCATTTTGCAAGAAGGGCAGCTTTTTCAGCATCAGCAGCGTTAGCACCTGTAATTGGCGCAAGCGCAACAGCCAATTTCGCAATGCGTTCAGACTTGTTCCAAAGCGTACCTAATTCTGCTTGGAACACCATGTTCGCAAGTTTCTCTTTACGCGATGCAAGCGGTTGCTTTTGATCTTGCAAGAAGAAGAATTCAGCATCAGACAAACGTGGACGAACAACTTTCTCGTTACCTTCAATGATTTGTGTCGGGTCTTTCGACTCGATGTTTGACACAGTAATGAAGTACGGTTGCAGTTTATTGTCGCTATTTACCAAACAGAAGTACTTTTGGTTGTCTTGCATTGTCGTGATGAGTGCTTCTTGAGGAACAGCAAGGAAGCGTTCTTCAAAGCTCGCACGAAGCGCAACAGGCCATTCAACCAATGCAGTTACTTCGTCACGTAAATCGCTTGGCACAATCGCAATCGCATTTACTTCATCAGCAAGAGCTTTCACTTGTTGGTCGATGATCGCTTGACGCTCTTCAAAAGAAGCCACAACGTGAGCATTACGAAGTGCATCTAGGTATGCATCTGCATTTGCAAGTGTGATCGCTTCAGGCGCGTGGAAACGGTGACCATAAGTCACGTTACCTGCTTTGTGATCTTGAATGGTTGCATCAACCACATCGTTGTCTTTTAACAACACCACCCATTTTACCGGACGTACGAATTCAGTACGGCTTGCTGCAGAACGCATGCGTTTTGCGATTGGAAGATTGTCTAGCGCAGCTTGTAAAATTTGCGGTAAAAGTACATCAAGGCTTTGACCTTTGACGTCTTTTAAGTAGCAAATTTTTTCAACTTTACCTGCTTGGAAAGTCGATACTTGATCAACGGTGATGCCTTGACCACGCATAAAGCCTTCAAGGGCTTTCGTTGGGTTGCCATCAGCATCAAATGCTGCTTGTTTTGCAGGGCCGTCGAAACGTTTTTGTGTATCTGCTTGAGCAGCATCAACATTCACGATTTTAAGTGCTAGACGACGTGGTGCTGCATACGCTTCGATTGCATCAAAAGCAAGACCGGCACCTTTTAAGCCTTTTTCAGTTTCAGCAGATAGTGCATCGCGTAATTTTTTTAAGCTTTTTGGTGGAAGTTCTTCACAGCCTAATTCGAACAATACTGTATGTTTAGACATTATTTGCTCTCCTTAGATTCAACTTTTGCTTCTGCTTCAACTTGTGCTTTTAACTGCGCCAAGACTTCATCACGAAGTTCTGGTTCTGCCATTGGGAAACCAAGTTTCGCACGTGCAGCCACATAACTTGTTGCAATTGAACGCGCCAAAGTACGGACACGTAAAATATAACGCTGACGTTCAGTCACAGAAATCGCGCCGCGTGCATCAAGCAAGTTAAAGCTATGAGAAGCTTTGATGACTTGTTCATAGGCAGGCAGTGGAAGTTCTGCTTCAATTAAACGCGTCGCTTCAGCTTCGTAGAAGTCGAACAATTCAAACATTTTTTCAACGTTTGCATATTCGAAGTTATAGGTCGATTGTTCCACTTCATTTTGATGGAACACATCGCCATAAGTTACTGTACCAAACTGACCTTTAGTCCAAACCAAATCGTAAACTGAGTCTACACCTTGCAAGTACATTGCCAGACGTTCAAGACCGTAAGTGATTTCGCCTGTCACCGGGTAACATTCAACACCACCGACTTGCTGGAAGTAAGTGAACTGAGTCACTTCCATACCGTTAAGCCAAACTTCCCAACCTAAGCCCCAAGCGCCTAGTGTTGGAGATTCCCAGTTGTCTTCCACGAAACGAATGTCGTGTACCAGCGGGTCAATCCCGATCGCTTTTAACGAGTCGAGGTAGAGCTGCTGGATGTTGTCTGGGTTTGGCTTAAGCACGACTTGGAACTGGTAGTAGTGTTGCAAACGGTTCGGGTTTTCGCCATAACGGCCATCTTTCGGACGGCGTGAAGGCTGAACGTAAGCGGCATTCCAGGTTTCAGGCCCTAAAGCACGAAGGAAGGTTGCAGTGTGGAATGTGCCTGCGCCCATTTCCATATCGTAAGGTTGTAAAATGACACAACCTTGTTCAGCCCAGTAAGTTTGTAAGGCAAGAATTAAGCCTTGGAAGGTATCAATATGCGATATGGCGCGACTCATGGTCATCCACTTAAAATTAGAAAAAAATTGTGTTCAATTATAAGGATTTTCCAGAGGAGTGGCAAAGGGTTAATGCGCCGACACTTTTTTGAAAAAAATCAAAATGCCCTCGAAAGATAACGGTTATCTATTTGCATCCTGTCATTTTGTGTTTGATGACCGATTTACGCTGAGCTAAAAACCAAGAATAAATCAGATGTATAGCATTATTTAAATGAAATGGTGATAAAGATAAACGAATCTCATCCGCTTATTTAGATGAAATTGGTTTAATCTGCATAGAATAAAATAATGCTTAAAAAATAAGGACGTTCATGACAACTTGTAAAATTCAGTGCCACTTAAAATACAAGGTTGTCCAAGCCACAGAATTCATTTTTCTGATGCATGTTGCACATCATCCTGATCAAACCATTATTGAAGAACAACTGACGTTTAATTCGCCTGTCGCATGGCGTGAATTTCACGATCCGAGCCAGCAAAACCGTTATATCAGGTTGCATGCCGAAGCTTGTGATAATTTTGAAGTGAACTACAGTGCGATAGTTGAACGTCATCCTGTAAAGAATGCAGATCTTCTGCAAAAACTCAGTGAAGTGGCAATTCCAGATTTACCCGATGAGGTGTTGCCTTATTTGCTGGCTAGTCGTTATTGTAATTCAGATTTATTCGTAGAAATGGCGAACCGATCCTTTGGATGGATGATACCGGGCTATAGCCGAGTTAAAGCCATTGAGCAGTGGATTTATAACAACATTTTTTATGTTTCTGGCAGCTCTGACCAATTTACAACAGCGACAGACGTACTCATCCATCGGGCTGGGGTGTGTCGTGATTTTGCCCATTTAGGCATTGCGCTGTGCCGTGCCTTGGGAGTTCCGGCACGCATGGTGGTCGGTTATGTGGAAATTGAAAAATTTCTACCGGATTTTCATGCTATTTTTGAAGCGTATTTGGAGGGTGGATGGGTGTTGTTTGATCCAACCCGATTGGCACCTGTAGAAAATTTAATTCGAATTGGCACTGGAGTCGATGCTGGAGATGTGGCATTTTCGACCTTCTATGGCGAGATCGAGCTAATAAAAATTGAGCCGATTATTACGCAGAAGTCAGATAACTAGCCGCCATTTAAAGGACTAAAAGTGCTGCTAAGTACATATTTTAAAGCAATGTAGAGCGTTCGCTGTGTATCGTTATCTTGTTTAAATCGCTGTAGATCATGAATGATAAATTTTGCAAAATCCTCATGGTCGCTACCAACAAGATGGATATTTTTTAGTTTAAAAATCTATCAATAAATTGATAATGGAAAGATATAAAATAAATACACCTTTATGCAGCATCATTCTATAATCCGCATATTCAACTTAAAAACCACAAAAGGCGTGCTGTGTTTCATCCACAACTTGAATGGCTCAATACCTTAAAACCCAATTTCAAAGTCCTTCCGCTAAAAGACCGCCTACTGTGTGGCATAGGCGCATTGATCGGACTTGCACTTTCATCGCTGATCAGTTGGTGGGTGTTAGGCGATATCAACGCCTGGTATATTGCGCCCATGGGGGCATCTTCCGTGTTGCTGTTTGCCGTACCTGCCAGTCCATTGGCTCAACCGTGGAATATGGTGGTCGGAAATAGCATTGCAGGCATAATTGGTGTGACCTGTGCGATGTATATTCCCAACTTGACCGAAGCCTTTAGTGTGGCGGTGGCATTGTCCATTTTTCTGATGATGACCACAGATTCCTTGCATCCACCTAGTGGTGCAGTGGCGATTACAGCGGTATTGGGTGGGGAAGCGGTACACCAGCTTGGATACAACTTTATCTTTTATCCAGTTTTATTGAATTCACTTTTATTAATGATGATTGCGATTGTATTTAATCGCATGCTAGGCAAGCAATATCCGCAAGTCGCACAAATCAACCAGCGTTCTAAAGACCCAACGCCCACCCAAAAAGTCACGATTCAGCCACATGATATTCAGGAAACGTTGGATCAACAAACTGAGCTGTTGGATATCAGTGAATATGACTTACAAAAAATTATTTTAGCGGCGCAGGAAAAAGCCAATGCGAGAGCAGTGAGCCAGTTCAAGTGTCAGGATATCATGACCAAAGATGTCATTAGCTTGGATGAAAACGATGATATTCATTCGGCTCTTGATAAATTCAAGCACATGAATTTAATGAGCTTGCCTGTGGTTGATGCCCAGCAGCAATTGGTAGGCACGCTGGCTTTATATGAAGTGGTAGAGTGGTTTAAACGGGCAACAGACTTAAGAACCACATGGCAACGTCAGGTTAAGGATATTATGGTACGTCAAGTGGTTACGGTAAAACCGGAGCAACCGATTCAGGATTTGGTAGCGTATTTTGTGGAAAGTTCATTTAATTATATTGCGGTGGTAGAAAACCAAAAAATGGTCGGGATCATTAGCCGTGCCGATATGATTGCAGCATTGAATCAACAGTTGAATTTGGCGGCTAACATCTAAAAAAATAGGCAAAAAAAAGCTACGACTCATTGGGGTAGGAGCCGTAGCATAAAACGGTAAACTATTAACGGTAAGGATTAGAGTTCTGATTTACCGTCCGAACCGGATTCTGATAGCCTGATCCAGCATCTATTTGAAACTGTTTTTTAGGCATGATGAGCCATAAAACCAAATAGACTAAAATTCCTGGAAATGCTGCGCTCATAACAGAAACAAGTACAAATATAATGCGGAGTAAATTTGCATTCCAACCAAATCGTTCAGCAATACCACCCATCACACCTGCAATCATATTCTGTCGGTTAGAGCGATATAAACCAACATTGGCCATCTATGTCTCCTTAAAATTAGAAAATATATGAAGTTAAAACAACTCATTCATAATTAGAAAATGGTGATCAAAAAAACTTTTTAAAGTGATACAGCATAGAAAATAGTTAAGTTATGTAACTGGCTATGTCTGATCTCTGTACTGCGACGTAAAATATGTTTATCTTGAAAAAGTTGATTTATATCAATAAAAATCAACTAAATATATAAATTGTATTATGATGCAATGGCATGAATATCAAGATCACTTATCCAATAAATAATTGAATGTACCCATACGCAGCTAAAGAAAATTTATGATTTCGGGGTAAGTAAATGTTTCTAAAAGCAGATTATCGTAGATGTATCCTGGTGAGTGTCTTATTGGGTCTTGTGGGCTGTAATAAGCCACTAGAAGATTCTATCGCTGAAAAAATTGAATCCGAAAATCAGCTGGTTAATTCCGCTGCTGCCAATACCCAAGGCAAAAAACTGACTGAGGTAGCCGGAAAGGCCACCATGCCTGTAGATACTACAACCGCTATCCAGAAAAAAATTCCAGAAAATGCTGAACCCTATGTGGGGCGTTATCAGAGTTCGATTAGCTGTGCTGATCCTTTGATGAAATGCAAAGAGGGGAGTGGAGATTTGATTATCAATTTATTAGCAGATGGTACCGCACATAGCAGCATTATCCATTTAGGCCAAATTACATTTGATTCGGACTCTTATTATCATAAAGATTCTTGGTCTTATGATGAAGAGCATCATCAAGTGATTTTGCATCGATCAAATGGGGTCAAGTTTTTCTATAATGTGAATCAAGATCAGAGCTTGCAAATGGATTTAGATAAAATTGCCAATGCTTCAGAACAAAATAAACAATATTTTGCTGAAGGTCATCCATTTCCCCAACAGGCATATCGTTTAGTCAAAGAAAGTACGCCAGTGAAAAGCAGTGAATCCTAAAATTTAAGCAAAAAAAATACTCCCAATATGGAGTATTTTTTTTTTTGCATAAAATTAAAATTTATTGGAATAATGAGGATTAAATTTGGTGGGTTGTGAGGGGCTCGAACCCTCGACCAATAGATTAAGAGTCTACTGCTCTACCAACTGAGCTAACAACCCTGAACGAGGATTAGTGAAACAACGTTTCACCCGAGTGCAAGAAAAAATCTATGATTTTTAAAGGTGCATTAAAGCACTTTATTTTGCAACATCGATATAGCAAAATTTCGAGAGTGGCGAATCTACCGAAGGGGTATGGTTTGTCTTGGTCGGAATATTTGCAGGTTTCGTTTCTATTTGAGTACAGAAAGAAGCCTTAAGAAAGATATGGTGGGCCGTCCGCGACTCGAACGCGGGACCAATGGATTAAAAGTCCACTGCTCTACCAACTGAGCTAACGGCCCATATTTTCAGAGAAAATATCTGAGAAGTAAAAAAGCTTCCCTATAGAGAAGCTCTTTAGAATCTTGGTGGGCCGTCCGCGACTCGAACGCGGGACCAATGGATTAAAAGTCCACTGCTCTACCAACTGAGCTAACGGCCCAAGATAATCAAAATAAGTGGTGGGCCGTCCGCGACTCGAACGCGGGACCAATGGATTAAAAGTCCACTGCTCTACCAACTGAGCTAACGGCCCGAAACCAACATTCAAGCATTGCTTGGATGCACAGTGCAAGAAAATATAGTATTTTCTAAACACCACTTCGTTTTGATGGGCGTATTGTAGCAAGTTATTAAACGAGCGCAAGTAAAAATTAGCAAACTTGTTGATGTTTGATTATAAATGCAACAAATTTGCTTTATCTAGTCAAAAAACATACGTTTTGAATTAGAAACGGTATTGATAGGCTTGAATGTTGTTGAATATTTCTGCCGTTAAATCACAATATTCCGGAACATTCGGCAGTAAAACCAACAGGCGTTCATCGGTTTTATGGGGATCAAAAGCCTGTTCTTTTAACTTGTTCTTTTGGTATTTAAAAGTACCGGTGGTTTCCACCTGTGTTTGAACGCGTAAGAACACCGGAACAGCATAAGCAGGCAAGCATTTTTTAAACTCGGTTGCCATTTGCTTTAAATCTTCTGCGGTTAATTCTGTACCCTCTGCCAGCGTAATTGCCGCCATGCCAGCCCGACCGTTGGTGTTGGGGATTTCCACCCCATACACGACAGCTTCAGCAATTTTTTCATATTCGCTGACTACATTTTCCACTTCAGTGGTAGATACATTTTCACCTTTCCAGCGGAATGTGTCGCCTAAACGGTCCACAAATTGAGCATGACGGAAGCCAATATCCCGTACCAGATCGCCCGTATTGAAGTATGCATCGCCATGTTTAAACACATCTTTCATGATGACGGATTTATTTTTTTCAGGGTCAGTATAGCCATCAAAGGGTGAGCGACGGGTAATCTTGCCAATCAATAAACCGACTTCACCTTTTTTGACCTTCTTGCACCAGCCTTTGGCATCTTTCACCGGAGCATTGCTTTCTTTATCAAACTCAACAATGGCATAAGGTGTAGGGGAGAAGCCGACGGTGTTGTCAAAGTTAAATACGTTACTGAAACCGACATTACCTTCGCTTGAAGCATAGAGTTCAAGAATTTCTTCAATACCAAAACGTGCCTTGAATTTGTCCCAGATATTCGGGCGCATGCCATTACCGATCATTTTTTTCACACGATGACCGTGTTCAAGTTCAGATACAGGCGCATCCATCAGATAGCGGCACAATTCACCGACATAGCCAATTGCTGAGACATCAAATTTTTGCACATCTTTCCAGAAAGCAGAGGTTGAATATTTTCGTCTTAATGCCAGTGTGGCACTGCCTGCAATGACACCACACCAGCAAACCACGATCCCCGTCGCATGGTAGAGCGGTAAAGTCACGTACATGACGTCATCTTTATTCAGGTTTAACACATGCCCATAGGTGCCATAGGCCAAAGTCCAGCGGCTATGCGTGAAAATAACCGCTTTGGGTAAACCGGTGGTACCCGAAGTGTAGATGTAAAATAAACCATCTTTACCTTGAATGGTATGCGTGGTCGGGGTATTAAATTGGGGAAAATGATCAATTTTATCCGCAAGATTTACCCAGTCTTTTGGTGCTGTACCTGCATCAATTCGAGTGGCTTGATCTGCAAACCAGTGAAAACGGTCTGCTGCAAGTGCTAAGTCTTGACGGACTTCTTCCACAGCATGACGGCATTCTTCACCAACAATGACTGCAATGGGTTTCACCAGGTTAATGCTATGCGTCAGTGCCTTACCGGTTTGCGAGGTATTGACCAAAGCGGCAGTCACGCCAATTTTCGCTAAAGCAACGACGGTCGCGACCAGTTCAGGGCGGTTTTCCACCATCACGGCAATGACATCGCCTTTACAGGCGCCAAGGGACAGATAAAAGTGTCCGATTTGGTTGGCCCATTCATTCAGTTCTTGATAACTAAATTTTTGATCTTCGAATAATAACGCTGTACCGTGAGGATTGCGTTTTACGGCTTTTTCAAAGGCGATGCCTAAGCCTGCCGGTGTGTTAGATGTGCGTAAATAGGCTTGCTTCAGACCACTCAATAGATGAGGGACTTTGCTCATAAATTTGGGTAATTTTGCTGCGACATCAGCAATACCAATAAGATCGCTCTGTGTGCTGTGGTTCATAAGAATCCTATTTATTTTTCATAATCCAATATATCTATTTGTTTGCGGTCATCTGTACAGTTGTCTTTTTAATCGTTTAATCCTAGTGCAATCAACCTAATTTGACAAAAGTATCAAAAAAAACCTAGTCACCGAAATGACTAGGTTTTTTTTAGTCGCTGCATTAGAGCTAATTATGACTCATTTGCAGGAGTTACTTTCTTCGGTGGACGACCGCGAGGACGACGGGGGCGGACAGGTTTGTCAGCGTCATCGTCAACATCAGGGGTATCCGTATCAGCTTTTGGCTCAGCCAGTGCTTGTACGTCTTGAGCAACCTCTACCGGCAGTTCAGATTGAACCGGTTTTGGCTTTACTGCCTTTTCAACAGGAGCTGCTTGAACTGCTTCCTCGATCGGCTCAGCAACCACTTCTGGAGCGATTACAACTTCAGGAGCTTCCGTTACTGGTGCTTCTTCGACTGCAACTTCAGGAGTTTCCGTCACCGGTGCTTCTTCGATCACAGCTTCTGGTTCTGTAACCGGAGCAACTTCAGCAGCAGTAGTTGTTTCAGCAACTTTCTTTGCAGCTTCAGGTTCGCTATGTGCTTGCTTGGCTTGCTCTAAAGCTTGTTCCGCAGCAAGTTTTGCCAAACGACGACGTTCACGTGGATCGTTGGCAACACGGTTGTCCGAAACAGCACGAGGTGGGGTTAAGTCCAACACAGGCGCTGGTTCAGCCTCAGGTGCAGCTTTGGTTACTACAGCAACATCGCGTGTAACCGGCTGTGCTGGTGCTTCCGCTTCAGTTGCCTGAGACAGCATAGTCGCCGCATATTGCTCAGTGAATTTCACCAATGCACGGTTGAAGGTTGGGATTAAACCAAATTGTTCAATCAGCACCGAACAATCTTCACCATAAACATGGCGAATTAAGCTGCCCACTGTATATTGACCCAAAGTTGGAACCTGAGATGGGTTCAATTTTGGAGCTTGAGCCTGTTTTGCATGAGCTTCACGTTTTTGACGACGGCGCATACGCGGATCGTTGCTTGCACGTTTGTCAGCAGGACGTGATTGCTGTGGCTCGCGAGTTTCAGTCGTTGCAGCTGGTTTTTCTTCCTTCGCTACGACCGGTTTCTCAACGACAGGCGCTTTGATTTCTGCAACAGCGACAGCTGCAGTTTGAGCGATTGGTGCTTCAACAATAGCTGCTGTTGCATTTAACGCGACAATTTCACTTTTCGCCTGATCGACATTCAGCACCAATGCAGTTGGAATAACATCCTGACGAGGCGTATCAATTACTTCGACTTTAGGTTGTTGTTCATTGACTACAGGAGCAGCAATGGCTTGCTGTGGAGCAGTCTGTTCGTTCAATACGCTTTGATCGCGGTGACGATTTGGGCGGTTTGGACGTTGCGTGCTATTGCGGTCACGACGTGGAACAGCATTTTGCTCTGTTTGGGTTTCAGACGCTTGTTGTTCAACGTGTTGACGTCGAGTCGGGCGCTTGTTGTCACGTTGATCTTGGCGCTGATCTTGACGTGGTTCTGAGCGCTGATCTTGACGTGCTTCTTGGCGCTGCTCGTGACGAGGAACCTGAACAATTTCTTCATGCACTTGATTTTGTTGATTGTCGTGCTGAACTTGTTCACGTTGCTCTTTAGGCTTGTTACGCTTTTTATTGTGACGTTGCGCTTTTTCTTCTCTATCAGAATACTTATCCGCAACTTCACGCTGTTCCTGTTTTGGAGCTACAGCTGCATTTGGCGTTAAGTAGACATTGTTGCTTGCAGTTGCAACCGGTGCGCTTGGAGCCGGTGCAGATGTGGCAACCTGACCGAATTGGCCACGGCTCACAGCACCCTGATTTACCATTTGTTCAATGGCAGCAGCAGCATTGTTTGCAGTACGTGCTTGATCAACTGTTTTCGCTTGCTTTTGCACAAACAGGTTTTCTAACCATGCACATGGGCTTGCTGAAGCTTGAGCAGCAGGCGCAACTTGAGCTGGCTGTTGTTGCTGTACTTCTTGAGCCACTTGTTGTGGACGATGTTGTGGCTTGTTGTTTTGGTTTTTAGCCTGTTGCTGAGCAGGCGCTTGCGCGGCAGCTTGAGCTTGTTGCTCGCCTTCCAAATGCCATTCAGAAGATTCATAACCCAACTCTTTTTCGCTTGAACGGGTTGCTTCGGTACGTTCATAACTGGTTGGTGCAAAACCTTCAGCATTATAAGTGATTTCGTAATGCGGTGTTTCCAAGTGCGGATGTGGCAACACGGTTACACGTACATTTGAAGTTTGTTCTAAATAAACCAGCGTGTGACGCTTTTCATTCAATAAGAATGCTGCAATTTCAACTGGAACTTCAACCTGAACTTCACCATGACGTTCACGCAGTGCAATTTCTTCCACTTTACGCATGATCGACAGCGAAAGAGAGCGTAAGTCACGCACCATGCCAGTACCATGACAGCGTGGGCATACATAACCGGTTGCTTCTTCAAGCGATGGACGTAAGCGTTGACGGCTCATTTCCATTAAGCCAAAACGAGACAATTGACCGAACTGGATACGTGCACGATCGCTTTGGGTTGCTTCACGAAGTTTTGCTTCAACCATACGTTGATTGCGGTCTTTGGTCATGTCGATGAAATCGATCACCACCAAACCACCGATATCACGTAAACGCAGTTGACGTGCAATTTCTTCAGCCGCTTCCAGGTTGGTATTCAACGCGGTGTCTTCAACGTCGCTACCACGTGTTGATTTCGCCGAGTTAATGTCGATAGACACCAAAGCTTCAGTTTGGTCGATCACGATTGAACCGCCAGAAGGAAGTTTTACTTCACGTTCATAGGCAGTTTGAATTTGGCTTTCAATCGCAAAATGCGCAAATAACGGCTCATTTAAAGTATAGGTTTTGAGTTTTTCTAACTGACGCGGCATCACGGCTTTTACGAAGTTATAGGCTTCGGTATACGCTTGTTCAGAGTCAATTAAAATTTCTGCAACATCGTCACGTAAATAGTCACGAATAGCACGTGTGACTACGCCAGCTTCCTGATGCACCAACATTGGTGACGGACCAGAACTTGCTGTGGTTTGGATTTGTGCCCAAAGGTCCATAAGGTGTTGCAAGTCAAGTTGCAATTCTTCCTGTGAACGGCCAATACCTGCAGTACGAACAATTACGCTCATGCCACGAGGAATATTCAGTGATGCCAACATTTCTTTCAATTCTTCACGAACTGAACCTGAAATTTGACGACTGATACCGCCACCTTTAGGGTTGTTTGGCATAAGTACCAAATAACGACCGGCAAGCGAGATAAAGGTAGAAAGGGCAGCGCCTTTATTGCCACGTTCTTCTTTTTCCACCTGAACCAGAAGTTCTGTGCCTTCAGTGATCAATTCGCGGATATTTGAAGTTTGACGAGGGTCTGCCTTGTAGTAGGAGTTTGCGATTTCACGCATAGAGAGGAAGCCTTGACGACCTGCACCATACTCAACAAAAACAGCTTCTAAAGAAGGTTCAACGCGAGTCACGTGACCTTTATAGATATTGGATTTCTTTTGTTCACGGGTACGATTCTCTAAATCAAAATCGTAAAGACGCTGACCAGTGACAAGTGCAACGCGAATCTCTTCGGCATGTGTTGCATTAATCAACATACGTTTCATGGGTGTAACACCTAATAGTGATACACAACAAAACATCGCTATTCACGTAGCGAACATCACACATTACGGATCAATACCCAGATCTCAAATAAACTCTTGTGGTCTGAGCTTTTTTACCGGCCTTTTTTTGGGGCTTCGGTTTTTGATTCACATATTGATGATGGCAATACGGCTTCAATCTTTAAACGATTAAAGTCACCTGAACGCTTCACTGGCGGACAAACGGTGCATTAGATGTGAGTAACTTTCACTGTCACGCAGCTTGAAGATCATCCCTTCCATTAAGATAGAGCGTCTTGATACGGAATTATCATCGTATCTTTGCTTTATGTGCAGATCCAATGCATCAACGTTGTAGCCTGAATGCGATTTCAGGGTGCGACTAATCTGATGTGTATCAGTTTACGTTTAAAAACCAACTTGAGGTTGGCGACATATTTTTTAGGGCAAACTGATTTATGTACATAAGTACAATTAAACGCAACAGTTTGCTTTTTTGCCGATATAATAAGCCTTCGGCGTCGGCATATTCTTTAGGGACCTTTCCGTATTTAATGTGAATGGTGAAATTTAATATTTAGCTCCAAAAATATTGAAGTGATTAAATTTTTTCACACTAACGGTGGTATCCGTGCGCTGACTATATCAAACCTTGCATCATCTGCCTATGGGTTAAGCTTATGTTTCTTGTGTAAAGCATAGCCTAAGTGATCAGTTTTTAATCAATTTTAGTATTTTTTTGGGTCATAGTAACTGTATGAATTCTACGCAAGAATGGCAAAGTGTCACTTGGTTTGAAGTGGACGAGCATCAATCAGGCCAACGCATCGATAATTTTTTATTTTCCCGGCTTAAAGGTGTGCCTAAAAGTCGTATTTATCGTTTGATGCGTGAAGGACAAGTTCGAGTCAATAAAAAGCGTATCAAAGCGGAAACGAAACTGGCTATTGGCGACCAAATTCGCGTTGCGCCAATTCGTTATGAGCCTAAAGATGAAACACCGGTACCGGTATCGGACAAAGTGGCTCAAAGCCTGCTCAGCCGTGTGGTTTATGAAGATGAAGGCCTGATGGTGGTGAATAAACCTTCTGGTATTGCCGTGCACGGTGGTAGTGGCGTGGCCTATGGTCTGATTGAAGGCTTACGCGCAGCAACCGGCAAGAAATATCTGGAACTGATCCATCGTATTGACCGTGATACTTCCGGTCTGGTGATGATCAGTAAAAAACGCAGCACTTTAAAAACCCTGCAAGATTTACTGCGTGAACACAAAATTAAAAAAACCTATGCGGCGATTGTGAAAGGCAATGTCGTGATCGATCGTCAACTGATTGATGCACCTTTACACCGTTATGAGCTTGCCAATGGCGAGCGTCGTGTATGCGTCTCTAAAGAAGGTAAAGAGTCTAAAACGCAGTGGAATGTGGCTGAGCGCTTTATGCATGCAACGCTTGTCTATGCATCGCCGCTTTCAGGTCGTACTCATCAGATTCGTGTACATGGTTTAAGTATTGGCCATCCTTTAATTGGCGATGAAAAATATGGTCATGAAACTGCATACAAAGGTCCGAAAGCACGTCGTTTATG
Source organism: Acinetobacter sp. ANC 5414 (assembly GCF_013004295.1). Classification (NCBI taxonomy): domain Bacteria; kingdom Pseudomonadati; phylum Pseudomonadota; class Gammaproteobacteria; order Moraxellales; family Moraxellaceae; genus Acinetobacter; species Acinetobacter sp. ANC 5414. The sequence goes on from NZ_JABERM010000010.1 coordinate 172,500, forward strand.
TTTGCATGCACTGCGCCTGGAAATTCCGGGTTATGAAACCATTGAAGCGCCATTGCCTGAAGACATGCAGAGTCTGGTGGCACAGTTACGTGCACAGAAGAAAGATAAAGAACCGGTTTTAACGGATCGTGACCAAGACTGAATTTTCTTCTCTCAAGCAGCGGGAGTATTCGATGAATAGTCCCGTTACCCAAGAGCAATTAAAAAATTTATGATGTGAAAACGATATGCAATGGCGACATGAATGCCGCCATTGCATAGCAGATATTTGTTTTGAATTTTCTCTGAAAATTTTATTCCTCTTTCGTGGGTAAAGAGGTAGGCCGAGAGATTTAAAGATAAATGCTAGGTTTTGCATTGAATCAAATATTGGATTAATTCATGAAAAAAGCGGTAGAACTTGTCATTTTCGATTGGGATGGCACTTTATTTGATTCAGTCGGTCAGATTGTTGACAGCCTAAAATTTGCTGCCATGCAATTTCAGCAACCCTTAACGCATGAAGCTGCGAAAAGCATCATTGGTTTAGGTCTACCGGAAGTCGCGCAAGTGTTATTTCCAGAGGTGCCTGAATTGCACGCTGATATTTTGCAATGTTATGCGACTCACTATGTTGAAAACTCGAAAGGTGATGCATGGTTTGAGGGTGTGGCGGAATTGTTGAATGATCTAATGCAGCAGGGGGTAAAACTTGCGGTTGCCACCGGGAAAAGCCGTAAAGGTTTAGACCGTGTGTTAAGTCAAACCCAGAGTCATGCGCTTTTTGTCGTGACCCGTGCAGCAAGTGAAACCAAATCTAAACCTGATCCTCTGATGCTGGCAGAAATTTTGCACATTACCGGTGTCAATGCTGAAAATGCGATTATGGTCGGTGATACATCTTATGACTTGGAAATGGCACAAAACATTGCCATGCCACGTATTGGGGTGAGTTATGGGGTGCATACACCTGAAACGCTGGCCCAATATAATCCGCTTGCCATTGCAGAGGATGTCGCAAGTCTGCATCAGGTGCTCTTAAATCAGGTGAATTTAAAACAGGCAGTTTAAGATCCATCGGATGCTCAAAAGGGTGATTTCAAATCACCCTTTTTTATACGTATTAAATTCTAAATTAACTTATTGAATTCTAAATTTTTGCACATCAGGTTTGTGGTTACCCCAACCGGTCCAGTAATTGACCACAGTGACGGTTTTATTTTGGATACTCATAATTTTATAAAGATCATTACGCGGCGGTGAAATTTCATTGGGACGAATGACTTCAGTCATCATAAAAATTTCTGGTGTAATCCAGCTAATACGCCATGCATCGGTATTGGAGTAGCCACGACTACATTCCATTTCATTTTGCCAGGCCGCAGCGGTTGCTTGAGGATTAAATTTTAGTCCTGCACAACTTGCGCCATTTAAAATTAAATATTTGTTTTTGAGTTGGTTTTGATAATCTTGTGCAAAGGCTGTATGACATAAAGGGGTGAGTAAAGCCGTTAACAACAGTGTTCTGATTTTCATTGCTAATATTTTAAGTCCTTGTTTTTAATTATTTAAAAATATCATGTTGATTGAACAATGAATATGTCGTTTTTACCCAAAATACAGCGATACTCTCATCTTTTAGTCGTAGGCGGGATTGATTGTTAAAATGAATCACCTGTATTGCAGAGCTGCTGACTCGGATATCATGCAATATCTAGGCTAAGTGCTTTGTATCAATCAAAAAAGTAGAATTCCTTTTATAGGTAATAGCTATTGTAAAAAATAAAATAAGTATTGGCATAAAAAGCGCATTTTTTAGATTCTAAATCAGTTTATACATATACACGTTTTTCCAAGATGGGCAGCACCGATTTGCTGATCGGTTTGATCATTTGCATAGAATTTTTCTGATTGTTCATTCCATTTCCATCGATCACGGTATAAGTCCAATTTTTTGCAGTTTAAGGAAACATTGATGTCGAATTCTGCTGTTGTTGAATCAGTCGCCTTAGCGCTTAGAGAAGCTGAGTTGTCACAAACTGCGATTGCACCGATTCGCCCGCAACTGGGTGGTGAAAGTGCGGATGTAGATATTGCCTACGCAGTTCAAGAAGTAAATACCCAACGTGCCCTAAGCGAAGGACGTCGTTTAGTCGGCCGCAAAATCGGTTTGACTTCAAAAGTTGTACAAGCTCAACTCGGTGTAGATCAGCCTGACTTCGGGATGTTGTTTGCAGACATGTCGTATGGGGATGGCGAAGCAATTCCGGCAGGTCTCTTGATTCAGCCTAAAGTTGAAGCAGAAATCGCATTGGTGATTAATAAAGATCTTACTAAAGAACATCATACCTATGCAGACATTATCAGTGCGACTGAATATGCCTTGCCCGCGGTAGAAGTGGTGGATAGCCGTATCGAAAACTGGAAAATCTCACTGATTGATACTGTTGCCGATAATGCCTCTTCAGCGGCTTTTGTTTTGGGTTCACGTCCAGTGAAACTTGAAAACCTGGATTTGGTGAACTGCAAAATGACCATGACCCGTAGTGATGAAGTGGTCTCTCAAGGTGTAGGTAAAGCCTGCCTTGCAAATCCATTAAACGCTGCGGTTTGGCTGGCGGATGAAATGGTTCGTCGTGGTCGTCCACTGTTGGCGGGTGACATCGTATTGACCGGTGCATTGGGTCCAATGGTTGTTGCACACCCGGGTGATGAATTTAAAGTTGAAATTGAAGGCTTTGGTTCTGTTGTTGCTGCATTTGCTGCTGAATAAGTCTGTATTTTAAGAGAGTACGTTAATGAAAAAGATTAAATGTGCATTAATCGGTCCGGGTAATATCGGTACAGATTTGCTTTACAAACTTCAACGTAGTGAAGTTTTAGAACCTGTATGGATGGTGGGGATTGACCCGACTTCTGAAGGTTTGGCGCGTGCAGCGAAAATGGGTATCAAAACCACTGCTGAGGGTGTGGACGGTTTATTGCCACACGTTTTAGCAGACAATATTCAAATTGCTTTTGATGCAACTTCTGCATATGTACATGCTGAAAACAGCCGCAAGTTGAATGACCTTGGCGTACAAATGATTGACTTGACGCCTGCAGCGATTGGTCCATTCTGCGTACCGCCAGTAAATCTGGAAGCTTTGCTTGAACAAGGTGAATTACCGAATGTAAACATGGTGACATGTGGCGGTCAGGCAACCATTCCTATGGTGGCAGCGATTTCACGTGTTCAAGCTGTGAACTATGGTGAAATCATCGCAACGGTATCCACGAAATCGGTTGGTCCGGGTACACGTAAAAACATTGATGAATTTACACGTACCACTGCGGGTGCAATTGAGCAAGTAGGTGGCGCGAAACAAGGTAAAGCCATCATCATCATCAACCCTGCAGAGCCACCATTAATGATGCGTGACACTGTGCACTGTCTTGTTGAAGGCGAACCTAATCAAGCTGCAATCACAGCATCTGTGCATGCCATGATTAAAGAAGTTCAAAAATATGTACCAGGTTACAAACTTGTAAATGGTCCAGTATTTGACGGCAACCGTGTTTCGATGTTCCTGGAAGTGGAAGGTTTGGGTGATTACTTGCCTAAATATGCCGGTAACCTGGACATTATGACTGCAGCTGCTGCACGTACTGCAGAAATGTTTGCAGAACGTCTCATTGCTAACCAAGCAGCGCAAGCTGAAGCAGAAGCTTAAGGAGCAGACCATGTCAAAAATTATTATTAATGATATGACGTTACGTGATGGTATGCACCCAATGCGCCATCAAACTACACCAGAGCAAATGGTTGCAATTGCAACTGCACTTGATGATGCTGGTGTGCCTTTAATCGAAGTAACACATGGTGACGGCTTAGGCGGTAACTCTGTGAACTACGGTTTTGCAGCTGCAACGGATGAAGAATATTTAACAGCGGTTATTCCAAAGCTTAAACAAGCCAAAGTATCTGCACTGTTAATTCCGGGTATTGGTACGGTTGACCATTTAAAAATGGCTCACGATGTAGGTGTAGCAACCATTCGTGTTGCAACCCACTCTACAGAAGCTGACGTTTCTGAACAGCACATTACTGCTGCGCGTAAACTGGGCATGGACACTGTGGGCTTCTTGATGATGGCACACATGGCTTCTCCAGAAAAACTTCTCGAAGAAGCTCAAAAAATGGTGTCTTACGGTGCAAACTGTATCTATGTCACTGACTCTGCGGGTTATATGTTGCCGAATGACGTAACTGACCGTGTGGGTATTTTACGTGCCAACTTGGCTTCAGACATCGAAATCGGTTTCCATGGTCACCATAACTTGGGTATGGGCGTTGCGAACTCTGTGTCAGCGGTTCAAGCGGGTGCAACTCGTGTCGATTTGGCATCTGCCGGTTTAGGTGCAGGCGCAGGTAATACGCCACTTGAATTGTTTGTTGCGGTTGCTAACCGTATGCAAATGGAAACAGGTGTGGACTTGTTCAAAGTTCAGGATATTGCTGAAGAACTGATTGTTCCAATGATGCAGCAACCGATTCGTGCCGACCGTGATGCAGCAACTTTAGGTTATGCAGGTGTTTACTCATCATTCCTGTTGTTTGCTAAACGTGCTGAAGCGAAATATGGTGTTTCTGCTCGTGAAATTCTGATGGAATTGGGTCGCCGTGGTACGGTGGGTGGTCAGGAAGACATGATTGAAGACTTGGCATTGACCATGTCTAAAGCCAAAGAAGCTCAAGCTTAATTTTAAAATTTTTCTTTTAAATTAAGTGCTAAAAAGCACCCCATTGAGGGTGCTTTTTTTATGGCTAAACATTGCTATTTATAGATAAAAAATATCATGAAATATATAAAATATATTAAAATAATCAATTATTTAAGATGCTTTAAAAACTGCTTAAACCTAAAAACGATTAATAAGAAAAATTTAACGCCCAAAAGCTGATATTTTCTTAAAAATAAACAAGAGAACAAGGCTTTAAGAATAATGAAATAAATTTAGGGCAAAATATCTTATTGCTTAAAGTTCTTAACAATCGTTGATGGCGAATCTTAAAAAATAAAAAAGCCGGATGAATGCGCTTAATCTTAATACTCTGGTCTGATTTTTTTTGGCTGCATTGTTGAGCATGATGGTGTCATAGCTTAATTTGATCACTGGGAATGAGCCATGCGTCGTCAAACACTATGGATAGCAATCTGTGTTGCTGCTGCAACACTAGGTACAACTGCAACGAATGCAGAATTTATCGACGATAGCCAAGTCCAATTAAAATTCAAAAATTTCTATCTTGACCGTCAGATTGCAGCAACACCAGATAAAAACTGGGGTTCATGGTCACAAGGGATTACCCTGGATGCGAAGTCCGGCTATCAAGATATTGGTGGCGGTGTACAAGTTGGTGCAGATCTTCTTATTCAGCATGCGTTCCGTTTGAATGGTCGTGACAATAATCCTGACTGGGTTTTACCGCATGAAGGACCGGGCAAAGGGCAAAAAGATAATTTTGGTAAAGTGGGTGCGACCTTAAAAGCCAAGGTTTCACAAACTGAATTGAAAGTCGGTGAATTACTGCCGGTATCTCCAGTATTGGTCTTCGATCCATCACGTCAGTTGCTGACGACTTTTAGCGGTGCATGGTTAGAATCTAAAGACATTAAAGATACCAAGTTAACCCTTGCTTATATTGATGGCATTAACAACCGTTATGATAATCAGTTTCGTGATTTAACCAAGTTCAATCCGGGTGCAGGTCAGTTTGATACGGGTAAAACTGCCGACGGTATGTATATCGCAGGTGTAGATCATCAATTCAACAAAGAGATTGGTGCAAGCTACTGGTATGCAGATGTAAAAGACATCTACCAGCAGCATTATGTCGGTGCGAATTACAAAACCACATTAGGTGAAAAAGCTAAATTAGACAGCCATATCCGTTACTTCGATAACTCGGAGTCAGGTGACAAGCTGTATGGTCCAATTGATAACCAGGCATTATCTGCAGGTGCAAAAGTTAATTACGGCGCACACACAGTCGGGTTGGGCTATCAGCAAATGTTTGGCGAAACAGCATTCCCGACATTGGGTGGCTGGGTGCCACAGCCTTACCTTGTAAACTGGGGTGTAGCAACCTTCACCAATGCGAATGAAAAATCATGGGGATTCACCTATGGTTATGACTTCTCTGAATTGGGTGCGAAAGGTTTAAATGCTACTGCAGTGTACTTCATCGGTTCAGATGCAGATGTGAAAACATCTCCAACGACTACTTTGAAAGACCAAAAGTCTGATGAGCTGAATTTGATTGTGAACTACACAGTGCCTGAAGGTAAGTTGAAAGGTTTAGGCTTCCAAGCGATGTATATTGATGCTGACTATGACTGGAAAAGCGACCTTAAGGAATATCGTGTAGCAACTACCTATACCTATAAGTTCTAAATCATTGCATGAAAAAAGAGCGACTGTTGATCAGTCGCTCTTTTTTTTGAGCTCACAATATTTTGGCTTGAAATACCTTAAGCAAATTATGGGTATGATTTTATTTTAATTGCATAAAAACAAAGACATAAATAATCGTTTTTTTATAGGATTTGATCGTAAATTTGTATCAGTTTGCAGGTCTTGAACGGTTAATATAAAGATGTAAAAAGTCATTTTAATGAGTCAACTTGACGTCGAATTCTTGTAATAGAGGGACACGCAAGCGAAAGACTGTAAGAGGAATCCATATGAGCACTGTTCAAATCCCTGACTATCAAACAGATCCATTCTTTGGCTTAGAAGACAAATGGATTGAAACCGCTGAAGGCGAGTTGACGCATTACCACGAAATTGGTGAAGGTACACCTATTCTATTTTTACACGGTTCAGGTACAGGCGTATCTGCTGCTGCAAACTGGTGGTTAAACTTGCCACAAATTGGTGAGCAAGCACGTTGTATCGCAATTGATACCATCGGTTATGGTCAAAGTGTGGTTGCACCAGGTACAGCTTATGGTATCCGCGCTTGGGTTGATCATGCAATTCGTACTTTAGATGCTTTAGGGATCGAAAAAACCTGGTTAGTTGGTAACTCTTTGGGTGGCTGGTTAGCATTCCAGATGGCACTTGATTACCCTGAACGTGTTTTGGGTATCGTGTCTATGGGTACTGGTGGTGCGAAACAGACTGCTGCACTTAAAGCTCATGCAAATCCGGTACTTACTGAAGAAGGCATCAAGAAAACCTTGTCTATGTTTGTGGTGAACAAAGACTTGATCACTGATGAACTGGTTAAAGTACGTTTTGATTCTGCGAAAAACGATTACGCGTCTGACCGTCTGATGGATGTGGTTGGCGCACGTGACCGTGACCGTTTCGAATTCCCGCTTGATTTCGAAAAAATGAAAGAAATCAAAGTTCCTGTACTTTTGATTCATGGCGTACAAGACGTGGTGATTCCTGTGTCTCGTTCATGGGATATATTGAACATTGTTCCACATGCTGATGCACACATCTTCAGCCAATGTGGTCACTGGTCTCAAGTTGAAAAATCTGAAGAATTTAATACGGTAATTAAAAATTATTTAACAGCTCGTGGTGTTTAATCACGCTGTATGAATACAATGAAAAAGGATGGCGACAGTCATCCTTTTTTTATGCCTTTAATTAAGTCCTAACAATTAAGTGCTAATAAAGTTAGCTGTCACATTGATACTGATGGCCAAAATGGTGGTGTTAAATCCATACGCCAACAGCAAGTGTAAAGTGTTTAATACCCGCATAGATTGGGTGGTAATCGAGACATCCGCTGTTTGCGCTGAAGTTCCTACGACATAACTGAAATACAGAAAGTCAGGATATGTCGGCTGTGGTGATTTGGGAAAATCCAGTCCGCCATCTTTATGTTTTTCCAATGCCAGATAAAAGTCATGGGCATAATGAATCGCAAAGATGGTATGCATAAAAAACCAAGCAGAACTAATGGTGAGGATGGATAAGATTAAGTGACCTGTTCGAATGGTGGTATCTGCGGGTAAATGATTAATTTCAATAACGATGGCAATGAAACACATGATTAAAGTCATGATCACCAGGAGTAAAATCAGCCATTTACTGGCATCTTGTTGTCGTGCTCGTTGCAAAATATTGGTATGTTCTGTATGCCATAATTGCTTTAGGGTTAACAATAAATAGCCATAAATCGCGATATTCCAGCTGATTAAAAGACAGGTAGACCAGCCCCATGGGGTCAGCCAGTGCAAAAAATAATAGAAAATAGCGATGGCAGGAAAAGTAAAAAAGAAATAAGGGTGGTATCGAACACCTACTTTTATACGATGCAGCGGGTCTATTTGCATAATTTTCCCTATATTGGTCTTTATTTTTTACAAATATTTTAAAAAAGGTTGTGCTGGGCTTATTAGACTTAAGTTGTAATTTTCTAATTATGAGATATTTTTATAAATGATTGAAAGAAAAGTTATACGTTATTTCCCATAATGAGGGGCTTTAAAACGGTGAATTTTTATAAGACTTCAGTCTAATGTGAGAGAAAAATAATCAAAATGGTGCAAAAAAAGACACCATTATTTTTCTGATAAATAATGGTGTGCTCAATTGAAAAAAGTGAATGTGTAAAAAATTGATCAATCGCGATTGATATTCAGATAAAACACTCGGGTCAGTAATTCAATAAATTTCTGTACAGCGACAGAGCTACTGTTTTTGTGGTAACTCACATAAAGGTCGAGATAAGGAAGCTCAACATCTAGCGTACGAATGACAGAATTACTGGTGGTCAAGGGTGCAACATAACCCGGCAGAATGGTACAACCTAGTCCCATGCCTACAGAGTTGATGTTAAACAAGATGTTGTCTGCTTTTTGCACAATGTTGAATTCAATTCCATTGGCTTTGGCAAAATCCAGAATCGCGTTGTGTAGCGTTAAAGACTGTTCAGCAGCAGGAATAATAAAATCGATCCCATTCAATGCCTTAACTGGAATGCGCTCATACTTCGCCAAAGGATGGTTTTCTGGCAAAATAAAGATAAGTGGTTCACGTAAAACAAATAAACTTTCTATTTCATCACTATTGGAATTGTGTCGGGTAAACGTGACATCCAGTTCACCTTTCTTCAATAGTTTCATCTGCTCATTGTTGTTCAGACTGAGCAATTCAATTTTTAAATCCGGGTTTTGCACACGTAAATTCGGTAGTACATAGGGGAAAATTTTCATTTCCGCCACAGGTACAAAACCAATACGCAGCATTTGCTGTTTGGCTTGCGAGACTTGACGTGCCATGGCAATGGCTTTGTCTGCCTGTGCCAGCGTCAAACGGGCTTGTTCTAGAAATACCGCGCCTTCTTCCGTGAGTTCAACTTTCCGTTTGGTACGATAGAGCAGTTGTACGCCTACATCTTCTTCAAGGTCTTTAATTTGCTGACTTAAAGAAGGTTGGGCGGTATAAAGCTTTAACGCAGCTTTACTAAAGTTCAGTTCTTCTGCAACGGTGATAAAATATCGAAGATGTCGTAATTCCATATAACCAGTCCAATGAGTAATCCAAAAAATGTCTTACTATAATTTGGAGGAAGTATAATCTATAAACAACTATTCCGTGAAGATGATTCTGCCATTTAGAAAATAAATGGTCTTGCATTTTTCATGACGATTTTAATATAGGAAATAACACTACTAATAATCCATAAAATATCTTAATTGAAACAAAAAAAATATTTCACTAAAAGCCGCTATAAAACCATTATCCACTAAAAGTTGAGTCTATTTACTTTGTGCCGTTACTGGTCACAGGAGAGCTTTTCATGAGTGGAAAAATTGATGTGCGCGAAATCGACGCTTTAGTCGATGCACAAAATGGACGTATCTCACCGTCGATCTATACAGACCCGGATCTATACGAATTAGAACTTGAGCGTGTCTTCGGTCGTACCTGGTTGTTCCTTTGCCATGAGAGCCAAATTCCTAAGGCTGGTGACTTCTTCAATACCTACATGGGTGAAGATCCAATTATTGTGGCACGTCAAAAAGACGGCTCAATCAAAGCATTTTTAAACCAGTGCCGTCACCGCTCTATGCGTGTGAGCTTTGCAGACTGTGGTAATACGCGTGCATTCACTTGCCCATACCACGGCTGGTCTTACGGTATTGACGGTTCATTGAAAGACATCCCGCTTGAAGAGCGTGCTTTCCCGCAAGGCGCATGCAAAGAAAAATGGGGTCTGGTTGAAGTGAACCGTGTTGAGTCTTACAAAGGCTTAATCTTTGCTTGCTGGGATGAAACCACACCTGACTTGATCGAATACATGGGTGACATCGCTTGGTATCTTGATGGTGTTCTTGACCGTCGTCCAGGTGGTACTGAAATCATCGGTGGTGTGCACAAGTGGGAAATCGAATGTAACTGGAAATTTGCAGCTGAACAGTTTGCATCTGACCAATATCACGCATTGTTCTCTCACGCATCTGCAATCCAGGTTTTGGGTGCGAAACCAGATGACGAATCGACCAAGAAATTAGGTGCTGCTCAAACGGCTCGCCCAGTTTGGGAAACGGCTAAAGACGCGATCCAGTACGGTTCACGTGGTCATGGTTCAGGCTTCTTCTTTACAGAAAAACCAGATGCTAACGTTTGGGTAGACGGTGAAGTTGCCAACTACTTCCGTGAAACTTTTGAGGAAGTGAAAGAACGTCTGGGTGAAGTTCGTGCACTGCGTCTTGCAGGTCACAACACCATGTTCCCGACACTGTCTTGGTTGAACGGTACTGCAACTCTTCGCGTATGGCACCCACGTGGTCCAAACAAAACTGAAGTGTGGGCATTCTGTATTGCCGATGCTGAAGCTTCGCAAGAAGTGAAAGAAGCATTTGAACGTTCTGCAACTCGTGCCTTCGGTCCAGCTGGCTTCCTAGAGCAAGATGACTCTGAGAACTGGATTGAAATCCAAAAAGTTTTACGTGGTTATAAAGCACGTAATAATCCACTCATTATGGAAATGGGCTTGGGTAACGAGAAAAAACGTGAAGATGGTATCCCAGGGATTACCAACTACATTTTCTCTGAAACTGCAGCACGTGGTATGTACCGCCGTTGGGCAGATTTATTGATCCATGAAAAATGGGAAGACGTAGAAAAAGCAGCTGACGAATACGAGAAGGAGCTAATGAAATGAGTCAGATCAGTTTAGAACTTCATCATCAAATTAGTCAGTTTCTATATCGCGAAGGCAAAGCACTAGACGACTGGAAATTCCGTGATTGGCTGGATATGTTGGCGGAAGATATTTCTTATACGCTGCGTACCACGCCAAATGCACAAACCCGTGACCGTCGCCGTTCAGTTGAACCACCGACGACTTGGGTATTTAACGACACCAAAGATCTTTTAGAACGTCGTGTTGCGCGTCTTGAAACCGGTATGGCTTGGGCTGAAGAGCCTCCATCACGTACTACTCACATGGTGAGCAACGTGATTGTAGAGCCAACTGAAGTTGAAGGCGAATACGACGTGTACGTAACGTATTTGTTATACCGTACGCAAAAAGAGAAAGACGTAACGATTTACTGTGGTAAGCGTCACGACAAGATCCGTAAAGTTGAAAGTGATTTGGGCTTCCAGATTTTCAACCGTAAAATTACGTTAGATCAAGTGACCTATAACTCACACAACCTGAGTGTATTCTTCTAATGAATAAGATTTTTGTTTGCCAAGTTGATGAATTGGACGAAGGCGAAGCGCTAAAAGTAGATTGCGGCGTAAACGGTATTGAAGCACTTGCAGTGTTCAACAATGGCGGAGAGTTCTTCGCCATGAATGACCGTTGTTCACATGGTAATGCTTCTATGTCTGAAGGTTATCTTGAAGATGATGGTACGGTTGAATGCCCATTGCATTCAGCACGTTTCTGCTTGAAAACAGGTGAAGCTTTATGTCTACCTGCAACTGATCCAATCAAAACTTTCCCTGTGATTGTTGAAGATGGTCAATTGTTCGTAGAGATGGCAGGAGAGTAATCATGGGTTGGCTAGAAGGCGAAGTTGCACTTATCACTGGTGGCGGTTCAGGTCTGGGTTGGGCTTTAGTTGAGCGATTCCTTGAAGAAGGTGCGCAGGTTGCAGTATTGCAACGTTCACAAGCTAAAGTGGATGCTTTGAAAGAACACTTTGGTGACAAGATTGTTGCAATCGCTGGTGATGTTGCCAACTATGAAGACAATGTCCGTGCTGTTCAAGCGACCGTTGAGCGTTTTGGTAAGCTTGACTGTTTCGTGGGTAATGCCGGCATCTGGGATCACTACGCTGATATCGTGAATACCTCTGGCGAGCAGCTGGAAAAAGCCTTTGATGAAATCATGGGCATTAACACCAAGTCGTTAATTCTTGGTGCCAAAGCTGCGCTGGATGAGTTAGTGAAATCTGAAGGTTCAATCATCTTCACATTGTCTAACTCTGCATTGTATTCAGCGGGTGGTGGTCCAGTCTACACCGCATCTAAACATGCGGGCGTGGGCATCATGAAAGAACTTGCTTATGAACTTGCACCGAAAGTGCGAGTCAATGCAGTTGCCCCATCAGGCATGAACGTGAATATCAAAGGTGCAGCGTCGTTAGGTCAGGAAAATCTTGGTCTGCTGGATGCACGTGATCCTGAGAAAATTGCCCGTGGCATGCCGTTGAATTTCTTACCAGAACCTGAAGATATGACTGGTTCTTATGTATTGCTGGCGTCTCGTGCCAATAACCGTCCGCTGACTGGTGTTTTAATTAACGCTGAATGTGGTTTGGGTATTCGTGGTTTACGTCAGCCGCGTGCAGGTTTCTTTGAAGACTAAATCTTTAAAGAGTTAAAGCGTTTAAATACAAAGAACTATACTCGGCAGCCTTTTGGCTGCCTTCCGTTTAGGAGTCAAACATGGCCGTTAAACTTATTTGTGCCTCACACAGCCCATTAATGGAATTTGCTTCGCCACAACGTGTAGAACAGGAAACCAATGTTCGTGCCGCGTTTGAGAAAATGGCAGCTGAAGTCAAAGCCTTTGATCCAACTTTAATTATTACTTTTGGACCCGACCATTTTAACGGTTTCTTTTACGACTTAATGCCAAGTTTCTGCGTGGGTATTCGTGCCACAGCCGCAGGCGACTGGAATTATGGTGCAGAGAACAACAAGATTAATGTGCCTGAAGATACAGCGCTTGCCCTTGTGCGCTGCGTATTGGATGAAGGGGTAGATGTTGCCTATTCTTACCGCATGCAGGCCGATCATGGGGTGACTCAACCTTTGCATTTCCTGTGCGAGGGTCAACTCGATCGTTATCCAACGATTCCGGTATTTATTAATGGTGCAGCAGCGCCTATGCCAACCACGAAGCGTACAGTGGCTTTAGGTCGCGCGATTGGTCAGTTCATCAAATCTTTAAATCTTGAAAATGAACGTGTTCTTATTTTAGGAACAGGTGGTCTTTCGCATGATCCACCAACACCACAAATGGGTTCTGTTCCGCCTGAAGTGGAAGAATTCCTGATTTGTGGTCGTAATCCTAGTCCTGAAGCACGTACAGCACGTCAAGCGAAAGTCATTGCAGTCGGTCAAAAACTGGCAGCAGGGGATACCTCTGTTGCAGTGCCTTTAAATGCTGAATGGGATATCGCATTACTTGAAACCTTCAAGAATGCCGATTTCGCAGCGATTGAAGCGATGACTGAAGCTGAAATCCGCCGTGAAGGTGGCCGTGGTGGTCAGGAAGTTCGTTCATGGATTGCAGCCTTTGCAGCACTCTCTGAATTGGGCGAATACGAAATGACGACTCAGGTCTATGAAGCAATCAGTGAATGGATTGCAGGCTTCGGCATTGTATCTGCAGAATTAAAAGGGTAAAGCACATGAGTAACATCGAAACCATCGTTATTGTTGGAGCTGGTCAAGCCGGTGCGAGCGCCATTTTGGAACTTCGTGGCAACAAGTATGAAGGCAAAATCATTTTGGTGGGTGATGAAACTCATCTTCCTTATGAACGTCCGCCTTTATCTAAAGATGTGATCTTAAAACCTGAAGAAACCAAGATTGAAATTCTGTCAGAACAGAAACTGGCTGATTTGAATGTTGAAGTGATTCGTGGCAATGGTGTGGTGAAAATCAACGCGGAAGCACACAGCATTGAACTTAAAAATGGCGATGTGATCAGCTACAACAAGTTGCTGCTTGCAACCGGTGGAGCAGCACGTCGTTTACCGAACTTCGATGCTTTGGGTAAACACGTTTATACCTTGCGTAACCTTGAAGATTCACAAGCACTGGTTCCTGTGCTTCAAGCCGGTCAACGTATCTTGCTCATCGGTGGCGGTGTGATTGGTCTTGAACTTGCGTCATCTGCACGTTTCAAAGATTGCCAAGTGACTGTGATTGAACAGGGTCCAATGGTGATGGGTCGTTGTTCTCCACGTATTCTGAGCGAATTCCTGCTTGAACAGCACCGTGCCAAAGGTGTGGACGTTCGTCTTGAAACCAAGATTGCAGATTGTCGACTTGATGGCGAAGAAGTGGTTGTTACTCTCGAAGGTGGCGAAGAACTTCGCGCTGATGCTGTAGTTTACGGGATCGGGATTGTGCCCAATGCTCAGCTTGCAGTGGCTGCAGGTTTGGATGTTGATGTTGCGATTAAAGTCAATGAAAACTGCCAGACTTCAAATGCTGATATTTATGCAGCAGGCGATGTGGCAACTCAACTTCGTGCAGATGGTCAATACCGTCGTGTGGAGACTTGGGAAAATGCCAACCTTCAAGCCGGTATTTTCGCACGTCACGTGATGGGCGTTGAACATCCAAAAGCCAATCCAGCTTGGTTCTGGACTGACCAACTGGATATCAATTTCCAGTTTGTCGGTGATATGGCTGCGGCTCAATGGCTGGTTCGTGGTGAAATGGATGCAGCCAAAGGTGCAGACAATTCATTCGTGATGTACGGTGTGACGGATGGTCAAATCGTTGCTGGTATTACCGTTAATGCTGCGAAAGAAATGCGTCATTTGAAAAAAATGATCAGCAAAAATACTGCTTTCGAAGCTGAAAAACATTTAGATTTGGCACAAGATTTACGCAAGATTGCTTAAGTTTTAGTTTGCTCAATCCGGAACAGACCTTTGCTTTGCTCAGGTCTGTTTTTTATGCGCGAAACTTGATGAATTTATCAAAAATTAAACCTTCATCTCAGAATGAATTCGCTATACGCTATTTCCGAAGTTGCTGATCCAGAACTTCTTGGCCTCGTTTAGGAGACTTATGAGTTCTTCATCTTCATTGCCGGTGACGGCAAGTATTTATGCCTTACTGGTTCTGATTTGGGCGACTACACCACTGGCGATTGTGTGGAGTGTGCAGGAAGTCCATCCAATGTGGGTGCTGATTATCCGTTACTTCGGGGCATCCATCATTGCGCTGTTTTTATTGAAGCTGATGCGTGATCCGTTGCCATTTGATCAGACTTCCATGAAAAGTTATCTGGCGGGGAGCTTAAATTTAATTGGTGCACAGCTGTTTATTTACCTTGCGGCGAACTATTTAACTTCGGGTTTAATGGCCCTGATTTTCGGTTTTTCACCACTCATTGCAGGCTTAATTGGACACGTCATTCTCAAAACCCAAAAGCTAATCGGGTTGCAATGGCTGGGTATGGCAATTGCCGTTTCAGGTTTAAGCTTTGTTTTTGCCGATTCTGCCGACAGCAAGATTAATCCGATTGGTGTGGTATTGATGCTGATCAGTATGGTGTCTTATATCAGCTCGATCTTTTGGGTCAAACAGATTAATGCACCATTAAGTCCAATGTCACAAGCCACCGGTTCACTAATCATTTCAGCGCTAGGCTCGTTGTGTTTATTGCCTTTTATCTGGCAACACATCCCAACTCAAATGCCGGGCATGCACACCATCATCGGTTTTGTGTTTACCATGATCATGTCTTCGATTGTGGCAATGCTGTGTTACTTCTGGCTGATTCGCCGTCTGGCAGCTTCTACTGTATCGCTAAGTAATGTAATGACGCCAATCATTGCTCTGGTACTAGGTGCAACCTTAAATCATGAGCATATCAGCCCGAATGCTTTCATCGGCATTGCAGTAGTGATGTTCGGGATTATGATGTACTTCTGGAAAGAATGGCGCGAGCAGTATTTTTCTAAACTCTAAATCCATCTCGGAAAGTATAAAAGGAAGCTTAAGCCTCCTTTTTTTCGCTGTTTAATTTGAGATGCAAAATCGAAAAAGGATTTGCTTTAATATCCATTTTTGGCGGCTATGTGTTTGAACTATTGGAGAATTTCAAAAATAGATTGGTGCTCTAAAGAATACAACAACAAAACGTAAAGAATTTATCGCGACAGTTTGGTTAATATGAAATTGGATATAGAGAAAAATCAAATCGATCTATTTGATAACAATAAATTTAGGACAAACTTGCATGTCTGATTCGAATAAAGTGGTGGTCTATGCAGCTTTGCTTGGTAATTTGGCCATCGCTTTGGTGAAGTTTGTTGCCGCCTATATTACCAACAGTTCGGCCATGCTCAGTGAAGCGATTCACTCGGTTGTCGATACGCTGAATGAAATTTTACTGCTTTACGGCATGAAAAAATCGCAACGCCCGGGAGATGTAAAACATCCCTTTGGTTATGGTCGTGAACTGTATTTCTGGGCGTTTATTGTGGCATTGATGGTTTTTGCATTAGGCGCAGTGGTGTCTATTTATCAGGGCATACAACATGTGCGTCACCCTGAGGAAATGCTCAATCCGACTCTGAATTACATTGTTTTAGGCATCGCGATTTTATGTGAAGGGATATCCTGGTTTGTGGCTTTAAAAGCTTTTCGGAAGATCAAAGGTGAGCAAGGTTACTTCGAGGCTTTTCGTCGCAGTAAAGACCCTACGACCTTCACGGTTTTGTTTGAAGATACCGCAGCTTTATGTGGCCTGTTCATTGCCTTGATCGGAATTTATCTGGCGCATGCTTTAAATATTCCCGAACTGGATGGTGTTGCTTCAATCCTGATTGGGATTGTCTTGGCCGTCTCGGCTATTTTACTGGGACGGGAAACCAAGGGCTTATTACTGGGTGAGTCGGCGGCTCCTGAGTTACGTAATAATATCTTGCTGATTGCCCAGGAAGATGTAGCGGTGCTCTCTGCCAATGGCGTGTTGACTGAACAGATGGGGGCACATCAGGTAGTGGCCTCTTTAAGTCTGGAGTTTGAAGACAACTTGAGTTCTGATGACATTGAAGCTTGCGTCAACAGAATTGAAGCGAAAATTAAACAGATTCATCCTGAAATTGTGGCATTGTTTATTAAACCGCAGACTAAAAAGGTGTGGTTGGAACGTATGAAAGGACGTTTGGAATAAAAACGTGCTATATATGGCGCAATATTCAAAATATCGGATTTTGAATATTTAGGTCAGACTAAGAAATTGAATGTACATGAAGCAAAAGACTGAACAATTACACTTTCAACTCCCCACCCAAGACTGCTGGTCACATATCTGGCGTCAACCCTCATTCAAATTTATGTATTCGAATCACCACAATGGTGAGCGATTCTTGAATATCTTACCGCGTCCTGAAGGGCCTAGACGTGCCGATCTCTTCAAATGGCTGATCACGCGTAAGTCATCCACCTGGAAGATGGATGTAAATAATAATGAGTATGTTGAATCTGCTACGGCGAAACGGGCGATTCCACAAGATCGTCCGGAGGCCAGCATCGACGACTGGCAAGTGTGGTTTGTGGGGCATGCCACTGTACTGTTGCAGATCGGGCCATATAACCTGCTCACCGATCCGGTGTGGGGTGAATATGCCAGTCCTAAGCAGGGCAAAGGTCCAAAACGGGTCATTCCCGCAGGAATTGCCTTGGAAGAATTGCCGACCATTCATGCAGTGCTACTTAGCCATAATCATTATGACCATATGGATTTAGCCACTTTACAGTGGTTGCATGACAAATTTGCCATGCCGATTTATACCGGACTGGGCAATTCATGGTATTTGCCAAAAAGTTTTCAGGTACTGGAAATGGACTGGTGGCAATCATCTTTATTACATGACTTAAAAATTATCTATACCCCTGCACAGCATTTCTCGGGTCGCGGCTTGCGTGATCAGAATCGGGCACTGTGGGGTGGTTTTTCAGTGCTTGCTGGACAAGATCACTGCTTCTTTGCCGGAGATACCGGTTATTCACCGCATTTTAAAGAGATCCAGAGTCGTTTGGGTGCACCGCGTATTTCATTGTTACCGATTGGTTCCTATGAGCCGCGTGAGCTGATGCGCTATATGCATCTGAATCCGCAGGATGCTTTTCAGGCGCATAAGGATTTACATTCCAAATGTTCGTTGGCGGTTCATTATCGAACCTTTCAGCTGACCGATGAAAGTCGCGAACAACCTGAGTTGGATTTAAAAGCAGCGATGAAAAATACCTCCAAATTGATGACACCGTTTATCTGTGTACGCGAAGGGCGACGTTTGGTGGTTTGATTTTTTTAAGCTTGCTGTTTGCTCAAATTTAAAAGTTGAATGGCAAGCATTGAAAGGGCGATCATGGCAATATTCATCACCACTGGATTAAATGCAGTGGTGAGCTGTAAGGGATCTGTAAACATAATAAGCAGTAATAATCCGCTCAGACCTAAAATATTAAGCTGATGGATAAAGGCTGCTTTTTGCCAAATCAGAAAAGTATAGCCAAACATAATTTCAATCATACCCGATAGGGCAACAGCTATTTTCGCTAAATGCAGTTCTAACCCGATCGTTTGCCAAATACCTATTTCAGCACTGGATTGAAATAGAATTTTTGGTATGAGTCCCTGATAAATCCAAAGTACAGCAAGCGTGATCTGAATAAGTTGCAGTGGTCTTTCTAAGGTTGGTTTATGAGTCACGAATAGCGTGCTCCAAAAAATGACTTTTATTTTCAGCGGATGGAAGCAAGCAGTGATCGGTTGTTCCAAAAAGCTGATAGCGATTTAAGGCTACACGTCTGTAGAGAAAATCCCGGATAAAACGTGGAACGAGATAACCTAAATTCATCAGGGAAAATGGCAGGCCGAGATGCTGCATGACTTTAAGCAGTGCAGTTGATTCTGTATAAAGCTGACTATTAAGAATGACTACCATCGTAGTGTAGTGAGTGGTTGACATGCCGTAATGCTGGAGAATTTCTTCCCCTAAAGGGGATTGGGCAGACACTAATTTAAATTTAGATTTTCGATCATGCCTGATTAAAAATTTTGCCCAACCATTGCATATGACACAAATTGCATCAAATAAAATAATGTCATGTTGTTGGATGATGTGCTCAATCTTATTTTGCATAGGTTTAGGTCTTATTTTATTGAGTTATAAGTGACTAGGATGAGTATATATTGTATACAGCTTAATGCTTTGATCATCAGATTGTAAATCCAAAATTTAAAGTCATTTTTAGGGGGATTATCAGTATTGTTGTTGGTCAAAATTATTATCAAACTATGAAAAAATTCTTTTTTTATAGGTACTTTAAATATAGCTTTAGAGATTCGATTGTAACTTTTTAAATTTAAAAAATCTTTTTTTCCTAATATCTTAGATAGAGGAAAACGATGGTTTCTATTTGTAAAATCAGCTTTAGCTAGGCATAAAAAAAGACTATGTTGAAAAGGTAAAATTGCATTTAACGGTTCATGACAATAATCACTTAATGATTCAATTTGGAGCTTAGATATGACAGACGGTTCACAAGCTACAGGCAAATGCCCATTCCATCAACAGGGCGGACATAGCAGTGCGACTAATTCAAATACGAATTGGTGGCCCAATGCTCTAAATCTCGACATTCTTTCCCAACACGACAAAAAAACCAATCCAATGGATCCGGACTTTGATTATGCGAAAGCATTCAATTCACTGGATTTAGAAGCAGTTAAACAAGACCTCCGTGAATTGATTAATAGCAGCCAAGACTGGTGGCCTTCAGACTGGGGCAGCTATATTGGCATGTTCGTACGTACCGCATGGCACTTGGCAGGTTCTTACCGCAAGCAGGATGGTCGTGGTGGTGCGAACACCGGTAACCAGCGTTTTGCGCCATTGAACAGCTGGCCAGATAATGTCAACACCGACAAAGGTCGTCGCCTGCTTTGGCCAATCAAACGTAAATACGGTAATAAAATTTCATGGGGTGATTTGATTATCTTGGCAGGTACAGTGGCCTACGAAGAAGCCGGTCTAAAAACCTTCGGTTTCGGTGGGGGTCGTACTGATATTTGGGCGCCTGAAAAAGACATTTACTGGGGTGAAGAGCGTGAATGGCTCGCACCGACTGAAAACCGTTACGAAAATGATGAAGACCGTTCAACCCTAGACAACCCGCTTGCTGCAGTGCAAATGGGCTTGATCTACGTGAACCCTGAAGGCGTAGACGGCAAGCCTGATCCATTGCGTACCGCCCAAGACATGCGTGTCACTTTTGACCGTATGGGTATGAATGATGAAGAAACCGTGGCATTGACCGCTGGTGGTCATACCATAGGTAAAGCACATGGTAACGGTAAAGCAGAACTTTTAGGTGCTAATGTTGAAAGCGCAGATGTTGAATTTCAAGGTCTAGGTTGGCATAACCCTGAAGGTACAGGCAATGCCGGCAATACCATGGTCAGTGGTCTGGAAGGGGCATGGACCACGCATCCAACCAAATGGGACAACGAATACTTCTATCTCTTGTTCACTTACGACTGGGCATTAACCAAGAGTCCGGCAGGCGCGAACCAGTGGGAACCGACCAACATCAAAGAGGAAGACAAGCCTGTTGATGCGCACAACCCGAATGTACGACGCAACCCGATGATGACAGATGCCGATATGGCACTGAAAGTCGATCCTGAGTACCGCAAAATTTCTGAGCGTTTCTATAACGATCCTGCTTACTTCGCTGAAGTGTTTGCACGTGCATGGTATAAGTTGACTCACCGTGACATGGGACCAAAATCCCGTTACTTGGGTCCTAACGTTCCTGCTGAAGATTTAATTTGGCAAGATCCGATTCCATCTGTGAACTATGTGTTGTCTGAAGCTGAAATTGACGAACTCAAAGCGAAATTGTTAAACAGCGGTTTAACTTCTGCTGAACTCATTAATACCGCTTGGGACAGCGCACGTACATTCCGTGGTTCAGACTATCGTGGTGGTGCAAACGGTGCACGTATCCGCTTGGCACCGCAAAAAAACTGGGTCGGTAACGAACCTGAACGTCTGACTAAAGTGCTGGCAAAACTTGAAGAAATTCAGGCAGGCCTTGAGAAAAAAGTTAGCATTGCAGACTTGATCGTACTCGGTGGTACGGCGGCGGTGGAAAAAGCGGCTCAGGCTGCGGGCGTGGATATTAAGGTTCCATTCCTTGCAGGACGAGGCGACGCAACTCAAGAACAGACTGATGCTTATTCGTTTGAAGATTTTGAACCTAAAGCAGATGGTTTCCGTAACTGGCTGAAAGACGAGTATGTGGTACAGCCTGAAGAAATGTTGTTAGACCGTGCTCAGTTACTGGGTTTAACTGCACCTGAAATGACGGTGCTTGTCGGTGGTATGCGTGTACTGGGTACCAACTACGCTGGCGCCAAAGAAGGTGTGTTTACAGACCGAGAAGGTGTATTAACGAATGACTTCTTTGTGAACCTGACTGACATGAAGTACAACTGGAAACCAGTTGGCAAGAACCATTATCAAATTGTAGACCGTGCGACTAGTGCACCTAAGTGGACTGCAACACGTGTGGACTTGGTGTTCGGTTCTAACTCGATTCTGCGCTCTTACGCAGAAGTGTATGCGCAAGATGATAACAAGGAAAAATTTGTCAAAGACTTTGTTGCCGCTTGGACTAAAGTGATGAATGCAGACCGTTTTGATGTGAAGAAATAATTTGCATTGAGATGTAAAAAAACCGCTCGAAAGGGCGGTTTTTTAATGAAACGTTGAAATGTCATGTAAAATCTGAATTTTTAGCTACTCAGCTTTTTTACAGATTTTAAGACATTGATATTATTTAACTTATATTGCATTTCGTATAAGGTGTATTATGTTAATTTAAGGGAATCTTTAAGATCAGTATGAAAAACTTTTATATTGTAAAAAATATAGGTTGTGCAGAATTTGGCTAATAGCTCTATAGAGAGGCTTTGTTAGATAATAAAATGAGAAAAATATTAATATTTATACTGATTTTTATAATTTATTTTTTCTATTCTAGTTACATGCTTAAAAAGGATGTTGAAGAATCAATATTAGCTATAGATAAAGTAAAAGTATGTGGCAAATACTTAGGTATCAAATCTGTTCCTGGACCGACACGAGGTGGATCAACAGATTATATTTCTTTTAAAAATGATGATGGAAGTGTCAGTAATTTTCTTCATATTCCAAGATATCAGGATAAATTATTTGATCTAAATCAAATATATGCTAATGATAGAATTTGTTATTATTATTCATTGAAATATACTATTGAAAACAATAATTATTTTGTTAGTCAAATTGATATCTTAAAAAACTAGATAGCACTCAATCTCCCAATTTAACATAATGTCTATTACATGAAATACAAGTGTATATTAATATAAAAATCAAATACTTAAAATTTTAACATTGAGCAGGAAATTAGCAAACAACCGTTTTTGAAACAAGTCGGCTTTTTTGTGAGCGGCTTTGATATGTTTTGCCAATCAAAAAAGGACATTTTTATTAAAAATGAAGTTGACCAAAGTTTGAATAATATCCTTCTCCAAATCCTCCCACTCGACAAACTCAGGCTCTACCAACAAAGTCTGCGACACAAATCCATAACAGACTCGTTGTACATTTAAGCTCATCCGCTTCAACTGTTCAGTATCTTCAAAAAAAGGTGCAAGTATGTTTTGCCACATTTGCACCATCATCTGGTAACTCTTGCGATAACTTTCAATATTCGAAACCTGCCGTTCCAGCAAAAAGGTCTGTGCCCATAAAAACTGCTGTGTCTGAATCTGCTCAAGCTGATAATGAATCACCTGTTTTAAATAATCCTCCAAAACCAAATTTGTGGATAACTTGATCAGACTGTGTGCATAAATTTTTAAGTCCTCGGCATTATTTTTTACGTGTCTGTAAATGGTCAGTGCAATTAAATCTTCCTTTTTGGAAAAATATTCATAGAACGTACCTAAGCCGACACCGGCCAAATCGGTAATTTCCCGAATGGTAATGTCATGTGCAGCACGCTCATGCAAAAGCCGAACAAAACTTTCCTGCAAGGCTTCCTGCGTCAGTTTGGCCCGTGACTGGCGTGGCTTACGACGTACTTGAATCTGTGGATTTTTCATAAAACTCTTGATCAAACAAAGCCGAACATGCTGTGGCTATTTTTTCTCTATACTGGAATGAAAAGCCCAGAACAACAAGCAGGAAGTATAGACGATGAATACATCGATAAATACATGGATGACCCATCAGATCAGCAACCAGTTTGACGAACTGCAAGATTACAACCTGTTTGAAACTGACACAGTATTGAAAGAAATTTTGAACCGTTGCGGCAGTCAGGATCAGACTACCTTGTCGCAGATGGGTAAGGTGTTGGGGTCAGCTGAATATTATCAATATGCCGATTTAGCCAATAAACACACGCCTATCCTTCATGCCTTCGATGCTCGCGGTCGCCGTAAAGACTACATTGAATTTCATCCTGCATGGCATCAATGGATGGCTTTAAATCGCAAATTTGACAGCCATGCACATCCATTTAACCATGCAGAATCATCTGCCAAATGGGTGGAGTGGGCAGCACGTTTTTACTTAAGCGGGCAGGTGGAATGTGGCAGTTTGTGTCCGACTTCGATGACACTTGGCAGCATTCCCCTGATTCAGCGTGAACCTGAGCTTTGGGCAAAAATAGGCTCAAAACTTCTGTCTACCGAATACGATGAACGTGACCTGCCAATAGCCCAGAAAAAATCAATCTGGTTAGGAATGGGCATGACCGAAAAGCAGGGTGGTTCGGATGTGCGTGCCAATGAAACTTTTGCCGTGCCCGTAGCTGAATCAGGTCGTGGTAAGGTCTATTTGCTGACAGGACATAAATGGTTTTTCTCCGCCCCGATGTGTGATGCACATTTGGTCGTCGCCAAAACTGAACAGGATGGCTTGGCCTGTTTCTTTGTTCCGCGCTGGCTGGAAGATGGCACGAAGAACAATATTCATGTGCAGCGCCTCAAAGAAAAAGTCGGCAACCGAAGTAACTCCAGTTCAGAAGTGGAATTTCAGGAAGCCTGGGGCATCCTGATGGGTGAAGCAGGACGTGGCATTCCGACGATTATTGAAATGGCGAATTATACCCGTCTGACCTGTTCTGTTGGTAGTAGCGCGATGCTGCGTCAGGCTTTGGTGCAATGCATTGCTTATACCCGCCAGCGCAAGGCTTTTGGCAAAAACTTGGCCGAACAGCCTTTGATGCGTGCTGTGTTGGCAGATTTAGCTTTGGAAACCGAAGCGGCAATGCAATTGAGTTTTCATCTGGCGCATTGTTATGAATCTGATGATGCTGTGTCTTTGGCATGGAAACGGATGATGACCCCAGCCTCCAAGTTCTGGATTTGTAAACGAGCTGTTGAACTGACTGGTGAAATGATGGAAGTCTTTGGCGGCAATGGTTATGTCGATAACGGCATCATGGCGCGCATATTTAAAGAAGCCCCAGTGAATTCCATTTGGGAAGGTTCGGGCAATGTGATGTGCCTGGATGTATTACGTGCAATTGCGCGAGAACCAGAGTCTATTGAGGTGTTATTTCAAGATTTATCCTCTACTGCTATGCAAGATGAAACCTTGGAAAATGAATTACAAAGCCTGTTCAAGTTGTTCCATCAATCACCTAGTGACTTGCAGTTTATGGGGCGCAGTTTGGTCAGCCGTCTGGTGATTTTGACACAAGCAGTTTTATTGAAACGTCATGCGCCTGATTTTGTCGCAAACGGATTTATCCAGTCCCGTTATCGTGATTTTCACGGACAAGTGGTGGGTATGCTGCACCCTAAGGATGTAGATGTGGAACGGTTGTTGGAGAGGGCATTGGCTAAAGAATATTAATGAGGCCATGAAAGCTCTCCCTCCCTTTGGGATGAGAAATATATTTCGCAAGAGAGGGAGGGTTTAAAAATTATAAATTTGGGTTTGATGTTTAATTTTTTTTGCACGCTTAAAACCACTTGAAATTTGTACAAATCAGCGCAATATATGCTCCATATCCACTCGATGTGAAAACGTAAAAACAGGTGAGTAAAATGGCGAAACAAAAGAAGCAGCCAGAGGTTGTGATCAACAATTTTGTGGCAAAACACATGCATGAGGTCAACAAAAGTCAGGTGTTTGTAGACCGAAAGAAAAATGCAAAACGTGGCTATGACAAGCACAAAAAAGGGAGATACTCAAATGACTATCTCCCTTTTTATTTCTGCAGTTTTGCTTTGATTTAAGCCTTTAAGCACCGACAATACGTGTTGCAGATTTCACCATATCCGCCAGACCATGGGTCTTAAAGTAATATTCCATCCAGCTTTTCACGATCAATGGGTTATCCATTTTCAATACATGTTCCAGCTGTTGTAGTGCCTCGGTCATCGGAACATGACAAATCGCTTTACGTACCCGCAAAATATTACTCGAACTCATCGACAGGGTATTAAAACCCATCGCCATCAATAACACGGCAGCTAAAGGATCACCGGCCATCTCGCCACAAATGCTGACCGGTTTATCGTACTTATGACATTCTTTAACCAAACGTGTTAAAGCGCGCAATACTGCCGGATGGAAGTGTGAATAGACGTTGGCAACACGCGGATTATTACGGTCAACCGCCAATAAATATTGGGTTAAATCGTTGGAGCCGACCGAGAAGAAATCGACTAACTCGGCAAATTCTTCAATTTGTAAAAGGACGCTGGGTACTTCGACCATAATGCCAATTTTCGGCTTGGTGATTTTAACCTGTTCTTCTTCCTGAACCGCTGTCCAATCGCGTTCAAGTAAATATAAAGCTTCTTCCACTTCGCTGACACTGGTTACCATAGGCAACAAAATGTGCAAGTTGTTTAACCCGATACTGGCCTTGAGCATGGCACGAATCTGCGATGAGAAAATTTCAGGATGATCCAGAGTAAAGCGGATACCACGCCAACCGAGGGCTGAATTTTCTTCTTCAATGGAGAAATAAGGCAGGTCTTTATCGGCACCAATATCTAAAGTTCGCATCACTACCGGTTTATTGGCAAAGTGACTGAGCTGCTGACGGTAAATGGCACGCTGTTCTTCTTCACCCGGGAAACGGTCACGCAGCATGAATGGAATTTCAGAGCGGTATAAACCGACTCCTTTCGCACCACGCTGTACACCGCGAACCACATCAATCATCAAGCCGGTATTGACATACAGTTTGACCGTGACTCCATCCGGGGTAATCGCATCCTTGGTTTCATACTGCTTTAAATCTTTGGCAATCTGTTCTTCTTCTTTTTGAATCTCTTTATAGCGGCTACGCAAACGACGCGGGGGATTGATAAACACCCGACCTTGATGTGCATCGACAATCATCTCGACATCATCAAGCGTATTCACCGGCAGTTCAGTCACACCGACCACGGTTGGAATACCGAGAGCACGTGCCACAATCACCATGTGCGAGTTCATTGCACCTTCAGTGGTGACAATCGCTGCAATTTTATCGACCGGTAATTCGACCAATGCCGCGGTGGAAATTTCCTCACCAATCAGAATGCTTTCATCGGTCAGTTCCCGATGACTGGCATCCGCTTCTTGTAAGAAGGCTAAAATACGGCGCCCGAGATCTTTGAGATCCGAAACACGTTCGCGTAAATAGCCATCTTCCATCTGTGCAAACAGGGCTATATGCCTGTCGATCACAATACGAACCGCGCCTTGTGCCCAGTTGCCATCTCGAATTTCAGCTTTAATTTCGGCAGGCAGTGCATTGTCATCCAGCATGCGTAAGAACACACTAAATAAAGCACGTTCATCAGCCATTAAGGCATCTTGCATTTTGTCATCAAGATATTTAATTTCTTCACGAACAGAATCAATGGCATGATCCAGCAGTTCCAGTTCTTCACTGATATCATCTGCTTCACGGTCCGGTACAGAAGCCAAATCCGCAGGTGGATATAGGATGACCGCACGACCTAAGGCAATCCCGCCAGAACCAGACACGCCTTGGAAGGTTTTATACGCTGGCAGATTGTTGGGTTTGCGGAAAACATCAATATTTCCGACCGCATGTGCATGGGCAATGACCCCAGAAAGCTGTGCACACAAGGTCACGAGAAAAGATTCCGCTGCTTCACTAAAGTCTTGGGATTCTTTATTTTGAACGACCAGTACACCCATTACCTTACGACGGTACATCACCGGAACGCCAAGAAAAGAGTTGTAAATCTCTTCACCTGTTTCAGGTAAATACATGAAGCGTTCATGCTTGGGTGCATTGTCTAAGTTGACGATTTCTTCACGTTGCCCGACCAGACCGACCAGGCCTTCACCGGTATGTAAAGAAACATGTCCGACAGCTTCAGCTTTTAAACCTTTAGAAGCCATCAGCAAGTAACGTTGATTACGTTCGTCAAGCAAATAAATGGAGCAGACATCCACGTGCATGGCTTCCGCAACCTGATTGACCATGATGTCGAGTGACTCATGCAAACTGGTGGACGCATTGATTTCTTGTACAATGCGTCTTAAGGTGTCCAGTTGCATATTCGACATAAAGTCTGCTCCAAAAAAAGTCTAAATACGTTTTAGTTATAACAACATGCTACTAAAAAATCTGCATTTTCATACGATTTTTTTATGCTTATAAGGAAGGTAACTGGTTACACAGTTCCACCATCGCTTTTCGGTATACATCGCGTTTAAAATTCACGACCTGTCCTAATGGATACCAATAACTTACCCATTGCCACTGGTCAAACTCGGGTGGATCAGACAAATCCAGCTGAATATTTTTTACTGGTGCTGTCAGTTTGAGTAAAAACCACTTTTGTTTTTGACCAATGCACACCGGGTCTGAATCCGAGCGTATATACCGTTGCGGCAAACGATAACGCAGCCAGCCTTTGGTCTGCGCTATAACTTGAACATGTTCGGGCAATAAGCCAATTTCTTCTCTCAGCTCTCGATAAAGTGCCTGTTCAGGGGTTTCTCCATACTGGATACCTCCTTGTGGAAATTGCCAAGCATTGTGTCCAATGCGTTTTGCCCATAAAACCTGTCCAACGTCGTTTGCCAAAATGATCCCGACATTCGGTCGGAAACCTTCTGAGTCGATCATTTGGCTACCTAAATCATGTGTAATGTGTAGCTTTTCATTCGGGGATTGTTATTTCTATATCCATCTCGAAAAAAAGCACAGCTTAAATGTTAAAAATTGCTATGATCTTAACGAATTTCTATCGACTAGCGGAGATAGATTTACATTTTTTTTCTTAAATTTCAGTTTTTACGAGTATTTTCATGAAATTGGCTTTATTTGACCTCGACCATACCTTATTAAATACCGATTCGGATTATTCATGGGGTGAGTTTTTAGTAAACGAAGGTTTAGTCGATCCAATCCGACATCGCCAAATGAATGACAAGTTTTATGAAGACTATAAAGCCGGGCAACTTGACCCGATTGCTTATAACGAATTTGTATTTGAATTTTTAACCCAGCATGACAATGATTATTTGGCTGAATTACATGAATTATTTATGAAAAAAGTGATTCGTCCACAAATGCGTCCCGAAGGTTTTGCCGCGATTCAAAAACACCGTGATGCAGGACATGAACTGGTCGGCATCACTGCAACTTCCGATTTTATTACGGCACCGATTTTTCATGAGTTTGGCATTACCGAAATTATTGCCACCAATGCAGAAGTCATTGATGGTAAATATACCGGTAAAGTCATCAATACCGCATGTTACCAAAAAGGTAAACTGATCCGTTTAGAACAATGGCTTTCAGGACGAAATGTTGAAGAATCATGGGCTTATTCAGATTCAATCAATGACCGTTTCTTATTGGAACACGCCGATCATGCGATTGCGGTCAATCCTGATGAGTGTTTAGCTGCACTTGCCAAAGAACAAGATTGGGAAATTCAGGATTGGTCAATCTAGGCACGCTGTTATATAAGTAAGGGGGGAGAAACCGTATGGAATATCGAAGTTCTCCCCAGTTTAAATGTTAAAAATAAAAAATGGGATTGTGTCGAAATCTTTCCATTCCTAAGAAAGTTTCAACTTATATACAGAACCCAATTGAATATTTTATATTGATCCAGAGATTATAAAATAACCCTTACTATCATTATGCCTTTGCCGTATATTAGACATGAAGATGATGATCAATATTGATAAAAATTAAACATTAGATTGAAGAATGGGAGATCAAAATGAGCCAAACACGTCCAAGAATGACCAATCTTTTTGAGCAACTGGGACTAGACTCCAGTGAAGAAGCGATCGCCCTGTTTATTGCCACGCATCAACTCACTGCCCATACCAAAATTACCGAAGCGAGTTATTGGACTCAAGCGCAACGTCAGTTTTTAGCAGAAAAAATTAAGTCTGACGGCTCATGGGCCATTATTGTCGATCAGTTGAATGAATCCCTGCATGAAGATTCAGTGATTCAATAAAGATCAAAGTCAAAAAGCCAATCTGTGGATTGGCTTTTTTTTTGCAAATGGTTTATCTGATCCGTTTCCACAGCGTCACTTGAGACAGGGTATGCTGATATTTACGTGCTGTTTCACGAATCACAAATGCCACATCCTGCGGCTCTGCAAGCATTTCAAAATGCCCTTGTAACACCTCAGTCATACCCTCCAGCGTGCTAAAGTTTTCCCCTGATTGTTTAAACCGCCGACCCATTCAGTGCGTGCAGTATGTTCCTCTAACCAGGTGTAGGGTGAGGCCAGCATTAAAATTCCACCCAGGGTTAATCGGGTGTGAATCTGGGCTAAAAAATCTTTGGGATGATGCAAGCGGTCAATTAAATTCGCCGCCAGAATAAAATTGTAATCGGTAAAATGAGGTTTTAAATTGCAGGCATCCGCCTGAAAAAAATCGACCCGATCCGCATGGGCATCCAAACCAAATTCTTTTAAGTTGCAGGCTTTATATTCGACCAGTTCACCTTCGATGGGCAGGGTATAACCTAGTGTTTCGCCTTGTGCTAACTGTGCCGCTTGCTGAATAAAGCGTGCGGAAAAATCCAGTCCTGTAACTTGGTCAAAATAAGCCGCCAGTTCAAAGCTGGCACGCCCTGTGGCACAGCCCAGATCCAGTGCCTTATGTGTAGCAAGCGCCTTAAAATAAGGTTGGGCAAGTTCAACTAGGCTTTTGGCAAAATGGGGAACATTAAAATATTCCGCGCCGTACTGAAACTCTAAATACTGAGAAATCAACTGGTCAGTTTCATAGTGGGAGTGGAACTGTTTCAATTCTTGTGATGCAGCGACATAGCGGAATCCGGCATGCTGGAAGAAATGCCGGCGGAAGGCATAACGTGAGCTATGCAAAGCCTCATTGCCGGCAGAAATCCAGGAACCACCTTTGATTAAATTATGTTGGCCGTCAAAGGTGGGCGTGCTGAAATCATCATAGATCGGATGCACCTGAAAACCTTCAAAGGGGTAAATCGGGGTTTCAGTCCATTGCCAGACATTGCCCTGAATATCAAAAAAATCACCTTGCTGAAAATGATTGACCGGGCAGGGACTGGTTCCATACTTCAGTTCGATGTTGGCATGTTCAGGACTGGGCAGATCAGCATCTAAACCTGCCGCATCATAGAGCCGATACCACTCGTCTTCTGTGGGCAAGCGAATACTTTGACCGGTTTTCTGTGCTTTCCAGTGACAAAAAGCTTTGGCTTCAAGATAATTGACTTCTACTGGCCAGTCCCAAGGCATGGGAATTTCTTCCAGCATCAGACGCAGTGACCAGCCTGAAGGTATTTTTTGCCAAAAGCACGGATGTGCTGTTTGAGAAAATTTCAGCCAGTCCAGTCCTTCTGCTGTCCAGTAGCGATCAGTTGAATAACCGTTATCTTCCACAAAACTTAAGAACTCCTGATTGGAGACTAAATATTGTGAAGCTTCAAAAGCGGGAATATCCGCCTGATGTTGGCCATATTCATTGTCCCAGCCATAAAAATTACTGTCGAAAGTCTTGTTCAGACTGACC
The DNA here is from genome assembly GCF_013004295.1 of Acinetobacter sp. ANC 5414. Taxonomy (NCBI): domain Bacteria; kingdom Pseudomonadati; phylum Pseudomonadota; class Gammaproteobacteria; order Moraxellales; family Moraxellaceae; genus Acinetobacter; species Acinetobacter sp. ANC 5414. The sequence goes on from NZ_JABERM010000010.1 coordinate 203,789, forward strand.
TGTCCTGCAGGGACAGCAATTAAGCTGTTTTCTGGCGCAATACCTGTGATGATCCGGACACGCCACTGCGGATGATTTTGTACATAGTCCAGCTGCTGCTGGCGGATCAGTACCGATGAGGTTTCAAGATGAATCCGTTCATGTTCAATCCCCATGATGATGGACCACCACGGATTGTGCCAGTTCAAAGGTAAAGTGAGAGGTGCATACTCAATCAGGTTCAGAATCAGGGCGCGTACCTGATGACGATAAGCCTGTACTTCTGCTACGCTCGGCCATTCATAATGCTGGTCATTCAAGTCATCCCAGCTCATTTCATCGACCCCCACAGCAAAAATACTTTCAAGCTGCGGGTTCAAGCGTGCGCTAATCAGTTTGCTCAGAAGAAATTTATTAATAAAAAAAGTGGCAGTATGACCAAAATAAAAAATCAGCGGATGACGTAAGGAGATGGGTTTGAGGTAATAGCCTTCCGGATTTTTTAGACAGTCAAACAGCAGTTCATAGCTGTCAAAAGTATTCAGGAAATAATCACGCAAGCTATGCCGTGCAGTGGATTCATCCGCAAAGTTTAGATCGGGGGTTGGCAGTAAAGAAATTTTAGCGTCTTGCCACAAATGGGGAGCAACAGCATGGGATGTAGATGGATTTTTTTTAGAGATTAACGATGATGAATCCCTCAGCATGTGTTCATACTCCGTCGAATTCTTTTTACATTTAAAACATCAGGTTTTATGTGTTTTATTTAAAAGTACTCGAAAGCTGTGTCATTGTGCTGAGGATTTAAGTAACAAGATGCTGCATCCAGACAGATGCAGCCCTAAAGCAAATTTTAGCTGAGGTGAGGGTTTTGCATCATGGCAACCAGTTCTTGTACTGCACGTGACTGGGTGCGTCCAGGATGCCAGACCATGCCCAATTGACGGTTCATCTGCAGGTTAATATCTAGTTGTTTTAAATCATGATTGACCAGCGTCTTGGGCAATACCGACCAGCCCAGTCCAATCGAGACCAGCATCCGAATGGATTCAAGCGGATTGTTGCTCATGGTAATTTTTGGTTTAACACCTTGCTTTTCAAACTCTGCCAGGGTGATTTGCGTGGTATAGGTTTGTGCCGCCGGCAACAGGCTCGGATATTGAATCAGATCTTCCAGTTGCAAATCTTTCTGATTGGCTAGGGGATGAAAAGGCGCTGCCACAAAAACCAGAGGATCATTCCAGATGGTGACATAACTGAGACGAGCATCGCCTTGAGGAGGAAGCGTCAAAAATGCCAGTTCCAGGTCACCGGCAAGCACTTTTTCATGCGCCTGTTCTGAATCGACAAAATGCACATCCAAAGTCACATTCGGAAATTCCTGAACATAATGACGCAAGTGGCTAGGTAAATGATGCAAACCAATATGATGACTGGTGCCAATTTTGAGTTTGCCCTGAACTTGCCCTTGTTCATGACTGAGGGTGTGGTGAATATCGCCCAGTTCATTTAACCAGTTTTTAACTTTGGGAAGTAAGGAATGCGCGGCATGAGTGGCTTGAACGCCACGACCCGCAGATTCAAAAAGTTTCACACCAAAATATTCTTCTAAACTATGAATGCGTTTGGTCACTGCCGGCTGGGTAATAAACAACAGATCGGCAGCCATAGAAATAGAGCCGGTTTCCATGACTTTAACAAACGCTTCAAAGGCGGCAAGATTCATAGTGATAGTCTGGTTATACAATATTGCAATAATTATAAAATATTTTTATATTAAAAGTGAATCTAATCATAAAAATCTATACATAAAAATGTATAAAGATGTGAATTTGAGTCGTATAAATAAACAAATCACCCTATATAAGTAGAGTGATCTGTTGAAAAAGGAGAAAGCTGGAACCCATGCTTTGTTAAGCATCTTAGGTCGAAAAATTCTTCCTTTTTTGAATGTTTGATGATTTTCTTTCCCAAATTTTTTCGTGAAAGAAGAAGGCAATGGCTTGAATCGTTGGTTCAAGCAAGCTGAGGGTTAATGCCATCCAGATATTTCCTGTTACGAAATAGCCCACCAACATGGCAATAGTGATGTGCATGATGTAATAGCTGAAGGTCTTTTTTAAGGTTTTCTGGTTGTAATCAACAAACTTTTGAATATGCGCCATGGGGGGATTCCTCAATCTTTCTCTTGGAGTATGGCTAAATGATAATTAATCTTATTTGATCTGTAAAAACGAATATTTAGTTATTTTTAATCGGTTTTACGAATTTAATGATTAATGAGTTTCAATAGAAAGCGAACTGTATCAGCTACTGATAGCTTACTAAAAGGATGTAAATAATGGAAATTAAACATATTAAATACTTGCTGGATATTTTCGAAGAAGCGGTCGAAAAACGGATGGGTATCTACGAGATCGCAGATGATGAAGGCGACGAAAATAGAGCCGCTGCTGAGTGTAATCAGGCCAAGGCTGAATTAATCAAGGCTATTGAGGAACTGGTAGAGCACAAAGAGCATTCCTCTAAATAGAGACGTATTAGACCTCTACAACTTTGAAAATCACCCAATGTGTATCTAAATTAAAGTTGGGTATGCGGTATAGATTCACTCGTTTTACAGAAAGCTGAGTTTCTCATAGTGCAATGATTAATCTTTGAGTTATTCAATAAAACTGTGTGGAAATAGGGTGTTGGTTTGAACGCTTGGATATGAAATTTTGCAACAATCAAGGGTTTTTAGATTCTAAAAACTAATTCCAAAAAGTTTTCAAACTAATAAAAATGATAAATTAGATTTATGTGAATACGTGGTTATAATCGAAGTTAATGAAAGCATTACCCAGTTCTATGGAGCGCGTCGACATGGCAGGCAATACCGAAAAAGCAAAGACTTTGTATGATAAATTGTGGGATGACCATTTAGTAAAACAACGAGATGATGGTTCAGCCTTACTTTATATCGATCGTCATTTATTACATGAAGTAACGTCGCCACAAGCTTTTGAGGGTTTACAGCTTGCAGGTCGCAAACCTTGGCGTTTAAGTGCCAATGTTGCAACGCCAGACCATAACGTGCCGACATCAAAAGCTGAACGTGATCAAGGGATTGCGGGTATTGAAGATGAAACTTCACGTATCCAGGTACAAACTTTGGATGATAACTGTGAAGCTTTCAATATCGTTGAATTTAAAATCAATGATATTCGTCAGGGTATTGCGCACGTGGTTGGTCCTGAACAAGGTTTGACCTTGCCGGGTATGACCGTGGTGTGTGGTGACTCGCATACGGCGACTCATGGTGCATTTGGTTGCTTGGCACATGGAATTGGCACTTCAGAAGTTGAACATGTATTGGCCACCCAATGCTTGGTTCAAAAGAAAATGAAGAACATGCTGGTACGTGTTGACGGAAAATTGGGTCAAGGCGTGACTTCAAAAGATGTGGTGTTAGCGATTATTGGTAAAATTGGTACTGCCGGCGGTACAGGTCACGCGATTGAATTCGGTGGTCAGGTGTTCCGTGACATGTCGATCGAAGGTCGTATGACTGTGTGCAACATGGCGATTGAAGCCGGTGCGCGCGTGGGTATGGTCGCTGTTGATGAAAAAACCATCGAATATGTAAAAGGTCGTAACTACGCACCAAAAGGTCAAGACTGGGATAAAGCTGTTGAATACTGGAATACTTTACATTCTGATGAAGGCGCACATTTTGACACTGTAGTGGTGTTGCAAGGTGAAGAAATTGAGCCACAAGTGTCTTGGGGCACATCGCCTGAAATGGTAATTCCTGTTTCAGAATCTGTACCGACTTTAGAACAGGCCAAAGACGACGTACAACGCAATGACTGGACCCGTGCTTATCAATATATGGGTTTAAATGCCGGTCAAGCATTGGCAGACATTCAGTTAGACCGCGTATTTATCGGTTCTTGCACCAACTCTCGTATCGAAGATATTCGTGCTGCCGCTGAAGTGATTAAAGGGCGTAAGGTTGCACCTTCAATTAAACAGGCGATGGTGGTTCCGGGTTCCGGTTTGGTTAAACAGCAGGCTGAAGCTGAAGGTTTGGATAAAGTCTTTTTAGAAGCTGGTTTTGAATGGCGTGAACCAGGTTGCTCAATGTGTTTGGCCATGAATGCCGATAAATTGCAGCCGGGTGAACACTGTGCATCTACCTCTAACCGTAACTTCGAAGGTCGTCAAGGCAATGGCGGTCGTACTCACTTGGTGAGTCCAGCCATGGCAGCTGCAGCAGCCATCGCCGGTCACTTTGTTGATGTTCGTTCATTCTAATTGGGCTAAGGGGAGCAAAACATGAAAGCTTATACCGTTGAACAAGGTATCGTTGCACCATTAGACCGTGCCAATGTCGATACAGATTTAATTATTCCAAAACAGTTTTTGAAATCGATCAAGCGTACCGGTTTTGGTGAAAACTTGTTTGATGAATTGCGTTATTTAGATGAAGGCTATCCAGGGCAGGATAATTCGGTTCGTCCGATCAATCCTGACTTTGTATTGAACCAACCGCGTTATCAAGGTGCGACGGTGTTGATTTCACGTGCCAACTTCGGTTGTGGTTCAAGCCGTGAGCATGCGCCATGGGCATTAAATGAATACGGCTTCCGTACCGTGATTGCACCAAGTTATGCAGACATCTTCTTTAATAATAGTTTTAAAAACGGCATGTTGCCGGTAATTTTGCCTGAAGAAATTGTTGACCAGCTTTTCAAAGAATGTGCTGCAACTGAAGGTTATCAACTTACTATCGACTTGGAAGCACAAGAAGTGCGTACGCCAAGTGGTGAAGCATTTAAATTTGAAGTCGATCCATTCCGTAAACACTGCTTGTTAAATGGATTTGATGATATTGGTTTAACTCTTCAAGCAGCGGATGATATTCGTGCTTATGAAGAAAAAACCAAGCAATCTCGTCCTTGGGTATTTCAGGAAATTCGCGGTTAATTGTTTGAATTTTCAGCGCTAGTAGTATCGGCAGCTAACTCTTGCTAATATCGAGTCCATAAAAATATCTTGTTGGCTTTAATTGGTGAGAGGGGGGCTCGAACAGTGGCAAAGGTTTACGGTCAGCTTGCTGTACTTGGTCTTATGGTCGCATCCTTAAGTGCATGCCAAAGCATTGATACAGTACGTGTTAAACATGTGAAGGAAACACAATCGACAGAATTAAATGCGTTGATTTTCTGTGCTGGGACGGAACAATGTGAATTTGAGCGTTTGGATCAAATTCACATTGTCGATGCCCAAAGTCATCGGTTAAGTCGTGAAGCAATTCAACAAGGGGTGGTTCGTTTAAAAGCCAAGTCGTTGAATGAGCCTAATCCTTTATTTTTGTCTGTACCGCCAGGGCAGCATGAATTAGTCATTCGTTTCTATCCGATCTCGAAAGATCGTGCGGAAACACTGCACGTCATTCACAATTTTAATTCGCAAAAACACTATACCTTTAAGATGTATCGTGACCGAAGCCATCATAAAGGTAATTTGTTGAATGCCTCTGCACCTGATCCATTGTGTGTGGAACTTCAACAACAACAAACGATTCGGCGTTTTTGCAAACCCTATAATGTCCTGAATGGCTTAGGCGAGTTTGTAGAACAAAAAAATTTAAAATCCACATCAGTCAAATGACTGACTCTGAAAAATGGAAAATCTCATGTCTAAACATATTTTGATTTTAGCTGGTGACGGCATCGGCCCTGAAATTGTAAAAGCCGCAGAGCAAGTACTCACACGCGTAAATGAAAAATTCAATTTAGGTTTGACTTGGGAACAAGGCTTATTGGGTGGTGCCGCGATTGATGCGCATGGTGCGCCATATCCTGAACAAACATCTGAGCAGGCAAAAAAAGCCGATGCAATTTTACTCGGTGCAGTCGGTGGTCCTAAATGGGACACGATTGAGCGCTCAATTCGCCCGGAACGCGGTCTGTTAAAATTACGTAGTGAACTGAATCTTTTTGCTAACTTGCGTCCTGCGATTTTATATCCGCAATTGGCAGATGCTTCGAGCTTAAAACCAGAAATCGTATCGGGTCTCGATATTCTGATCGTGCGTGAATTGACCGGCGGTATCTATTTCGGTCAACCGCGTGGTATTCGTGAATTAGAAAACGGTGAGAAACAAGGTTTTAACACTGACGTTTATTCAGAGTCTGAAATCAAGCGTATTGCTAAAGTGGCGTTTGAGCTTGCAGGTCTTCGTGGCGGTAAAGTCTGTTCTGTCGATAAAGCCAATGTCCTTGAAGTGACTGAACTTTGGAAACAAACAGTGACTGCGATGAAAGAAGCAGAATATCCAGAGATCAACTTGTCACATATGTATGTCGACAATGCTGCAATGCAATTGGTACGTGCACCAAAACAGTTTGATGTGATCGTAACTTCTAACTTGTTCGGTGACATTTTGTCTGATGAAGCAGCTATGTTGACCGGTTCTATTGGTATGTTGCCATCTGCATCTTTAGATGAAAATGGTAAAGGTATGTATGAACCTTGTCATGGTTCGGCACCAGACATCGCAGGTCAAAACTTGGCAAATCCGCTTGCAACGATTCTTTCTGTTGCCATGATGCTTCGTTACACTTTCCGTGAAGAAACTGCAGCACAAGCGATTGAAGCTGCGGTAGGGAATGTTCTTGACCAAGGTTTGCGTACAGCAGATATTATGTCTGAAGGCATGAACAAAGTCGGTACTGTTGAAATGGGTCAAGCTGTAGTGACAGCCTTGAACTAAGTCATCCGGTTTAAAAAACGCAGCCAAAGTGCTGCGTTTTTTTATGGATATTTAGACCTGATTTAGCAAGTTCGGCCGGTGTAGTGAACAGACTTGGCAATATTATTTTCTAAACGGTAGACAATTTTGCATTGCAAGTTCACGTCATAGCTTTGCGCTCTAGGCGTGATTTGTATGGGGATTGCGCTAGAATCAATGTCAGCAGGATTTTGTGCCATGGGCATCGGAATGCTGATGGGACGAATCACCGTATAAGTGAGCGTGTGGTTATCTATGCTAGGCGACAATACTTGCTGATAACCGATACTGCTCAAATCCAGGTTAGCTTGAATACTTTGACTGCTCTGCCCAATGAATTGTTGTAAATAAGCATCACGTTGTTGTGCTGTAGTGGTTGGAGAAGTGGCACAGCCATACAACAAGCAAAGCGCGGTAAATAAACTCATGCAGTGAAGAAATGACATGGCTTTCTCCATTAAATAAAATTTTATTTTAAATGGATAAAGTGCCAATGAACGTTGTTGTTTGATACACGGTCAGTAGCGGAGTAGACAGACCATAAAAAAAGCCACTTTTAAAGTGGCTTTTGCTTTCGCTAAAACTTAGCGTGCACGATAAGTAATACGACCCTTGGTCAAATCATAAGGAGTCATTTCTACTTTAACACTGTCGCCAGTTAAAATACGAATATAGTGTTTACGCATTTTACCAGAGATGTGAGCGATCACTTCATGGCCGTTTTCTAAACGTACACGGAACATAGTATTAGGAAGCGTCTCGGTGACAACGCCTTCGAACTCGATGAGTTCCTCTTTATTGGCCATAGCCTACCTGAATGAATAAATTGGAAAGGCGCAAATTATAGTCAATTTTTTTGCATAAAACAAGGCGCAATGCGGCTTTGCCCGATCATCTGTCAGTTAAATAAGCGAACCATCGGTTTAAATATTTTCTACAAAAAAGCGCATTGTTCTGTTGTCAGTTTGGTCAATCGCAGTTAATCTAAAATTAATCTTTTTAAGTATAAATGAATAACATACAAGGAAGGTCTTTGCGTGGGTCAGCTAACTGATGCATCGGTTGTTTTGCGATTGGGCTACCAAGCCATTCGTCGTGCAGGTTTGCCAACTGAAGAAATTTTAACAAAAGCTGGTGTGGCCTTAAATCAGGTCGAAACGAATGATCGTACTCCGCTCAGTGCTCAATATGCTTTTTGGGTGGCTGCAGAGGAGGTGAGTAAAGATCCTGACATTGGTTTGCATTTAGGTGAACACCTACCTTTATATCGCGGACAGGTGATTGAACATCTGTTTATTTCGAGTGAAAACTTTGGTGAAGGGTTAAAACGTGCTTTGGCCTATCAACGACTGATCAGTGATGCATTTCATGCCAAACTGATTATTGAAGATGATCGTTGCTATCTCACTAACGGTGAACAGGGCGCTTGGTCGGACAATTTGGTCAATCGTCATTTTTCTGAATGTGCGATGTCAGGGGTATTACGCTTCTTTAAATTTATTACCGAAGGTCGTTTTCAGCCGATTTATATCGACTTTAATTTCAGTCAGGGCGCTTTTGACGAGGAATATTTTCGGGTTTATGAATGTCCGGTAAGCTTAGGTCAAAAGGAAACACGTCTGTATTTTGATCCTGCCATTCTGGATTATCAATTATGGCAAGCCGAGCCCGAGTTATTGCAATTACATGAGCAACTGGCGCTTGAAAAGCTGCAAGAACTTGCACGTTATGATTTGGTCGGTGAGGTTCGCCGTGCGATCGGTTCAACTTTAGAAAGTGGTGAAACGACCTTAGAAACCGTTGCAACGCATTTGAATATTACACCGCGCCGTTTACGGACGCAGCTGAGTGAAGCCAATACCAGTTTCCAGCAAATTCTTTCAGACTATCGCTGTCGTTTGGCGAAAAAGCTTTTGGCGAATACGGCGGAAAGTGTTGAGCGAATTGTATATTTAACCGGTTTTTCTGAACCTAGCACTTTTTATCGTGCCTTTAAGCGCTGGACCAATGAAACGCCTGTGGAATATCGGAAGCGCAAGCAGCGTTAAACTACCTCCCTAAGTCCCTCCTAAAAGGAGGGATTTTTCATTACCGTATTTTTGTAGGGATGTAGTTCCCCTCCTTCCAGGAGGGGTGAGGGGAGGTCAAAATTTTTAAAAGAAATCACTCCGGCATATTCAGCCAATGCGGACCTAGAGGTGCTTTAGGTAAATCAAACTGCTCTGGATAATGTGCCTGAATGAAATAAAGCCCATCGGGTGGGGCTGTGATGCCCGCTGCTTTACGGTCTTCAGCTGCAAAAATTTCGTCAATATGGTCAATTTCATACATGCCCTGACCAATTTCAAGCAAGCATCCCATGATATTGCGCACCATATGATGTAAAAAACCATCTGCCTGAATATCGAGCACCAAATAACAACCGTGACGGATTAAACGGCAATGACTGACATGACGGACAGGCTGATTCGATTGACAAGAGGATGCACGAAAGCTTTCAAAGTTATGCGTGCCTTCAAATTTTTTCGCAGCCTCAATCATCTTGTTTGCATCAAGCGGATAATATACATGGGTGACTTGTTTATAGAGTAATGCGGGACGCACCGGATTGTTATACACCACGTAACGATAACGTCGTGCTTGTGCTTTGAAACGGGCGTGGAATGCCGTATCCATTTCTTTAATCCATTGTATTGAAATGTCTTTAGGGAGTTGGCTGTTTGAGCCCATCAGCCAGCCATCAATACTGCGGATGGCATGAGTATCAAAATGCGCCACCATATTGGTGGCATGCACACCGGCATCGGTACGACCTGCGCCATGTAACATGATTGGTCCATTTGCGACTTTGGATAGTACTTTTTCAATGGTTTCCTGTACGCTACGCACACCAGTTTGCTGAGTTTGCCATCCTCGATACTCAACCCCAGAAAACTCAATACCGACCGCAAAACGTTGCATATTTACCTCTATTTACACTGAATCATGCCAGTGAGCATGCCACTGGTCTACGCTATCGTATTGTAAATACATTTTCAGTGCTTTTGCATAAAGATCTGCATGTCCCAAGCAATCACTAATGATGATATTGGCATGCTGGATCCATTCGCTCACGGCATAATGTTGGTTAATCGTGCCAAAAGGCACTTCGGTGGTAAGAATAATCGCGCAGTCTTGTGCTTGTATAGTATGAAGCGTAGCAATGAATTCCTGATTAACTGCCAGATTCCCTGTACCGAAGCCTTGTAAAATCAGAACATGAGGGGGATGTTGTTGGAAATTTTTTAAGTTTGTAATCTGTTGTTCTATGGTGATCGGCTGAACCATTAAACTTAAGCAGTTAAATGAGTGTGCCTTCTCAATATCACGTTCATGGACGACATAGCTTTGCTGATGTGTGATTAGGTTCTCTTTGGCATTTAACCCAGCGAATGCGTCTAATTCAGTCGTATGCTGTTTTAACGCCGTTTGGGCGTGAATAAGCTGATGATGAAAAGCCAAATACACACCGACAGTACTTGTTACTACCGCATCGAGGGCAAAATTAAGGTTATCGATGGCATCGGTAAATTCACGGGTATTGGTTCCATTTACGTTCAGTAATGGATATTGACTACCGGTGAGTACTACATGTGCGGATTGTCCCAGAAATCGAGCAAGTGTTGCACTGGCATAGCTGAGAGTATCAGTACCGTGGATCACGATGAAATGTTGATAATTTTTAAGTTGTAAATTCTGAATCAACTGAATCAATTGCAGCCAGTCAGTTGCAGTACTGGCACTGCTGTCTTTTATGCTAGGTGCAACAAAACATTCAATATTAAGATGCAAAGGAAGAACGCGTTGTAACTGGGGGATAAAATTTTCGGCAGGCATGGGACTCAGTGGCTCACCACTGCAACCAAATGTTCCACCCATATAAATTAAAGCTATTTTTTTCATAATAAAAAAGCAGTCAATGATGACTGCTTCATAGTAGAGCCAAATAACTTAAGAAGCTATCTGATTGCGTAACTGATCGGCTTGTTGACGTTGTTCAGCAGTATAGTCAGTTTCTTGCTCTGCCAATAATTCACGTGCCGATTCAAAAGCACCGAGTTGAATATATTGCTGTGCAAGATCTAAATTCAGGCTGATTTCATTGACTTCAATCAGTTCAGGGAAAGATTGAATTAATGGATCATTTTGATCTGCTTTAGATGCAGATGAGCTGATATTGCTAATATCAAAACTCACACCTGAAGCTTTTGCTGGAGCGGGTTCTACAGGCTGTTGTTCAGTTGTCGTTGCTGGTTCTAAATTAAAGTCTAAATCTAAACTCGGCTTCGTTTCTTCAACTGCAATTTTTGCTTCAGTCGGTGCAATAGTTTCTGTAGCTGAAAAATCAAAATTAAATTCAGGTTTCTCATCAAGAACAGGTTCAGAAATAGCTGCATCAGCTGTTGTTGTTTGCTCTGCTACAGGAGTATCTAAACTAAAAGAGAAATCTAAAGGTTTGATTTCTTCTGTTACTGGAGTGACTTCTTGCTTAGGAGCGACTGCTGCAGGACTCGGATCTAAAGAGAGTGTACTGAAGTCTAAAGGTTTGATTTCTTCAACAGTAGAGGTAGGTACTTCTACTTTTGTTGTTGTCTCTAAAGTAAAGGTATTGAAATCTAAGGGCTGAATTTCTTCAACCGCTTCGGTTTTGGTCGAAAGCGATTCTTGCTGTAATTGGTCGAAAGATTGATGAGGTGCTGTCGCAGACGGTGCAGCAGTATTCATTAATGCATCAAAATCAGCAGTATTTTTTTGTTCAGTCGGTGCTGTATGAGCAGGTGCTGGAACTGAAGATTCTAATTTGAACTCAATGGTATCTTTAGAACCTTCTGCTTCTTTGTCATGGGCTGCTTTTTTAGCAAGCGCTTGTTCTAAAATCTCATCCAGTTCTAATGAACGGAGATGGTTAATCAGTTGGCTAATTGCAAACTCATCTTTTTGTAAGATGTGAATATCCAGCAACAGTAAATACAGTTCATGCTGAGAATTGTCTTTGTTTAATGCCTGATTAATCTGTGCTTCAGCAGAGAAAAAGTTACGCTCACGGATTAAAGCTTCAATTTTATTGCGTATATCAGCAGATAAGGGGGTGGTTTTTTTCTTCTCAACACCCGTATTTTCCACAATTTGAGTTTTTTGCGGTGTCTTTTTTGTTGAGCTTACTTTTTTAGCTTTCGCCTTGGATGTGGACGTTTGCTCTGCTTGTTTATTTGCGTCACGCTTTTTTAATACAATTGCGATCACTAATAATAATATAAACGGAATCACATAAAGCAGCATGTTGTTACCCCTTACAGGATTGAGTTCTAATTAATTTAACTCATCCAAAAAATCAAATTGTATAACACCTTAGTGTGTTGGCTTTTTCTCTACTTGTTGTGCTTTCAATTGTTGTTGCAATTGAGCAAGACGAGTATTTAATAATTGAATTCTGTGATCCTTGTGACGCAATGCCAATTCTAACTGTGTTACGTTTCTCTGTAATTTAACGGTTTTTTTACGCGATGTCATAACTTTTAATGACAACTCGTTCGATGTTTGATTTTTTTCTGTGTTCTTTTTAGCAGAACCGCTGGCTGAATCTTGTTCTTTCTCTGCAACCAGACTCATCTCCGCTTGATTGAGTCGGTATTTGGCTTTACCCGATTGGTTAGACGGTGTTTTTGCTACATTCGAAACACTGACTTTTTTGTCTTCTTTTGGACTATTGGTGGTGTTTAAATTTAATGCTGCACCACGACGTAAGCGATTCACATCACCTTGAATAAAGGCGTGTTCATTATTCGCTTTGATCTGTTTCATGACCTCGCCGATCGGGCGATTTTGCTCAGTTGCGACCCGTGATGCGATCGCCCAAAGTGATTCATTAGATTGCACCACATGCTTGGTGGTTTGTGCGGTAGCTACAGGCTCATTTTGTTGTTTGGATTGCTTAGGAGTAGGTACAGGCACTTCTGGTTTAGTTTTTGCAGTAGCTTGTTCTGCTGGTTTATTCGCTATTTTATTTTCGGCTACTTTTTGAGTTGGTGATTCTGCATATTTTTTCACTAATGGGTCTACAGAAAAACTTGTATTGGACATCGTTTTGTTCGATGCAAGAGAATTGTCTTTGATCTGATTTTTTGTCGTGACTTGTTCTGGTGTTGATGTTTTTACTTCAGCTACAGCAGTTTCATTGGCTTGTGCTGACGGCATACTCATTGCTGAAATGACTACAGGTGCTGTAGTTATGGCATTTAAGCGAGGTGGCGCTGCTTTTTGTACCATTAATGGGGCTTCAAAAGATTGACCCGCCGCTGGTTGTGCTTTTGCAACCTGATATTGAGTACTTTCAGGCAAGTGCAAGGCAATATCTTTTTCACTGACAATGGTGATAGGCGTTAAAGGTTTTTCATTGCTTGCAATACGTGCCTGAACATTTGTCTGGCTACGTTTCAGTGGTGTCTTGATATGCTGTAAACGTGTCGCATTGCCTTCCTGAATTTTAATAATAATATTCAGTTCAGCTTCGGTTAAAGGACGTGAAGAGGTAATGGTAATCACGCCATTACCCGAGCCATCACGACGGGTAAAAAAATTAAGATGTCCAGGGGGTTGATGGGCAACCCCTAAAGTGGAGATGTCTGCTGTACTTGCCAAACTAGCTTGTATTTGTGAATTAGGATCAGCTTGGCGGAAATTCATTTCTGCATAGAGTAATTCGCCCGGTGCAGACTGGATTTGAATAGGATCAATAGTAATCGCATAAATAGGTTGTGAAGCGATAATGGCTAAAATGGCAATCTTTAATTTGTTATATGCGGTCATCTTAATTTTTAGCTCGGTCTTGTATCGCATTGCGAAAGTTGTAGATTAACGAGATGTTGAAGAATTGTAAAATAGTAACATAAAGGATACATAAAAAAAGCCGATCAATTGTGACCGACTTTTTATTTTCTTAACTTTGGAAATTAAGCATTTTTATATTCAATTAAGATGCGAAGCATACGACGTAAAGGCTCTGCAGCACCCCAAAGCAACTGGTCACCGACAGTGAACGCGCCCAGGTATTCTTTACCCATGTTTAATTTACGCAAACGACCGACAGGAACAGACAATGTACCGGTAACGGCTACAGGAGTCAGGTCAGTCATTGATGCTTCACGGGTATTTGGAACCACTTTCGCCCATGGGTTAGATTGACGAATCATGTCTTCAATCTCATCCAAAGGTACGTCTTTCTTAAGCTTCAAAGTTAAAGCTTGAGAGTGACAACGCATGGCGCCAATACGCACGCAGTGACCATCAATTGGCACGATTTGTTGGTTGCCTAGAATCTTGTTGGTTTCAACTTGCGCTTTCCACTCTTCTTTTGATTGACCATTGTCGAGCTGTTTGTCGATATATGGAATCAAAGAACCGGCTAAAGGCACACCGAAGTTGGCAGCAGGGAAGCCTTCGCCACGTTGTAAAGATGCAATTTTAGAGTCAATATCTAGAATTGGTGAACGTGGGTCATCTAACAGGTCTTTGGTATTGTTATATAAATAACCCATACCTGTGATCAGTTCACGCATGTTTTGTGCACCCGCACCTGATGCTGCCTGATACGTCATTGCAGTCATCCACTCGACCAGATTGTTTTGGTAAAGCGCGCCCATGCTCATCAACATCAATGAAACGGTACAGTTACCGCCCACAAATGTTTTAGTACCATTGACTAAACCATCTTTAATCACGTTCATGTTGACTGGATCAAGTACGATGATGGCTTCATCCTCCATACGCAGGGTAGATGCCGCATCAATCCAGTAACCGTTCCAGTTTTCCGCTTTGAGTTTCGGGAAAACTTCAGAAGTGTAGTCACCACCTTGGCAGGTAATAATGACATCCATTTGCTTCAGACTGCTAATGTCTGATGCATCCATAAGTGCTGGGGCAGTCTTACCACCAAACGCAGGGGCTTCACCACCGGCATTACTGGTAGAAAAATAGAATGGCTCAAAATGAGCAAAATCATTCTCTTCAACCATACGTTGCATGAGGACAGAACCAACCATCCCGCGCCAACCGACCAGACCTACTTTCATGTCACTTTGCCTCGGTGCGTAAAAAAATAAAAGGGGGCTTGAGTGTATCAAAAGCGCCCACAACTGCAAGTACTACACAATGAAAACATCAATATTATTGAGCGAAATATCTTGTTTATGTTACATACAAAATTGATAAAGTTATTTCATCATAGAAAAACTAGAAGCTATCAAAGAGCAGATGCTTATGATTTGGGTGGAGTTAATTTCAGTTTTTGTCATATGGCTGACATTTTGGTCATTGATTCCACGAGATGAATGGTGGATTCGAGGTGCTGATTTTCCACGCTTGCAAATTTTAGTTTTGGGACTGATTGCTTTTGTCCTGTTATTGGTCTGGGATCAGCCCTGGGATTTATGGCGTCAAATTATCTTGGTTGCGTTGATTGCGGCGCTGGCTTATCAACTTAAAATGGTGCTGCCTTATACTTTTATCTGGAAAAAGCAGGTCAAAAAAGTTCGCAAGAATCAGCTCAATCCAGAGAAGCAAATCTCTTTGATTGTTTGCAATGTATTGACTAAAAATGATAAATACCACTTGTTGATTGAGCAGATTCAAAAACATCAACCTGATTTGATCCTAACATTAGAATCAGATCAAATCTGGCAAAATGCACTTGCAGTGATTGAAAAAGATTATCCCTATCGTGTGCCGGTACCGTTGGATAATTTGTATGGCATGCATCTGTATAGCCATCTTGAGTTGAAAGATACCGAAGTCAAATTCATTTTAAGTGATGAAATTCCTTCTATTCATACCACGGTGATTTTACCTTCAGGCCAACCTGTACAACTCTATTGCTTGCACCCTAAACCGCCTAGCCCAACAGAAGCCAAAGATTCCACACTCCGCGATGCCGAGCTGTTAATTGTCGGAGATCAAATTAAAGATTTGGATGAAAGCTGTATTGTGATGGGAGATTTGAATGATGTGGCATGGTCACGCACAACACGGTTATTTCAGCGGATTAGCGGACTGTTGGACCCACGAGTAGGGCGGCATTTCGTCAATACGTTCCATGCAGATTATCCATTGTTGCGCTGGTCACTGGATCATATCTTTCATAGTACCGATTTTGCTTTGGTAAAAATGCAGCGTTTACCTCATATTGGATCGGATCATTTTCCAGTGTATGTCGTCTTGCAAACCAGTCGTGTTTTTGAGCAAGTCCAAGATGAGTTGGAACAAACCGATGCAGATGAACAGGAAGCACACGAAGCTATTCAGGAAGGCATTGAAAAAGCAGAAAAAGAAGAAAAATTAGTGACTGATGAAATTGTACAGGACTATAAAAATGACCCGAAAGTACCTTAAGGCAATTAAAGGAAAAGTGTACGAAATGGCTTACATTGATTTAGGTTAATTGCGAATAGTTCTTTTTTCCATTTCTGTTTAATCTAGACTCATCAGCCAAGGAGTGGGGAAAGGAAAATCCCATTATGGAAGACGATGTTGGGCTGATGGTAAGTCATCATGGATATGATGCAGCAATGGATAGCACGAATATAATAAAAATATGATTTGAAAAGCACAACCTTATATACCCGAGTTTTGCAGGATGCAGAACTCGGGTTATGCTTTTATAGAAGATCCTAAAAATAAAATTCAGCTATGTATTTATCTAAATTTCAAGAATTTAAAACTATATGAATCAATAGGTTTTGTTCGAGCAGGATAGACTGAGCCGATGTGGATTTATGCAGGCACAGAATATTGATGATTTTAGATCATTAATCTAAATCTGTATTTTTAACCCAGCCTGATTTGTGTAGATCAGAAGTGTCATCAATAGACTGGGCTAAACACACTTAATCAGAACTTAATACCTGTTTATATAAAGCAATGGTCTGATCACACATCTCTTTTAGACTAAACATTTCAACAGGTTTTACTGCTTGAGGCTGATCAATATGCTGCTTTACGGCATTTAATAGTGCGGATTGATCATCAACATCAATTAAACCTTGCGGATAAACATTAGACAGAATTTCTGCAACACCACCCCGATTCCAGCCAATCACGGGTGTACCCACCGATAATGCTTCTAATGCCGTACGACCAAAAGTTTCCGCCTGATTTGAAAGAGAAAGAACGACATCACTAAATGCCAGCCACTCACGAATATCGGAACGATGACCGACAAAAGTGATTTTGTCGCTGAGACCTTTGCTTTGAATGTTGTCCTGCATTTCTTTTAAATAAGCAGCTTTTTTCGGGTCAGCTCCACCCACTACTACAGCATGCAGATTTGGATACTGGCTTTGCAGTTGTTCCATTAATTCAATTAAAGTTTCATGGCCTTTTAAACGGGTAATACGTCCGGGAAGGCAGACTAAAAACTTGTTTTCCAGTTGAGGGAAATCTTTAAAGGTTTGATTGATCCACTGTGCAGAAGGTTGATAACCGTGAGGAAACTCTTGAGGCGAAATGCCGCGATAAATGCGCACGATATTTTCAGGCGGACAGTTTTTATAATGCTCGGTAATGTATTTCACCACACTGTCAGAAACGGCAATGACTTTTTCCGCTTGCGTCATAATGGCACTATAACGATTGGTTGAATAAAAGCCGTGCACTGTTGAAATGAGATGTGGGCGTTTATGCGCCGGTATTCCCTTTAAGGCAAAATGAGTCAGCCATGCAGGTACGCGTGAACGAACATGCAGAATGTCGGGTTGGTGCTGTTCAATCAAATCACGCAAAGGGCGTATTTGCCAAAGACTGGATAAAGATTTTTTATGAATCGCTAAATTGAGATGTTGTGAACCTTCCGCTTCAAGTTGAGCAACCAGACGTCCACCATTTGAAACCACCAAAGATTCGTGACCATCTGCAACAAGCGCACGTGCAATTTCCAGTGTGCCGCGTTCAACACCACCACTGTTCAATTCAGGAAGAAGCTGCATAATTTTCATAGGTGTTATCTTCATTATTTTAAAGGGTGGGGTTGATTAATAAATCTTGTCATAGCCTTCAGGGCGAGTTTTAAAGCGACGGTGAAACCACATATATTGAGTGGGTGCAATCCGCAGCTGATTTTCAATGATCTTGTTGACGCGAGTGGCATCATCGACTTCATCTTCGCTGGGTAGATTTTCTACCTGTGCTTCAATTAAGACTTTGTATTCAGGATTGGCAATATCGCCATCACGGTAGAAATATAGCGGAATCGCTACAGCTTTTGACATTTTAATTAAACGACGATGTGCAGTTACGGTTGCGGCAGGTACACCAAAAAAGGGTGCCATCACGCCTTGTTTGAGGCCATAGTCCTGGTCGGGACTGTACCAAATCGCACGCCCATTTTTTAAATGACGAATCAAGCCACGCATATCATCATGGTCAATTTGATTGGCATAAATGGTAGCGCGGCAGCGATAGATCAGCATATCCAGCAGCGGATTATTTTGCGGACGGTAGACCACATCTGGCTCAAAATATTGAGCACATAAATAACCGCCGGCATCGAGTAATGTTGAATGTGTGCCTAACAGTAAAACCCCTTTGCCCTCAGCTTGTGCTTTTTGGAGATGTTCTAAGCCTTCAATACTGA
This sequence comes from Acinetobacter sp. ANC 5414, assembly GCF_013004295.1. Taxonomy (NCBI): domain Bacteria; kingdom Pseudomonadati; phylum Pseudomonadota; class Gammaproteobacteria; order Moraxellales; family Moraxellaceae; genus Acinetobacter; species Acinetobacter sp. ANC 5414. Next base: position 222,211 of record NZ_JABERM010000010.1, read on the forward strand.
CACGACCTTTAAACCACTGCGGGCAATACCACGCATTTAAAGTTTCAAAAATCCCGATCATTTGGTCGACAAAAACCTGATGTGCATGCGCTTGTACCTGTTCAGCTCTCCATTCAGGAAAACAGACTTCCAGATTACGTACTGTGGTTTTACGGCGAGATTTCAGTTTGTTGAATGCCAGATTGCCAATAAAGGTGGCTAAACGGTGTTGAATGGCCCACGGTAAAATTGCCAGAATCATTAAAAATATGATTCCAATCCAAATGCCCCAATATTTAGGAAGAAGGAAAGACCATTGAAACTCACCCGGTTTGTAGTCTGGCTTTTTACTCATAATGACCGTTTATACCAAAAATTATCTGCAGTTTAACATGAAGTTATTTTGTAAATAAAAAAGCACCTGCATAATACTTTACAGGTGCTTTTATAACGCGGCTAAATTAGTTGCCTTGGGTCAGGTTCTCTAATTCATCCCAACGTTCTAATTTTTCAAGCAATAGCTCGTCAATTTCAGCTAAACGTTGTGATGCTTGAGCGGCTGCATCGGCATCTTTAACAAATAAAGAGCCATCTGCAAGCTGCTCATTCAGCTCTGCTTGTTCTTTCTCTAAGGCTTCAATTTCAGCCGGTAACTGCTCTAAAGCACGCTGATCTTTATAGCTCAACTTTACTTTTTTCGGCGCAGCTGCTTCCGCTTTAGCAAGGGCTTTTTTTACATCACTTTTCTGATCGACAACAGTTTGGTCAGGGCGTTGTTCCAGATAGTCCTGATAACCACCGATATATTCATCAATGTTGCCTTTACCATCAAACACCCAAGTCGACGTGACCACATTGTCCATGAAGGCACGGTCATGCGAGATTAATAACAAGGTACCTTTATAACCACCGAGCATTTCTTCCAATAGCTCGAGGGTCACCATATCCAAGTCATTGGTTGGCTCATCCATGACAATTAGATTCGATGGTTTAAGTAACAGTTTTGCCAACAGAATTCGGTTGCGTTCACCACCAGACAATGCTTTGACTGGCGTACGCGCACGTTCAGGTGAGAACAGGAAATCTTGAAGATAACTGTAGATATGACGACGGCCACCGTTGACATCGACAAAGTCCGAACCTTCAGAAACGTTATCTTTAACCGATTTCTCTAAATCAAGTGCATTACGTAATTGGTCGAAATAAGCCACTTCAAGCTGGGTACCGGTTTTTACTGTACCGCCATGTTCAATCTCACCCAGAATGGCTTTGATCAGTGTTGTTTTACCGACACCATTGTCGCCGACTAAACCAATACGGTCGCCACGAAGCACCAAGGCAGAGAAATCTTTGATAATCGGTTCTTGATCGCCAAAAGCAACACTTAAATGTTCAATATCAAAGACCAGCTTACCAGAACGATTGGCTTCTTGCGTTGCCATGCTGACCTTGCCTTGTTGTGAGCGACGCGCTTTTGATTCTTCACGTAAATCTTTCAGCGCACGTACACGACCTTCATTACGGGTACGGCGCGCTTTAATCCCTTGGCGAATCCAGACTTCTTCTTCAGCTAAACGTTTATCAAACAACGCATTTTGCTTTTCTTCCGCTTCCATTTGCTGCGCTTTAAGGTCAAGGTAACGTGAATAGTTACCTTCATAGCTACGCAAAGTACCGCGATCGAGTTCGACAATACGCGTTGCAATGCTGTCAACAAATGAACGGTCATGCGAAATAAATAATAAGGTTAAATTATTTTGATCAAGCAGGAATTTTTCTAACCATTCAATACTTTCAACGTCCAAGTGGTTGGTTGGTTCGTCGAGTAAAAGTACATCGGGTTGAGTAAGTAGCGCACGTGCTAATAGAACACGACGTTTACGACCACCAGATAAATCGGCTAAATCTGCATCCGGGTCTAAACCCATTTTGCTTAAAATAGAATTTACTTTGGTTTCTAAAGCCCAGCCATCGAGCTGGTCGAGTTTGTGCTGTAGGTTACCCATGCGGTCGCAGGCTTCCATGTCACCGAGTACGCAAGCATCACTGGCTTCGTGATAGGCTTTCAGTACAGCAGCCGCTTCACCTGCGCCATCAGCCACGATATCTGCAACTTTACCGGAATCCATGGGTACATCTTGAGCAAGCATGGAAATGGTGATGCCATTTTGTATAGAAACTTCACCACGATCTGGCAGTAAACTTCCCTCAATGAGTTTAAGTAAAGTAGACTTACCTTCACCGTTACGGCCAATCAAACAAACTCGTTCACCGCGTTCCAAATTGAAGTTCGCGCCGTCGAGCAGGGAAGGTCCGCCAAACGCGAGTTGGACATCCCTTAACGTAATATAGGCCATACTGTTTCCTGAAATCCAAAATGAGGACTTAAAATGACTAAACAAAAAAATCTTAATGATCAGGCGTCATTTTCCGCACCCATAGAAGATTTGCAAGTGCGAATTACATTTTTAGATGATTTAGTTGAACAATTAAATGAACAGGTGTCTCTGCAACATGCCGAAATCGCTGATTTGAAAAAACAAATGCAGTTTTTGTATCAACGCATTGAGTCTTCCGATTTATCCGATGGAATTGCCGCTTTTGATCCCATGACCAATCGACCACCGCATTATTGATTCAATCTTCACCGGTCTTTTTGCTGAATTGATTTGACCTTTTTATTCAGGCTCGCTCTAATGCGGGCTTAAAGTTTGCTTACTTGTCTATTGAGATTATGTCCAACAAAGTCGTTCTTCTTGATCTTGAAAAGAATATGCCTAACGCACAACTGTTGCGTGAGATTATTCAACGCTACGCTGTAATTTACTTATTTAACTGCCAAGGAAAGTTTGAATACTCACTTGAAGATTTAACCGAATTTTCAGGTTGGGTGAGTAGTGGACAAGTGGTGATTTTAGAAACTGCCGAGGTTGATCACAAAGAATTTGAATATGCGGTTATAGTGGGACAATTGATTGCATTGTTAGAACCTGACACGACGATTGAAGTCATTTCTGCCATGCCAAGCAGTGAAATCCTGATTGAGATGATGCAATCCTCAGACATGAACTGTCACTTGATTCAAATTCAGCCGGAATCATCAAACTCAAAATATAAACTTCCAAGTGTTGAAACCATTAAACAAAAACCAGAACTGTTGTTGGTCAAAAAATATTGTGATGCTTTGGGTAAAATGAAGGGCAAACCGAACTCAATTGAGAAACTCAAAAACTCGATCAGTAACATTTTGCAAGTTGAAACAGGTCAAGCACAGCAGCTGATTGCTTTACTGATTAATCTAAAAATTGTGAAACGTTATGATGAGCAAATTAACTTCCGTAAAAAACTATTAAAACAATGGATGGAACTTGATTTAGAGCAAGCAACGCCTTCAGAAACGGCACATAATAGTTCCCCAATTTTTGCTCAACTACAGACAGAATCTTCCTCAGATGAAGAACTGGAGCATTCAGATCCCGTTCATCATGCGCAAAAAGATTTATTTAAAAACTTCTCTAAAATTGATCCTGTACAGGTCATTGTTGCGCGTAAATTACGCGAATTAAAATCGGACAAGCCTAAAGACATTTATGCCTTGCGGGATTTACTGGAGCAAATGTTTCCGAAATCGGATGTCAGATTGTTGCTTAAGGAGTTGATTGAAAAGGGATATATCTACTGGAATGGCAGTGAAGTGCTGTATAGTCACGAGATGTTCTTGAATTAATTTCATCGTTGCAACTTGCGTTTTATATTCAGCTTATGCAACTCTAATAAAGGAATAGACAAGGTTGTACTATGGAAAATACCGGTATTTGGGTCATTGGCTTCATCATTCTATTTGTTTTGGGCTCGATTCTGGGTCTTCGCGTCAGTCCGCGAGAAAAAGCATTAGGAATCATGCGTGAGAAAGCACGCAAGATGGCACTGCACCCACGTTTAGTTGCAGCTCCCGATTGGACAAAAATTCCAATGGCTTCTGAAAAGCGTGCCAGTATGGTGGCCTATTACAGCGTACTAATTCCAGATGCACGCCTGCCTTTAATGCGTGCGCGTGTGGAAGAGCAAAAGCTAAAGCTTGTGCAGGGTGATGATAAGTTTAACGATTTGCCCATTGCATTAAAGGGCATTTATGCTATTGATATGCAGGCAAACTGTGTAGGACTCTATTGGGATGAAGAATCTGACCTTCGAGCAACACAGTTAGATGACATCAAAACCTATTTACAGTCTTTGGCTGAACTTTAATTTATAAACCAAACACACAGGATTAACGGTTAACTATGGCGAACGCTCCTCGGTCTACATCCAAAAGCACCACAGCAAAATCACCGAGTGCTGCAAAAAAGCGTGCCTTAGTGATTGTGGAGTCGCCTGCAAAAGCGAAAACAATCAATAAATACCTCGGCTCAGATTACATTGTGAAATCATCCGTGGGTCATGTCCGTGACTTACCGACCGGCGGTTCTAAAAGTACAGAAAAAAAGCCTGTATCACGTGCCAAACTCACCGATGAGCAAAAAGCTGAAAAAGCACAAACGGCTTTGGTTAATCGTATGGGCGTCGACCCTGAACACGATTGGAAAGCTCACTATGAAGTGCTTCCCGGTAAAGAACATGTCGTTGCTGAACTGAAAAAACTGGCATCGCAAGTCGATGAAATCTACCTCGCAACGGATATGGACCGTGAAGGGGAAGCGATTGCCTGGCATTTAAAAGAAGTGATTGGTGGAGATGATTCACGTTATCAACGTGTAGTCTTTAACGAAATTACCAAAAATGCGATTCAAGAAGCCTTTAAACAGCCAGCACGTTTAGATCTTGATAAGGTTAATGCACAACAAGCACGCCGTTTCTTGGATCGCGTGGTGGGCTTTATGATTTCGCCATTACTGTGGGAAAAAATTGCCCGCGGTTTATCGGCAGGTCGTGTGCAATCGGTTGCAGTAAAATTGGTGGTAGAACGTGAACGTGAGATTCGCGCTTTTATTCCTGAAGAATACTGGCAGGTTTTTGCAGATACCAAATCTAAAAAAGATGACATTCGTTTAGAAGCAGTCAAACAAGGTGGTAAAACCTTAAAACTGCAAAATAAAGCCCAAACGGATGCTTTATTAAAAATTCTGAATGATGCTGAATATAAAGTGACCACGCGTGAAGATAAACCGACCAAGGTTAATCCAAGTGCGCCGTATATCACCTCGACCCTGCAACAGGCCGCAAGTACCCGTTTAGGTTTTTCTGTAAAGAAAACCATGACTATGGCACAGCGTCTGTATGAAGCCGGTTTTATTACTTATATGCGTACTGACTCAACATTCTTAAGTGATGATGCAGTCAATATGGTTCGTAATCACATTGAACTTGAGTTTGGTGATAAATATCTTCCAGCCAAGCCAAACCGTTATGGTAACAAAGCCGGTGCGCAAGAAGCCCATGAAGCGATTCGCCCATCCAATGTTGCTTTAAAAGGTGATCAGTTGGTCGGTGTCGATCGTGATGCACAACGCTTGTATGATCTGATTTGGCGTCAGTTTGTCGCGTGTCAAATGACACCGGCAGAATATTTGTCTTCAACCATTTTAGTCGATGCCAATGGCGTGGAACTTAAGGCCAAAGGTCGTACTTTGGTATTTGATGGTTTCACCAAAGTTCGCGGTGCAAACAAAGCCGATGACGATATTTTGCTACCGGCAGTTAAAGTGGGTGAAGTACTAAATCTTGAGAAACTTGATCCCTCTCAACACTTCACTAAACCGCCTGCACGTTTTACCGAAGCGTCACTGGTTAAAGAATTAGAGAAGAAAGGCATTGGTCGTCCATCCACCTATGCAGCCATTATTTCAACCATTCAAGATCGTGGTTATGTGAAGCTTGATAACCGTCGTCTCTTTGCCGAGAAGATGGGTGAAATCGTGACGGATCGTCTCGATGAAAACTTCAATAACCTGATGAATTACGCTTTTACAGCCGATCTTGAAGGTCAGCTCGATAAAGTAGCCATGGGTGAGCGCAACTGGAAAGAGTTACTGAATAATTTCTACGGTGACTTTAAAAAACGCTTAACCACAGCACAGGGTGAAAACGGCATGCGTCGTAATCAACCTGTTGAAGTTGAAGCGGTACATTGTCCTGAATGCTCACGTCCGATGCAGATTCGTACTGGTACAACGGGTGTATTCTTGGGGTGTTCAGGCTATAACTTGCCGCCAAAAGAGCGTTGCAAAGGTACCTTGAACTTGACTCCGGTTGAGTCGCTTGCGGCATTGTCTGACGATGATGCAGCAGAAACTGCTGATTTGATGTCGAAAAAGCGTTGCCCGATCTGTGAAACGGCAATGGACAGTTATGTGATTGATGGTGGTCGTAAATTGCATGTCTGTGGTAATAATCCGGACTGTGCCGGTTTTGAGCTTGAAGAAGGTGAGTTCAAAATTAAAGGTTACGATGGACCAACCATTCCATGTGACAAATGTGATGGTGAAATGCAGCTTAAGACGGGTCGTTTTGGACCTTACTTTGCTTGCACCAGCTGTGACAATACCCGTAAAGTGTTGAAGAGTGGTCAGCCTGCGCCTCCACGTGTTGATCCAATTAAAATGGAACACCTACGATCAACCAAACACGATGACTTCTTTGTTCTTCGTGATGGTGCAGCCGGTTTATTCCTGGCAGCCAGTAAATTCCCGAAAGTGCGTGAAACGCGTGCACCGAAAGTCGCAGAACTACGTTCTGTAGCTGAACAGCTTGATCCGAAATATCAGTTTATTTTGAAAGCGCCGGATGCAGATCCTGAAGGGAATCCAACACTGGTGAAATTCAGCCGTAAGAATCAGGCGCAATATATTGGTTCTGAAAATGCTGAAGGGAAACAAACCAAGTGGAGCCTGGTTTTCCAAGATGGGAAATGGGTTGAAGCCTAATTTTTAAGAAGTGAAAAAATGCTGACGAAAGTCGGCATTTTTTTATTTGTTGATACTACGCAGTTTAGCGGAGTCTTCTCGGTATTCAATCTAATGCTTGGAGCTCATCTGTTACTTTGGTTTCGCCCAAATGAGAAGCCTCAAAATATATTTTGAGTTCGCAAGAAAGGCATTTGTCCTCCGCAAAACTCCGTCAGATTCCTTATTTTATCTAAAAATCCGCAGAAACATTATCTATAATAATGCAGTCTGCCTCGGACAGTTGCGGATGACTTTTTGTGTATCCAATTTTTGGATGGATTTTGAAAATGTTATTATTTAATAATGAGAAAAATTAATGTGGAAAAAAATTCGAGTACTGTGTTTACTCATCATTTTATTCATCGTGGCAGTCAATGCTTACCGTGATCAAAACCAGAATTGGTCCAAGCCTATTATTGTCATGCTGCATCCCATTAATGCAGATGGGCAGGCTGCTACCCAAAACTATATTCAGACCCTTAACTTATCTGAATTAAGTGCTACACAAGAATACTTGAAATATATGTCGACAGAATATCGAGGACAACCGATTTCCATTTATTTTCAAATGGGGCGTGAACTCAAAAAGACACCTCCGAAAGTACCTGAAGATGCAAGCATGCTGGATACCATTTTATGGAGTTTAAAGTTCCGTTTTTATGCTTGGAAACAGCATGAAAGCAAAGATGGCTCACCCAGTGTGACTTTGTTTTTAAATTATTATGACCCTGCACAGACTAAAGAATTAAAGCATTCAACCGCCTTGCAAAAAGGGCGGATTGGTTCGGTCAATTTATTTGCCTCTAAAAAACAGTCTGAACAAAACAAAATTGTACTTGTACATGAGCTGTTACATGCTTTTGGTGCCACCGATAAATACGACTTGGCGACAGGACAACCCCTGTATCCGGTGGGTTATGCTTATCCGAATCAACAGCCTTTATTTCCTCAAGCCAAAGCAGAGTTAATGGCAGGGTATATTCCTGTGTCAAGCGATAAAAGTAAGATGCAGGGTACTTTGCAACAGACATTAATTAATGAAATTACCGCGATTGAATTGGGCTGGAAAAAATAATTTTGTGGATAACGCTTAATTTATCCACAGTTTAACTTACTGATGTGGATAAAAATGTCGCATATTCATAACAGACATCTATTTTAAAATATTGAAAAATAAACCTGTTCCTAAACAAAAGACTGAGAAGAATCATGAAAACAGTAGGAAATGATTTAGTTCGACATCAGCTGCATGAAAATCGAAAGTGGTACTTAGGTCTAGGCATTCTGCTTATCCTATTCGGAGTTGTGTTACTGGCGGCTCTACCTTTTGCCACGCTTTCAGTCGTTTTTCTGTTTGGTGTGCTGATGATGATCGGTGGCATTCTACACTTCATTGCAGCATTTAAAATCTTTGAGGGGGGCTATCGTTGGTTGTGGGCATTGTTCGGTGTGCTGTATCTTGTAGCTGGATATTATGCTTTTACCACCCCCGTAAAAACTGCAATTGTATTGACCCATCTTTTAGCCATTGTTTTGATTATTGCGGGTGTGATTCGTATATTTAGTGCCATGATCTTCAAGGCATATCAGGGATGGGGTTGGACACTATTTTCCGGCATTCTTACCTTGGTGACAGGGATTCTTATTTTGATGTCACCCGATGCACCATTCTGGGTGCTGGGTCTATTCCTTGCTGTCGATATTTTGTTTCAGGGCATTAACTATCTCACTTTAGCTTCGTATATCAAACGTGAAGTGCCCAAAAGTTCTGCCGATGTTTAAACCCAATTCGACTAAAGAGCGCTATATGCGCTCTTTTTTATTGTATAAAAGATTTATTCATTTCATTTTTTGAAGATCATGTCTAAAACTTTTGTCCTCGCTCCAGATTCTTTCAAAGAAAGCATGACTGCTGAACAGGCTTGTCAGGCGATGCAACGTGGCATCCAGAAAGTATTTGCAGATGCACATTTTATTCAGGTACCCATGGCAGATGGTGGTGAGGGGACAGTCGATGCCTTGGTTTCTTGCTTAAATGGACAAATGATTGATTGTGAAGTCACAGGGCCTTTATCCACTCAAAAAGTAAAAACTTATTTTGGCTTAATTGAAGAGGGTCAAACCGCTGTGATTGAAATGGCAAAAGCCAATGGCATTCATTTGCTCGAGCCTTCCCAGCGAAATCCTTTATTGACTACCACTTTCGGTACGGGAGAGATGATTAAAGCGGCACTGGATTTAGGCGTATCTAAAATCATTATGGGGTTGGGCGGAAGTATCACCAATGATGCAGGTGCAGGAATGGCACAGGCATTGGGAGCAAAATTTTTAGATGCACACAATACTGAAGTTGCAGTAGGCGGTGGGCAACTCGATCAAATTCGAACGATTGATATTTCAGGTTTGGACGCACGTTTAAAGCAAGTTGAAATCATGATTGCCAGTGATGTGAATAATCCGCTAACTGGAATAAACGGGGCATCGCATGTGTTTGGTCCACAAAAAGGGGCAACACCTGAAATGGTGCAACAGCTTGATCAGAACCTTACACATTTTGCAGAACTGGTTGCTCAACAATTAAATATTGATGTTAAAGATATCGCGGGTGTGGGTGCCGCTGGCGGATTAGGTTTTGGCTTGATGGCATTTGCAGGTGCAAGCATTCGTTCAGGTGTAGAGCTTGTCATTGAACAGACCCAATTGGCCGAAAAAATTGCTCAAGCGGATTATGTGTTTACCGGTGAAGGCAAAATTGATTTTCAGACTAAATTTGGCAAAACGCTGTTTGGTGTGGCGCAAGTGGCGAAGCGATTGAATAAACCTGTGATTGCTTTTGCGGGTCTAGTTGGCGATGGTATTGATGAATTATATGACTTGGGCTTTACTCAGATTATTGGCATTAACCCGTCAGGTTGCACTTTAGAAGATGCGATGCAAAATGCGGAAAGGTATTTGGAAGATGCTGTAGTTACGGTGTTAAATCAACTTGAAAAGTGATCATGCTAAATTCTAAAAGTAGAGATACTCATAGCCCCAAAAGGATGTGAATAGATAAATGCTAACGCGTAGGCGAATTGTTACTTTGACAGGGCAAAGTAACCAAACCCTTCGTTATTCAGATGATGCATCCATGCATCACTGAATAACGGCAGCATCCATGCTGCCTGTCACGATGTAAATTCCTTCTAGAATTTTCATCGCAAGTTTTCTATGGATAGCTCTGCTAAACTATCGCTATCCCCAAGTAGATTAGAGATTATGAGTTTAGCCACACTGATTGATGAATTAAACCCTCAACAAAAGCAAGCCGCAACCACTGAATCTAAGCACAGTTTGGTACTTGCAGGCGCAGGCTGTGGCAAGACCAAAACCATTGTGGCGCGTGCAGCTTATTTGATTGATCAGGGTGTACCCGCCAATCAAATCCAGATTCTGACCTTTACCCGACGTTCAGCCAGTGAAATTGTCGCACGTGTGGAATTAGCACTCGGTGAGCAAGCCAAAGGTCTTCGTGCATCGACTTTTCATACCTTTTGTATGTACTTGCTGCGCCGTATTCCCAAAGCTTTTGGCTTGGAACAATTCTCAATTATTGATCGTGATGATCAGTTGATGATGTTCCGCCTGATTCGCGGTAAAGATGACAAGAAAAATCCCAATGCACTGCCAAAACCGAAAGAGTTATGTGATCTCTATTCTTTTGCACGAAATACTCGGCAAAAACTAAGTCTGGCTCTAGAAAAGCAAATGCCAGAATTTCTGGAATATAAAGATCAGATCGCGGAAATCATGAAAGAGTACGAAGCCCGAAAACAGGCACGTAGCTTTCTGGATTATGATGATATTTTGGCTGTAGTGGCTTCAGCACTGGCACAATCTGAAGGTTTGGTGGATTACGTTTCATCGATCTGTCAGCACATGCTGGTGGATGAAATGCAGGATACCAATCCTTTGCAATGGGCTTTGCTTGAACCCCTGAAAGATAAAACCAGTCTGTTCTGTGTCGGTGATGATGCCCAGTCCATTTACGGTTTTCGGGGTGCCGACTTTGAAAATATTCACCATTTTAAAGAACGTGTGCCCGATGCACAGATTTTTAAACTGGAAAAAAATTACCGTTCTACGCAAGAAATTCTGGACCTATCCAACTGGTTGCTCGATCAAAGTCCGATTCAATATGACAAGCATTTAGAGGCTTATCGTGGTGAGGGCATTAAACCTCGCATGCATATTTTCCCGAATGAGTTTGATGAAGCGAAATGGATTGCCATTGATATTAAAGAGCGGCATTTACTGCAAGGTGCTGCATGGCATGAACATATGGTGTTGGTACGTTCGAGTTTTGCTGCGCGGCATATTGAAGCGGCATTCATTCAAGCCAATGTGCCTTACCGTTTTATTGGTGGCATGAAATTGCTTGAAACTGCGCATGTAAAAGACTTGCTCAGTCTGCTGCGTGCCATTGCCAATCCTTTGGATGATATCGCCTGGATGCGCTTTCTGACCCTGTGGAATGGTGTGGGAGATGTCGGTGCAAGTAAACTGGCTCAACAGTTATTGCTTGAACCTGAGATAGACCGTATTTTTGAAAAGTTAGAAAAATTTGGTCGTATTCCAGACAATACTTTGCTGATCATGAAGCAAATGCTGGTTTTGAAAGATCAAGTACAGGCTTGTGTATCGCTGGGTATTGAAGCATTAAAAGATCAGCTGGAAGAAAATTACGCTAAAAAAGACTGGTCCAAACGCTTGGGCGATTTTGATTTAGTTAAACAGCTTGCATCTAAACATGATCAACTGAGCGAATTTTTGGAAGAGTATGTGCTCGATCCAGTGTCGATCAGTGAAATTGAACGTCAGTCGCAGGATGATGTAGTCACACTCATCACCATCCATTCTGCCAAGGGGACAGAACAGAAAGTCTGTTATGTGGCGAATGTCTCGGCGGGACAATATCCACATGCACGTGCGCAGGGTAATTTCGATGAAGTTGAAGAAGAACGCCGTGTGTTGTATGTGGCATTGACCCGGGCCAAAAATGAATTGATTTTAACCAAGCAGAATCTGAATTTATGGGCGCGTGATCAGGTCGATGATCAGGGGCGCAAGATTGAAAGTTATTTTCTAAATGAATTAACCCGTAATCTGTGTATTAGCGAAACCCATTACAAACAACGCCAGCAAACCGTGAAAAGCGCTTTAATTGAACGACAGTCGATTAATTTAGATTTTGGCATTGATCTCGATTAAACTATCACAATTGCGTTATTTTGTTTTTTATTGCGAAGTTCAAAAAGTCGAGTAGGCGAGTGCTTTTTGATGATTTTGCCTATTTTAAGGTTGTAAGATGAAAATTTTAGTTCGTAGTTTAGAACGTACAGTAACAGAAGCTGAATTATTGAAGCTATTTCAAGATTTTGGCACAGTTGAGTCATGCAAGTTGGTGCTTGATGCGACGACAGGTAAATCGAAAGGTTTTGCTTTTGTTGAAATGCCACATGCTCGTGAGGCGATCAAAGCGATTAAGGGCTTAAATACCCTTCGTTTGCACGGACATGGTATTCGTGTAAAACAGGCTGAAGATAAGCCTGAAGCTGAAAGTAAAACTGAAAACAAATAATTAAAGGAGCGAAAGCTCCTTTTTTTATCCATAAAAATGAAACGGAATGTTCAGGTCCTGCCCATGATTGGTTCCAATGGAGTATGTATTTCTCAGGGAATCAAGATTTGAGATGTCCGATCGAGAACAAGACCGAAGCTGCTGTAAAACGTAAAATCTATTGAATTGAAATGGATCATGCATAATTTTTATTGTGAATTGATCAAAATTAAGTTTAATCTTAAGTCTGTAACAAACGCCAAAATTTAGGAATATCGCTATGTCCCGTGTTGCTCGCTTCCATGCTGACCGTACCAATCAAAAACTGTATTTTGCACGTCTTTCATGCCAACAAGCTGAGCAAACTGACAATATTCAACAGGCACAGGCACATCGTGAAGCTGCCGTATTCCATTTACATGGTGCAGTCTTGGCATTTTTACAGGAATTGGTGCGTTACTATCGTTTAAATGACTTTATGCCGACACTCAAGTCGATTGAACACAACATGGCGGAAAAGGGACAAGTATCTCCTGAAGTCACCGTGATGCAGCAATTGGCAAAACAAGGTTTTATTGCAGAATTGAAGCGTGCGTATCGTATGTGCCAATATGCACCTGAGCCAAGTGCACCTGAACCAGAACATGAAACATCATCTAACTTAATTATTAAAGTGACCCAGACTTCACAAGCATGGTTGCCGGATACAAAAATTTTACGTGAATGGCATCGTGATTTAACCCAGCTGATTGATGGCTTTCGTAACGAGATGGTTGAGTTTTAATCTTTTTTCTGCTCTTGAAGTTTTTGTTATCGACCTTATATAAATAGTCTACGTAATGCAAAGTGCAACTGCCTTTGCCACCATGTTGAACATGGAGGAACTATGTCTATAGAACAATTGAAAGAATTATTTGGTAATCAAGAAGCGATTTTAGAATTGGTTCAACTTGAAGGTGGTGAGTTGGCATTGCGAAATGCAGGCTCTCAAAAAGAACCCTTGGTTAAAATTCAGTTTAATGATGAAGTGAAATCATTACTGGGTGATCAAATGCCTGAGATTGCACAACATATGGTGCAAGCCGCTTTGTTTGCCATGATGGAAAAGCAGGTCAATGAATGGCAGGCAGAAATTGTAGATGATCAACCTAAGTATTTGAGCTGATCTCTCCCTAATAAAAAACGCACTCATGGGTGCGTTTTTTTACCATACAAGATTAATGGGTGGGATCTTGCTGATGTGCAATCTGGATTTGATGGAGAATATGATTGGTCATATTCTTCGCCATTTCCTCTTTGGCAAAATAAACTTCACCAATACCATCACGACGAATCACTTCAGCTTCTTCCTTACTTTCTGCGCAGACTAGAACCTGAATTTGCGGATTCAGGGTTTTGGCAATATCCACAATTTTGTGAATATCTAAAATATCCATCGGTGATAGCACCAATAAGCGTGCATGTTGAATATGCGCTTGAATTAATACGCTTGGTTCAGTGGCATGACCAGAAACGGCAGCAATGCCTTTTTCACGTAAACTTTCTACAATTTCGCGGTTTTCTTCCGCAATTACCACTTTAATGTCTTGAGCCATTAATGTTTTGGTAATGCGACGACCGACTTCACCATGACCGACAATCACCACCTGATCACGAAGATACTCTTGAGATACTTCATCAGGCAGCATGGAAAGAGGGTCACCACTACGTTCCAGTAAGCGCGCCAAATGTGAGCGTTCACGAATCCAGTTTTGTACAGGTTCAATAGCAGAGAACACAAATGAATTCAGGGTAATGGAAATCAATGCGCCCGCTAGAATCAGGTTTTGCCCTTCTATTGAAAGTAAATTGAGTGAGAGGCCCAAAGTTGCCAGAATAAAAGAAAATTCGCCAATTTGCGCAAGGCTTGCACCAACGGTTAATGCAGTATTAATGGGATATCGGAAGAATAAAACCAAAGCCATTGCTGCAATGGTCTTGCCAATCATAATGATGCCAACCACCGCAAGCACGTGGAAAGGTTGCTCAATCAAAATGCGTGGATCGAACAGCATGCCGACAGATACAAAGAATAAGATTGAGAAAATTTCACGTAAGGGTAAAGTTTCTTCTTCGGCACGGTGACTGAAATCAGATTCTTTAACCACCATCCCTGCGAAGAATGCACCGAGTGCCATGGATACGCCAAAGACTTTATAAGCACCAAAAGCAATAGATACCGCAGCGGCAACGACAGTTAGGGTGAATAGTTCACGGGAACCTAAGCGCGCCACAATTTGCATGATAAAGGGGACTAAACGTTTCCCGATAATTAACATAAAGGCAATAAAACCAGCCACTTTAAGCAGGGTAATTGCTAATGTCATCCAGATGTTCGCATCGGGATTAGAGCCAGCCACAGGTGTGCCACCAAGTAACACGGCGGTGGCAGGGAGTAGAACCAGAACCAAGACCATGACCAAGTCTTCAACCAATAACCAGCCCACGGCTATTTTACCGTTGACCGAGTTGAGTAGACCGCGGTCACCCAATGCTTTGAGTAATACTACCGTGCTGGCACAGGACAGGCTTAAGCCAAAAACCAGTGCAGAACCAAAACTCCAGCCCCAGATCATGGAAACGCCTATTCCCAGTAAGGTCGCTACAGCAATTTGTAAAACAGCACCGGGTAAAGCAATTCGACGTACCTGCATCAAATCATTAAGGGAAAAGTGCATCCCGACACCAAACATCAGGAACATGACCCCAAGTTCAGCCAGTTGGTTGGCAAGATGAATATCTCCGACTATACCGGGCGTGTTCGGACTAATAATGATACCGGCAACGAGATAGCCGATAAGAGGGGGAAGGCGTATACGAGCCGCAATATAGCCAAAAATAAGCGCCAATCCAAAGCCAACGGCTAATAATATGATGAGATCTACGTCATGAGGCACTAAAAACTCCTTAAGCCTAGTTAAGGGTGAAAATACAAAAGCACAAACGGTGCCAAAAAATTAGCTAAAGTGTATCAACTCGGATAAAAAAAATGCAAAAAAAAACGACCCAGAAGGTCGTTTTTTTAAGAAGGCAAAATTATTTAATTTTAGCTTCTTTGAAAATCACGTGTTGACGGATTTTTGGATCAAATTTTTTGATTTCCATTTTTTCCGGCATAGTACGTTTGTTCTTAGTTGTGGTATAGAAATAACCAGTACCAGCTGAAGAAACTAGACGAATTTTATCACGCATGGTTCGAACTCCTTAGATCTTTTGACCTTGAGCACGTAGGTCAGTAACAACCTTTTCGATACCCAATTTGTCGATAATACGCATACCTTTAGTGGTTAAACGAAGACGTACAAAACGTTTTTCGCTTTCTAACCAGAAACGGTGGTGATGCAGGTTCGGCTCGAACCGGCGTTTGGTTTTGTTATTGGCGTGCGAGACGTTGTTGCCAACGACTGGACGCTTGCCGGTAACTTGGCAAACCTTAGACATGGTGAACTCCATTGCTAGACAGCACCGATTGTGCGGCTAGTCATTAAAAGTAAACGGATGAAATCATTCAAGGGGCGTTTTATATCAAAAATACGCTTAAAAGACAAGCGAATTTAATAAAAACTCGGCATGAACACGTGCAATAGCTCATGCCTTGATCAGTTAGCGAAGAAGGGTCTTCGAAATCAATTTATGAATCGGCTTGTTAAATGGTGGGAGAATGAATTTTAAGCTATAGAGCTTAGGATTCGACATCACCGACCGTTCATGAGACAAACTGAAGAAACCTTCTGGACCATGATATTTCCCCATACCTGAAGCACCGACGCCACCAAATGGTAAATCGTCTTGTGCAACATGGGTGAGTACCGTATTTTGCCCGAAATGACCTGAATGAGTATGCTGTGCGACATAGTCGGCACGCGCCTGATCAAAGTCGAAATAGTATAAAGCAAGTGGACGCGGACGGCTATTAATAAAGTCAATAACATCGTCAATTTGATCATATTCCATGATTGGCAGGATCGGGCCAAAGATTTCCTCTTTCATAATCCGCATTTCAGTGGTTACACCGGTCAATAAAGTCGGTGCAATTTTTCGAACTGCAGTTAAATCTTCATGTTCAGGATTGATTTCGATCATTTTGGCACCCTGATTACGGGCATCTTCTAAATAACCTTGCAGGCGATTGTACTGTTTGTCATTAATAATCGAGGTGTAATCCTGATTGTAGGCAATATTTGGATACATCTCTTCAACACACGCCTTGAACTGCTCGATGAATTCGGCCGTTTTTCCTTTAGGCAGGAACATATAGTCTGGTGCTACGCAGGTTTGACCTGCATTCCACAGTTTACCGGCAGCCAGACGTTGTGCCACATCTTGTAAATCAATCGATGGGTGAACCAGAACAGGGGACTTTCCGCCCAATTCTAAAATGACTGGCACCAGGTTTTCTGAGGCAGCCGCCATCACGGTTTTACCAATTTCGGTAGAACCGGTGAAAATGATTTTATCAAAGGCTAAATGGCTAAATGCATCAGAAACAGGACCGCCCCCATTAATGACTGCAACCAATTCAATCGGAAAGGCTTCAGTCAAGGCTTTTTCAAGCGCACGACCAAAATTGCTCGATGCACTGGAAATTTTGATCATGGCATTGTTGCCGGCAGCAATTGCACAAATCAGTGGACCAATCGACAATAATAAAGGATAGTTCCAAGGGGCAATAATTCCGATCACACCGAGCGGTTGATATTGAACCCAGGCTTTTGCCGGTTGATGAATAATTCCGACATGGCGTTTCGAAGGTTTCATCCAATGGGTCAAATGCTTGCTATAATATTTAATCTGCTCAAGACAGGTGAGTAATTCACCGATTTTGGTTTCGCCAATAGAACGGTTACCATAGTCTTGGTTAATTGCTTCGGCAAATTGATCTTGATATTTAACTAAGATACGCTTTAAACGTGCTAAACGATCAATACGTTCCTTTGCACTTGGTAAAGGATGGCGTTGATAGGCATGTTTTTGCTGTTCCAGCACATCATGCAAGTGCGGAATATCGAAAGAATGTGGTGTCATTGAAGTTGTTTTTGTATGACTATTCATGACCTGCTACCATTAAATAAAAGCGATTAATTTAATTTTTAGAGTAAAAGCTCTAAATAGTCAAGTTACTTTATGTGTTAGCTAGCTAACCTATTGAATGAATGGTTACTTTAGGATGTCTCACTCCAAAACGGTGAAAACCAAAGATCGTATTTTACAGCTCAGCTTACAGTTGTTTAATGAGCGCGGTGAGCGTTCAGTTACAACAAATCATATTGCAGCTGAACTGAGTATGAGTCCGGGTAATTTGTATTACCATTTTCGTAATAAAAACGAAATTATCAAAGACTTGATGGAGCAGTATCAGAAAGAAACTTTGGAAATGCTTGCATTACCAGATGATCGCTTACTCGATGCCAATGATAAGATTCGTTATTTCCAAGTACTGAGCAGCCAGCTCTGGGCTTATCGCTTTTTGCATCGTGATGTTTATCATTTGGTTGAAAATAATGATGATTTTCGCAAAATGTATCCACGTTTTGCCGGTCAGGTGATGCAGCAGGGGCAGAAAATTTATAAAGCCTTTGTGAATGCAGGCTTGATGCAAATGACGGACTCAGAAATTGAGGCCCTAATTATTAACTTGTGGATTGTTTTGACCAACTGGACCAACTTTTTATATATGTCGGGTCATATTACCGACTCAAATACTTTAGAAGAAAAGTGGGTCTGGCAGGCATTGCGTCAAATGGTGTTCCTGGAAGGGGCGTATTTGCGTGGTGAAAGTCGTCAAACTTATGAACATTTGCTTGAAACGCTAGGTCCTTCAGAGCTTTTTGAGAGCCTGTCTTCAAGTAAAAATCCCGATGCGAGCTAGCCTATTTAGAAAGCCTTAAAAAAGAGTTAGAATGCTCGGCTTGTTTTTCAATTTAACTGATTAGTGATATAAACCAACATGAATATGACCACTGCTAACACAGCACGTTTACTGATTACTTGCGAGGATAAACCAGGAATCGTGCAAGCTGTATCGAGCTTTTTGTATCATCAAGGAGCAAATATTACCGCACTTGATCAATACGCGACTGAAGCTCAGGGCGGGCGTTACTTCATGCGTGTTGAGTTTGAACTGGATAACTTGCAAAGTCGTAAAGAAAATTTGACGCAAACTTTTGCGAGCAATGTTGCAGAGCGCTATAACATGAATTGGCGTTTGGCTTTGGTCAGCGATGTCAAAAAAGTCGGCATTTTAGTTTCTAAAGTCGATCATGCCTTGCTTGAGTTGTTATGGCGTCATGCACGTGGTGGTTTACCTTGTGAAATCACCACCGTGGTGTCCAACCATGAAGATTTACGCGAGTCAGTTGAAAACTTCGGTATTCCTTTTGTTGTGGTTCCAGTCAATAAAGAAAACAAACGTGAAGCCTATGCCAAAATTGATGAAATCATGCAAGGCAATGATTTGTTAGTTCTTGCACGTTATATGCAAATTCTGGATGAAGAATTTGTCAAAAAATGGGAAATGAAAGTCATCAATATTCACCATTCATTCTTGCCTGCTTTTGTCGGTGCCAACCCTTATAAGCAAGCGTATGAAAAGGGTGTGAAACTGATTGGTGCAACAGCGCATTATGTGACTGCTGATCTCGATCAGGGGCCGATCATTGAGCAAGATGTAGAACGTGTAAATCATGATTTTACCGTTGATCAACTGCGTGAACTTGGACAAGACGTCGAACGAAATGTGCTGGCGCGTGCGGTAAAATGGCATCTTGAAGATCGTATTATTGTCGATGGCAATAAAACCGTAGTCTTCCAATAAAACAACATTGACTAATTTTTAAAGAAAGGCATACTTAAAGTATGCCTTTCTTGTTTTATTGATTCAAAAAACTCATCAAAACTTACGATTTAATAGTTGCAAATGAAAACACTTCTCATTTATTATTGCGGTGCTTTAATTGTACTAACCGATGAGCTTGATTGCTTAAATCTGTATTGATCTACAATCGCTTTAATTAGGTAACTGATTTTAATGAGTCAATCTCCCGCTCTAAATATGCAAACTCCCAATCCGATGAAAAAGAAAATTATCACAGCGCTTATCGCCGTTGTGGTCGGTCACATGGGTGTGTTGTGGGCGGTGGGGCAAATGAAAACCCCGGAACTCAAACCCGTTGAAAAAGAACCTTTAAAAGTTCGCTTTGTTAAAATTCAAGAACCACCAAAATCTTTACCGCCTAAGCCAAAAGCTGAACCTAAAAAAGAGCAGCCCAAGCCTAAGGAAGTGAAACAGGTTGAAATTGTCAAAAAACAACTTCCACCACCGCCGAAAAAGGTAGAGAAGGTTCAACAAGTTAAAAAAGCAGAAACACCAAAACCCGTGGTGAAGCCGGTTGAAGCACCGCCTAAACCAACTGTCACTACAACGATTTCTGAAACTAAAGTAGTTAAACCTGTACCGGTCGCTAAACCTGCGCCAGTTGCGCCACCCGCACCTGTTGCTCCACCAGCCCCAGCCGCACCACCATCGCCAAAAAGTGTATCGATTGGTGGCTCGGGCGTGCAATGGAGTCGTTCGCCAAAACCTTCATATAACAATAGCGATTTAGAAGGCCAAACGCGTATTGTGGTGGTGCATATTGAAGCGAATGAAAAAGGGGTGATTACCTCGGCACGTATTTCGCGTTCGAGTGGTATACCTGCTTTAGATAACAAGATTTTACGCTCAGTGCGTAGTTCCAAATTCAAACCGTACAAAGAAAATGGCGTGGCTTATCCAATTAGTGCTGACCAACCATTTGAATTGACATTGAATCCACACGGCTAACATTTTTTAGGAGTTCGAGTATGAACTTTTCAGTTTATTGGCAACACGCCGATGCAGTGAGTAAAACACTGTATTTCGTGTTATTGGCAATGTCGATTACGACATGGACGATCTTCGTTTTACGTTTAATGGGGACTCGCCAACTGAAGCAACAAGCTTATGCTCAACTTTCTCAAGCGTTAAGCAAGTTAAAGGCAAAATTTGCCCCTTTAAATTTTGAACAGCGTAAGGCAGTGGCAGAACAGGCTTTATTGCGTCAAATTTCTGCTGAAAAATCGAGTGCTGAAAAAGGCGTTGCGGTTCTAGGTACTATTGCTTCACTTGCACCGTTTGTGGGGTTGTTCGGTACAGTGTGGGGTATTTTCCATGCCTTGGTTGCAGTCGGTAAAAGCGGTCAAGCCGGTTTGGCTCAAGTGGCTACACCTGTAGGTGAAGCCTTGATCATGACTGGTTTAGGTTT
Organism: Acinetobacter sp. ANC 5414; assembly: GCF_013004295.1. Lineage (NCBI taxonomy): Bacteria > Pseudomonadati > Pseudomonadota > Gammaproteobacteria > Moraxellales > Moraxellaceae > Acinetobacter > Acinetobacter sp. ANC 5414. Next base: position 243,054 of record NZ_JABERM010000010.1, read on the forward strand.
GGCTGTGGCGATTCCAGCAGTACTGGCGTATAACATTTGTACCCGCGTGAACCGTGGTTTGGCACATGAATTACAAGACCAGGCACACAGCTTGTTAATTGATACCATGTTGCAACAAGATAGTTCAGCTCAAGTAGCGACTAAAGCAACAGCAAATAATTTGGTTGGAGGTCAAGCTTAATGGGCTTTCAATTGGGCGAAGACAACGATGTAGGCATGAATGAGATGAATCTCATTCCACTGATCGATATTATGTTGGTATTGATGATCATCTTCTTGGTGACAGCAACCGTTGCTAACCCATCAATTCCATTAACCTTACCAAAAACCACGGCAGATATTATTGATTTGCCGCCTAAAAATGTGACCATCAGTATTAATGCGGGTGGAGAAGTGGCCTGGAATGGTGATGTAGTCACGCTTGACGAGTTACAGAAAAAATTGAACGAAGCAGGTCAGGAAGAGCGTCAGCCGACCATTGTTTTGAAAGCAGATAAAGAATCACGTTATGATGCTGTTGCACAAGTGATGTCTCGTGCGAGCGAAGCCGGGCTCAGCGATATTGCTTTTGCGACTGATAACTAATCAAAAATATAAAAAAAGCGACCGAGAGGGTCGCTTTTTTTATATCTGAAGTTTGCTGAAAAGTGTGATTATTCGGATTTGAGCAAATCCTGAAACTTGCTGCGTAATTTCATTAATTTGGGTGGAATGGCAAAATTACAGTAGCCTTGGGATGGATTTCGGGCAAAGAAATTCTGGTGATATTCTTCGGCAGGGTAGAACTTGGGTGCAGGACTCAGTTCAGTCACAATATTTAGACCTTCTGCTTTCAGGGCATCAATGGTTTGTTGTGCCTGCTGTTGCTGTTCATCGTTAAAATAATAAATCACAGAACGATATTGAGTGCCAACGTCATTGCCTTGACGGTTTAAGGTCGTTGGATCATGCGTGGTGAAAAATACATCCAAAAGCTGAGCAAAGCTAATTTGGGTTTCATCATAATCAATCAAAATCACTTCTGCGTGGTTGGTGTCCCCACGGCAAATATTGTCATAACTTGGATTGTCAGTATGACCGCCAGCATAACCACTAACCACTTTTTCTACGCCTTTCAGCTGTAGAAATATGGCTTCAACACACCAAAAACATCCACCACCAAATAATGCCTGTTGCATGGTTTTATCCTATATTTGTTTATTTTTTTTAATATATGGGCTTTTTATGAAGCTACAATGTATTTATTTATGCATTTTATATACAAAATCCTGAAATTTTAGGCTTTTTATCTGCATTATTTAACGCGGTTGAACCGGACTGGTGAATTGAATAACAAGATTGCCATGACGATCAAGCAGTTTGAGTGTTTTGCCAAAGACTTGATAGTTTGCCACTTTAGTTAGTGCTTCATTAAATTGTTGCGAGACATTGTGGCTATCTAAACATGCCATTTTGGTGCCTGCCATTTGACTGAGCATGAGAGTATCGCGACCTGCTTCGTAGCTGCCCATAATACGGTTGCAGCCATCAGCACCGCTGACCCGTTTGGTTGAGGCATCAAACTGTAAACTTGGAATATTGTGTGCAGTCGGTACTGTTTTGATTTCAGTATTGCCAATATGGGTTGCAATCCAGGTACGGTTTTGTAATTGAACTAAATTTGCAGTTTCAATCGTAGAAGATGCGTTAGGCATCGTTTCACAACCTGTAAAAGCAATAGCTGCAGCAATCAGGCTGACAGCACATAATTTTTTTAACATATTGGAATTCTCGTTCTTGATTTAACTTACGTTCTATATAAACAAAAAAATAGCCATTTAACTAGGCTTAAATCTATGTTTTATATATTTTTTGCATTTCTTATTATGGTACATCTACAGTTGTCGGTTGCGGTAACCCCTGACGAATAAGGGTTGAATATTGAGTGCTGCTCATATTGTTTAATGCACTGACACGTGGGTTGATGTAGGCAACCTCATACCACTGTTGCATGGTTAAATCGTGTGAAATCGCATGTAGGTCATACAGATAATTGGGTAAATAACCAGAAGCCAGCAGGCGGTAATCGGTCGGCAAGTGCCTTTTAGAGACTGCTTGCACCATATCAAACACCAGCGTGGTGCAGTTACTGGTGAGGCTGTTATACCATTTGGGCTGATTTCTTAATTCATTGGCTTTATGCAGATATTCTTCAAACAAGGCGCGTCTTTCGGTTTTCGACATATTCACCGGGAAGAAATAGACATGTTCGCCCCGAATATTGCTGCGGGTATAAATCAGATCTTTTTCATCTGCTGTGATCAGGCTGAGTTCATATTTTCTAAAAAAACCGCCATAAGTAGAAAATTCTTCATTTTTTTGTTTGCGAATTTCAATCGAAAAGGTCAGTGGCTTGCTATTGGCAAAATCAAAACTGACTAGGGTATGCGCGATGCGTGGCCCCATCCAATAGGAAGTGATGATATTCACGCCGGTAATCTGGTTTAAATCAAACTGACGGGTTTCCCAATGTTCATCATAGCTGCCATCAGCATGCCAGTTAAAATTACGTACATTGTGCAGCGTGACCAAATTGCCCTGTTGTTCATAAGACAATATTTGGGCAACTTCGGGATTCCAGTCACGATCTTGTTTGGCTTCCAAGCTAAAATACCAAAATAAGCCCAACAGAAAACCAAACATATAAATCAGTATATCTATATGACGGTTAAATAAATTTTGGGTGATATAAATACCGAGAATACTTAAAGCAAAGACAATCCAAATGCCAATTATTATGCGGGTGACTAACCAGCCAAAAGGTTCTTGAAACCACAATGCAAGACACAGCCAAATAGAGGACACAATAACGAAAAGGCTAAACATGGAATGGAGTAAAGCCATGCCTAGAGCAGCGAAAAACTCCCTTTTTTCAATATTATGCATATTTGACTGTTATAAGTAATTATTGCCTTTATTTTCGGTAAGTTGCGAACTCAAAAGCAATCCCAGTTTTGTCGTCAATATGTTGTTCAGATGCGACCTTGTTAAATTCAGCTGGAATTTCTGGATAGTAGGCATCGCCTTGAACATCAAGTTCAACATGGGTCAGTTCCAGGCGGTCGGCAATGTCCATAGTCTGTTTAAAGATCTCACCGCCACCGATAATAAAGATTGCTTCCGGCTTTTCTGAGGCTTGCACATCAGCAACAGCTTGAACTAAGGCATCTTCAATCGAGTAGGCAACTTTAGTCCCTTCAAATGACCAGTCGGTGTCACGGGTAATCACCCAATTGACACGTTTCGGCAAGGTGCGACCCATCGATTCCAAAGTCTTGCGACCCATGACCACAACACCACCTTGGGTGATTTCTTTAAAGTGCTTGAGGTCAGCAGAAATGTGCCAAGGTAAGTCATTATTTTTACCAATGCAGCGCTGCTGATCCATGGCCACGACATGAACAACTTCTAAATTTTGGAAGGTCATAAAATTTTCCCTGTATTTTTTATGCTCAGATACGTTTTCCCCCTTTGCAAAAGGGCGAATTAAAGGGGGATTTTAGAAATTAAACCGCAACCGGCGCTTTAATCCCTGGGTGTGATTCATAGCCAACAATTTCGATATCTTCAAATTTAAACTCGAAGATGTCTTTCACTTCAGGATTCAATTTTAATTGGCAAAGTTGCATTGGCTCACGACTGAGCTGTAATTTTGCCTGTTCAAAGTGGTTGGCATATAAATGGGTATCACCACCAGTCCAGACAAAGTCGCCTACACCTAGGCCGCATACTTGCGCAATCATATGCGTGAGCAGGGCATAGCTGGCGATATTAAATGGCACACCCAAAAAAATGTCCGCACTGCGTTGATAGAGCTGGCAAGACAATTTGCCGTTCTGTACAAAAAACTGGAACAGGGTATGGCAAGGTGGAAGCGCAACAGTTCCCGCTTCATTCGGGTTCCAGCCCGATACGATTAAACGGCGTGAGTTCGGGTTGGTTTTAATTTCATTAATCAACCATTCAATTTGATCAAAACCATCCTGCTCATATAAGCCATTTTCTTTTTTGGTTGCGCCAAAGTTACGCCATTGATGACCATAGACTGGACCCAATTCACCTTCCGGACGACCAAAACGTGCAGTTTGTTCTGCAGTGGACCATTCATCCCAAATCGAAACTTTGTTGTCCTGCAAATATTTGACGTTGGTATCACCTTTTAAAAACCACAACAGTTCAATCACGATGGAACGGAAATGAACTTTTTTGGTGGTCAATAAAGGGAAACCTTTGGAAAGATCAAAGCGCATTTGATGACCAAATACAGAACGTGTACCTGTTCCAGTACGATCGCCTTTGTCGCCACCGTTGTCGAGGATATGTTGTAAAAGGTCTAAATACTGACGCATGTCTCTCTCATAATCTTGTGAATTTCATGTGGCACATATTAGCCTTTTTTTACCGGTGAGGAAACTCTATCAAGGGAGCAGCTAGCTAAATTAAAATCTGTGAGTTAATTTTTATAAATTAATGATTTATATAAATATTATTGATATTTTATTGTGATCTAAGTCATCACGTCCAATATTGACTGGATTGGATGAAAAATTATAAGGGTGAGGAAAATGAATCAATTTTTCTGTAAAGAATTTTTCAAACCCCTAAAAAAAACTCTAATAGGTCATTTGGTATTAAATATTCGAAATAGTTGCATGATCCTGCATGAGAACAAGCAGGGCTTAAAAAATTACAACATATAGCCCATGTCAGATTTTGCAATTTATACCGTTTTATTCCATCAAATTATGGCTTAAAGACTCGAAACCCAATAAAAACCTAGTGTTGCTCGAATGAACATCAATTAAATTTTTACAGGGATTGGATTATAAAAAATTAACAAAAAATAATCATTTAAGTCTATTTCAAAGGCTTTAGTTAAATTTTATTACATTTGTTGCATGAAAAATCACATTTTACACGGTACTATCTTTGCCGTCGAAATGAGTGAAAAGCCCGAATTTTAAGGGTTAGGAGTCGTTATAAAGAATGGTTTATGATCATAATGTAAACATGAATGAAGTATATGCTCCAGTCCAGACAAACATCGTAATTCGTTCCCAATCTGGTAAGAATTCTAAGAAAAATACAGAATCCAAGTCCGTTCAAGCCTTCCCAAAACAGAACATCATTGCAAGCAATGGACAGCGAATTGATATTAATAAATTCACCAATTTCTTGCAGGGTATTAGTTCATATAGCAGTTCACAAAAGTGTGCGAAAAGTATTCGGCTTGCTTTGGAGTCGGCAGGGGCACGGTTCCAAAGTCATCCCATTGCTGCGGCAGACTGGGGTAATACTTTAATGAAAATTGGCTATCGACAAATTAATCCTAAATTCGATGCCCCTAAAGAAGGCGATATTTATATTATTGATCGAACCGGTAAACATGTTTATGGACATATTGCAGGGTTTAATGGCACGCAATGGGTCTCTGACTTTAAGCAAAAAAGTTATGATGTTTATAATGAAAAAGGTCTGACCTATAAGTATTATCGTCCGAGTTTTTAAATTTTCTTTGAAAACTGCTTAAATAAAAAAGCCTCTGTTGAGGCTTTTTTATGGTCTGAATTAAGGCAGCTGTTTGATTGGACTACCACCCAAGGCCTGCATCAAGGTCACATAGGCATTGTATTGACTCTGCTTGGTTTGAATTAATGACAAACGGGCATTGCGTGTGGTTTCTTGTGCATCGAGCAGATTTTTCAGCGCGATGGCCCCGTTGCGGTAACGCACTTCAGTTAAATGCTCGGTTTTCTCGGCTAGCTGGACATTTCGTTCCTGCAAAGCCACCTGTTTGTTTAATTCGGTACGGGCAGATAGCGCATTTTCCACATCTGCAAAAGCCTGATACAAGGTCTGGCGATATTGAATAATCGATTTTTCATAATCCAGATTACTGATCGCCAGATCTTTCTTCATGTCGTTGTATTGCAGGAACGGCAAGCTGAGATTTGCACCCAAGGTTAAAGCCGGGTTCTGCAATAGGTTAGTTAACGATGTGCTGGAAGAACCTAAATTTCCGGTCAGACTAATTGAAGGATAATAGCTGGCTTTAGTGGCATCTTTGCTTGCCAAAGCCTTACGTAAACGTAATTCAGACGCTTGCAAATCTGGACGACGCGACAGCAAGTCAGCTGGCAGGCCAGCCGATACAGCCGGTAGGGCAATCCGCGGTAAACGGGACGGTTCCTGAATATTCAGTTGCTGGACTGGCATGTTAAGTAGAACTGCCACAGCCGTGCGTGCTTCAACACGCTGCTGTTCAATCTGACTTAAGCTCGCTTTTTGGCTTTGAACGGATTGTTCAGCCGAGGTGAGGTCCAGACCTGAAACTGCCCCGGCACGATATTGGGTGCGTACCAGTTCATAGACTTTTTGCGTACTGGCCAGGTTTTGCTGTGCAACGGCGTAACGCTCGTTCAGATAACCCAATTGCCAGTATAAATTGGCAGTCGTCGCCACCAGACTTTGTGCGGTACTTTGTAAGTCCTGTTCGGTTGCTAAAGCTTCCCATTTACTGGCTTCAGTTTGACGCGCCAGTTTGCCGAATAAATCCAGTTCATAACTCACGCCGCCACTTAAAGACAAGCCGCGTGAAGCATCATCCCCTGAATTCAGGTCAATAGTATGGCCGGCCGAAACGCTGGAGCTCACCCGTGGACCTTGCTTGTTTTGAGCCAAACCGGCTTGTAGACGTGCTTGCTGCAAGTTAATGCCTGCAACAGCCAGATCGGTATTGCTCGCTAACACCTGATTAACCAGTTGATTCAGCTGCGCATCGCCAAACAGGGTCCACCATTGATCGGCATAGACATCAGCATGCACCTGCTGGCTCATGGCTTTACTGTTCTGGAAATTGCCTGGAATATTCACAGCAGGTTGTTCATACGGCGTTTTCACCACCGCAGCACACCCCACCAATGATCCCGTTAAAATAAGACTAGCGACAAGTTTGGTAAAATTCATTTGCATTCTAAGTATCCTTATTCGCGAGAAAGTGCATCGACAGGATTAAGCTGTGCTGCATTACGGGCAGGGATAAAACCAAAGATAATCCCGATCATGCTAGAACAGACAAAGGCTGCAATAATCGATGTGGTTGAATACGCCATCTGGAAAGTACCGCCAGCAAAATGACTAATCAGCTGGCCAATCCCTAAAGATAAAAGCACACCTAAAATCCCGCCTAAAATACAGACCAATACGGCTTCAATCAGGAACTGCTGCAAGATGTCACTTTGACGTGCACCGACCGCCATACGTACCCCGATTTCCTGAGTACGTTCGGTAACCGAAACCAGCATGATGTTCATGACTCCAATCCCGCCGACAATCAGGGAAATTACCGCAATTGCAGACACTAACAGGGTCATGGTTTGCGTGGTTTGCTGAATGGTTTCGCGAATACTGTCCGAATTTTGGGTAAACACATCTTGTGCGCCATGACGTTGTACCAGCAGGTTCAAAATCGCATTTTCAGCGGCAGCACTCGGGTATTCATCTTTAATACGGACAATGATGCTACGCACATTGGCCTGACCCAACATGCGGCTCATCACGGTGGAGTAGGGCAGATAAACATTGAGGCTGTCCGAGTTACCCATCATCGATTTTTGCGCTTCAATCACGCCAATAATACGACTCGGTACACTACCCAATAAAATGACTTGACCCACAGGATCGGTGCCATCACTAAAGAAAGTATTCTTGGTATTGCTGTCAATCACCACATCCTGGGCGCGTTCAGTCACCCCTTCTTTGTCAAAAGGCTGCCCTGAGGCAAAGTTCATACCTTTTACATAGAAGAAGTCTTCACTGACACCATTCACCGTTGCAGAAGCTTCGGTATCTTTAAACCGGGCAGTGACGCTGCTATTGACTGAAGGACTGACCCCATCGATATAGGGTTGTTCAGCGAGTGCGTCTGCATCTGCAGGAACCAGGGTTTTAGCTTGTGAGGTTTTGGAATTGTCACCAAAGCCACGCCCCTGATAAACGGTAATGGTATTGGTGCCGAGGCTACTGATATTTTCCAGAATCTGTTTCTGTGAGCCATTCCCTAAAGCGACTACCGATACCACCGATGCAATACCAATAATGATCCCGAGCATGGTCAGGAAGGTACGCATGCGGTGTGCATTCATGGCCAGTAGTGCCATGTGGAAGGCTTCGCCTAGTCGGTCGGCAGCAGAGCGCCAAGAAGGCGTTTTTTTCTGTGCGTTTTGTTGTAAGGTTTGCTTTTCTAAAACTTCATCTTCGGCAACTTCAGGAACATTCGGTTTATCTGAAATAATGTTGCCATCACTAATTTCAATAATACGCGAGGCATTTTTAGCCACATTATGATCATGGGTAACAAGGATGATGGTATGACCTTTGGCATTCAGTTCACGTAAAATACGCATCACCTCAATACCACTGTTTTTATCCAGTGCGCCGGTCGGTTCATCAGCCAGAATCACATCACCGCCGTTCATCAGGGCACGGGCAATCGAAACACGCTGCTGCTGACCACCGGAAAGCTGACTGGGACGGTTCTGGGTCTTTTCAGCCAGACCCAAGTCCGAGAGCAGCTGGGTCGAGCGCTGTTGACGGGCGGAAGCATCTACACCTGCATAAATCGCTGGAACTTCGACATTCCCTGCAGCGGTTAAATCTCCCAGTAAATGATAGCGCTGGAAAATAAAACCAAAATATTCACGACGCAGTTGTGCCAGTTCATCCGGTTCTAATTTGCGTGTTTCACGCCCTTTAACCTGATAGCTCCCGGAGGTCGGCTGATCCAGACATCCCAAAATATTCATCAGGGTCGATTTCCCCGAACCAGATTGCCCGACAATCGCGACCAGTTCTCCGGGATAAATCTCTAAATTAATGCCCTTCAGAATCTGAATGGTGCTTTCCCCGGCGGGGAATTCACGAGTCAGATCTGTGACCTTGAGCAAAGGCTGTTGATCTTGACTCATCATTACATTCTCACTGGACCGGCACCACCAGCTACACGGTTACTGCGTTTGGCAGAATCATTCGAGGTATCGGAAGCATCTGCAATCACCACTTTATCACCTTGTTTCAAGCCTTTAATCACTTGAGCAGTTACACGGTTATTCAAGCCAACCAAGACTGGTTGCGGTTTTACAGTACCATCGGCCTGAACTACGCGAACCATAGATATAGAGGCTTTGCCTTGTTCAATCAGTGATTTTTCTTCAGCAGACAGTTCCAGGCGTTTTGGACGTTCAGTTTTAGCCTGATCTGTATCGGCTGGCTTTTGTTGTTTTGCTTGGTCTGCATTACGTTCACCGCGTTTGCCTTGCGGGCGATTTGAGCTTTGTAAGGCTGCTGCAGGGACAGTTAACACATTTTTTGCGTCACTGAGTACAATATAAACTTGCGCAGTCATATCAATACGCAATTTGCCATCTTCATTCGGTACATCAAATAGGGCGTTGTAATACACTGCAGTGTTTGATGATGAGGTCGAAGAGTTGTTGTTTTCGGTATTGATTGAATTTGGCGCAGGTTCTACCTGACGTAGTTTTGCATAATGTTTTTTGTCACTATTTCCCAGCGTGGTGAAATAAACCGTTTGACCTTCTTCAACTTTCATCACGTCAGCTTCTGAAATTTCAGCCTTGATGGTCATGTTGTCGAGTTTTGCCAATTTGACAATGGTCGGTGCGCTTTGGTTGGCGTTTACGGTCTGACCTTCCTCGGTCACAATCGCCACAATGGTGCCATCCATCGGCGCAACAATCTGAGTATAGCCCAAATCTTCTTTAGTCGTTGCCAGTGTTAAGCGAGATTGTTCAATTTGTGCATTAATCGCCAGAATTTCAGCTTGGGCTGTTTTGTAGCTGGCCAATGCTGATTCTAATTCAGCGCGTGACGTTGCATCTTGTGCATACATCGCTTGTTGACGTTGATACTCAGCTTGAACTTTCGCCAAGTTGGCTTGCTTGACTGCCAGTTGCGCCTGCTGATTTTTAATGCTCGCTTCTGCCGTTTTAAGATCATTTTCCTGACGAATCGAATCAATTCGCGCGATCAGTTGACCTTGTTTCACTTGATCGCCCAATTGCACATACATTTTTTTCACCTGACCGGAAACCTGAGCACCGACGCTGACCATTTTGGTGGCTTCAAGTACACCGGTTGCCAGTACCGAGTCTTCAATATCACCGCGGCTGACTTCACTGGTAATGTATTGAGGGGGTTGCTCTTTTGGCTTTAAGAAAAAACAGGCTGTGACTGTAATAGCAAGAATACAGACCACTGCTACAATTATTTTGGATGGCTTTATTTTTGGCATAGTGAGCGTATAAATTGAGAAAATTGAAAAGATTATAAAAGCTAAATGAGGATAGAGCGTGAATTTTTAAAAACAAATGAGAATTATTTTCTTTTTTGAGATCTCTTGGAAAGTGACCAAAGAGATTGTGAACTGATTTTAAATCAGCCTTTTATAGCATAATTTTTAGGCGATTAGCACTTTATCGAATTTGGATTCAATGAATTTCTGAAAGGTAATTTTCAGTTTGATTGTTGAGTTTCGCAGCAATACTGCTATGAGACTGCATTTTTACCAACGGATCTCAAGCCTCGAGAATAGATTAGATTTTAGTCGAATGATACTAGACTTATTTAATGATTTTTATTTAAAAATTTTCTATGTTTGATATTTTTGCATCACCTTGATTTCCGCAGACCTAGCTAGATCATTATTCTAATAATTTAAAAAAATCTTTGTTTTATCTATAGATTTAAATAAAAAAAGTTTGTAACATTAAATCCCATAATCTTTTTATGGGATTAATAATAATAGTGCCATGCACAATGATTGTGCGCAATAAATCATGACTTTAATATGAAAATTTGTGAGAGGTAACGGATGGAATGGAATGAAAGTTATAATATTGGAATCGATGTGATTGATAATCAACATCGCCAAATCTTGGATTACATTAATGCTCTAGAAAAGATTAGAGTGAGTGGTGATCGTAATCAGATCAAAGAAGTCTTGGATGATTTGATTGATTATACCCAATCACATTTCAGCTTCGAAGAAAATTTGCTTGAACAAGTGAGTTACCAATATTTGCCTTCTCATAGAGGCATACACGACTTATTTGTTAAACGGCTGAATGATTATCGTCAAAAATTTGATCGGGGAGAATCGGTCGAAAATGACTTATATCGATTATTGTCAAAATGGTTGATTAACCATATCCAACATGATGATCAAGATTATGTGGATGCAGTGCGTGACAATATGCTGCACTATTTGCGTTCACAAGAACAGAAGAAAGGTAAAAGCTGGTTTTCGCGTTTTTTCAGCTAAGCAGTAGGTGATTCAAATAACATTTGACCACACATACTGGTAATCGCTTGTAGGACCAGATGTTCTGGATTTTCCTTTCCCAGACCTTTAATGGATGCATCAATACGTAACAGCAGCGAAGGCCAGGTTAGAAAGTTATTTGGATTCAGTCGTCTTAGAGCTTGTTGATATAGACTGACTTTATTTTTCCAAATCCCGAGTTGCAAGGCATTTTGTGGCTGTTCAAACAGTTGCATCAGCAAGCGCATTTCTTTGCTGATACTCCATAAAATCAGGCTCATCGGTTCACCCGAGGCAATTAAATATTGGAAAATTTTAATTGCCTGAGCCAGATTTCCGGCAAGCAGGGCATCATTTAAATCGTAAGTGGTATAGCGTGATTGATCTTGTAAACATGAATATAAATGATCAATCTGGATGATGTCGACATCGGTAAAAGTATCACTAACACGCATCAGACTGTTTTTTGCCGCGAGCAGGTTATGCTCATGATGTTGTTCAAGCCACTGCCAGGCATCATTTGCCAGTTTAATCCCCAGTTTTTCTGCCTCAATCCCTAAAATTCGTTGCCGATCTTGTGGATAGTTGGCAGTCAGCGGCACAGTGACACCGTTGGCATCAACCACCTGAAAGAAACTTGATTTTAAACTGCTACTGTCCTGTTTAGGCATTACCACAAGCAACAGGTTATGCTCATTATGTTGAATGTAGCTTTTCAGCTGCTTGATGCCATTCGCATCCGGCTTGATGTTGCCATGCACTTCAATGGCAAGCTGATTGGAAAAAAGCGATAAACTATTTAAAGCATTAAACACATTTTTCCAATCGCTGACATTGTTAATGTCATAACGCTGACGTTCAATTTCCTGCTTGTGCCAACTTTGACGAAAAGCATCCAGTAAGTTTTGCTCAAGTAATGGTTCTTGACCATACATAATCCAAGCACCGCGAGCTTCATCAACACGTTTGAGTGCTTGTGGATAGTCAAGTTTCATAGCTTAATTTCTATCTTTAAGGTTGAGTGGTTGAAGTTGCGGGTTTGGTCACGACTTTCGGCAGACGATTGGATGAAATCTGACGCACAATTTGCTGCGCAATGTCATCAACAATGACTTGATTGAGATACTTCTGTTCTTGGTCATCGGTGTTTACTGTCGCGACGTCATATTGATAGCTGCGTGAAGCGGTCAGGGTACGTGGTTCAGTCACAGGATTACCTTGTGCATCTTCAATACGGAAAGTTACGGTTAAGCGAAGCAAGGTTTCAACCAATTTGCCATTCAATTCATGGCGTTGAGGTGTGTAATCAAGTACATGTAATACATAAGCATCTGGATTGTTGCTGAGTTGAATACCGGTTGCACCCAGGTAAATGGCAAGTTTTTCGTGCAATTCTTCTGTGTTATTTGGAAGCGCTAAACTCATTTTAGAGTATGCAACAGGAGCTGTGGTTGGGGTGGTTCCTTTCAAATGAAAACCACAACCGACTAAGCTAGCACTTAGACCCAAAGTTAATACAACCGCTGCAACACGTTGAACTAAATGCATGCTTATTCCTCTATTTAATTTTCCCAATTGTAATGATTGGGAGGGATATCTTTCCCTAAGCTCAGTGGATTGTAAAGTCAAAGCCCGTTGGCTGGCAACGGGCTTTGTGTTTTTAAATCTCCCCTAACCCCTCTTTAAAAAAGAGGGGAACCCTTCACACCTACTGGGGGAAGTCCCCCTTTGAAAAAGGGGGATTTAGGGGGATTAAAATTAAACGACTAGATTCACTAATTTATTCGGCACAACAATTTCTTTCTTGGTTGGACCGGTCAAGAATTGTTGAACTTCTGGTAAGGCTTTTGCCTGAGCCAAAATGTCTTCTTTAGAGGTATCGACTGAAACTTCCAGTTTACCGCGAAGTTTACCATTCACTTGAACCACAATCGTTTGGGTATTGCGGGTTAATGCAGACTCATCCACAACAGGGAAAAGCGCTTCAGTTAATTCAATGCCAAATTCAGTCAATAATGTTTGACTTAAATGTGGTGCAAATGGCGCAAGCATCGTCAGCAAAGTAATAATGGCATCACGTTCAACTGCAACATCAGTGTCATCTTTTGCTTCAAATTTGTTGATGCTATTCAATAATTCCATTTGTGCTGCAATGGCAGTATTGAATGCATGACGACGTTCTAGGTCATCACCCACTTTTTGAATGGTTTCATGTGTTTTACGACGTAAGTCTTGTGCATCTTTGGATAGGCTTGCAGTATCAATATTTGCTGCAGGGTTGCCTTTTTCCAGGAAGCCTGTTGCCAAACGCCATACACGTTTCAAGAAGCGGTTTGCACCTTCAACACCGGCATCAGACCATTCAAGTGATTGATCAGGCGGTGCAGCAAACATCATGAATACACGTGCAGTATCTGCGCCGTATTGGTCAATAATGGCTTGCGGGTCGATACCATTGTTTTTCGATTTCGACATTTTTTCTTGACCGCCAACTACAACTTCTTGACCATCACCTTTATATTTAGCAGAAAGAATACGACCTTTCTCGTCTTTTTCTAACTCGATATCCGCAGGGTTAAACCAGGTTTTCTTACCTGAATCCGCTTCACGATAGAAGGTATCAGCCAAAACCATACCTTGAGTAAGAAGATTCGTGAATGGTTCGTTACCTTGTACTACGCCTTCATCACGCATCAACTTGTGGAAGAAACGTGCATAAAGTAAATGCAGAATTGCATGCTCAACACCACCGATGTATTGGTTTACTGGAAGCCAAGATTGTGCAGCCTCAGGTTTCACCATACCACCCGTGAAATCAGGCGATGCATAACGTGCGTAGTACCAGGATGATTCTACAAACGTATCCAAGGTGTCTGTTTCACGACGAGCGTCCGCGCCACAGCAAGGACAAGTCGTTTGATAGAATTCAGGCATTTTGTTCAGTGGGTTACCTGAACCATCCGGCACCACGTCAGTCGGAAGAATCACTGGAAGTTGTTCTTCAGGTACAGGTACCTGACCACAAGTTTCACAGTTGATCATTGGAATTGGGCAACCCCAATAACGCTGACGAGAAACACCCCAGTCACGTAAACGGAACTGAACTTTGGTATTGGCAAGTTTCTGTGGTTCTAATTTCGCGATAAACGCATCAAAAGCACTTTGGAAATCTAAGTCGTCAAACTCACCCGAGTTAACCAGTTTACCTTCTTTCGAACCGTACCATTCTTGCCACTCAGTTGTAGAGAATTCAGCATCATCTGCGCCTTTGGCATCAATTACTTGTTTGATGGTCAAGCCGTATTTATTGGCAAATTCGAAGTCGCGTTCATCGTGTGCTGGAACCGCCATCACCGCGCCTGAACCGTATGACATCAACACGTAGTTAGCAATCCACACTGGAACAGCTTCACCAGTCACCGGATGTTTCACAGACAAACCTGTTGCCATGCCTTTCTTTTCAGCAGTCGCAAGATCTGCTTCTGCAACAGAACCCATACGGCATTCTTCGATAAATGCCGCCAATTCAGGGTTGGTTTCAGCAGCTTTAAGCGCCATTGGATGTTCAGCAGCAACCGCAACATAAGTCACACCCATCAAGGTATCACCACGTGTGGTATACACTGTTAAATCATCTGCATACACTTCAGGGTTCGCTGAAGGGAAGGTGATTTCCATGCCTTGTGAACGACCAATCCAGTTACGTTGCATGGTCAACACTTGCTGAGGCCAGCCATCTTTTAACTGATCTAAATCGTCTAATAATTCTTGTGCATAGTCGGTAATGCGGAAGTAATACATTGGAATATCACGTTTTTCAACCAATGCACCTGAACGCCAGCCACGACCATTTTCAACTTGTTCATTGGCAAGAACAGTCTGATCGACAGGATCCCAGTTCACTGTTGAAAGTTTGCGATAAATCAAACCTTTCTTATAAAGCTGTACGAATAACCATTGTTCCCAGTGATAATACTCTGGTGTACAGGTTGCAAATTCACGATCCCAATCTACTGAAAGGCCCAGTTTTTTCAATTGATCACGCATATAAGCGATATTTTCAAAAGTCCATTTTGCTGGAGCAACCTGGTGGGCAATAGCTGCATTTTCTGCAGGAAGACCGAACGCATCCCAACCCATCGGTTGCAGCACAGTTTCACCTTTTAAACGGTGGAAACGGCTGATCACGTCACCAATGGTGTAGTTACGCACATGACCCATATGCAGCTTGCCACTTGGGTAAGGGAACATCGACAGGATATAGCGATGTTTACCTTCTACAGTGTCGGCAACTTTAAAGGCTTTGCGAGTTTCCCAGTCTTTTTGGACATTTGGCTCAATCGCACTAGCTTGATATTCAGGGTCAATGTGAGAAGTAGTCATAAACGTATATAAGAACAACGGTTAAAAGTTTGTTGCACAGCATAGCGCAAAATGCACTAAAAAGTGAATTTTGCGCCCGACATAAATCATAAAATATAAAAGTTTTTAACCAGCAAAAACCATTTCAAAGGAGGAAATGAGAGATTGCTGACTATTGAGCAGATAATACTTTATTAGAATTTGATGAACGATCCGCTTCTCGTGCTACAGCTGGAGCCGCATTTGCAGCAGCCACTGCAACATTGGCAAGGTTTTGAGCTTCTTTTGATACGGACTCTGCTTCTGCGGTAGAGGTGTTTTTAGAGCTTTGAGATGACTTATTCGGACCGTAAGTATCTACTTTGCCTTTTTTCTGGGCAGATTTTGGTGGTGGGGTGGTGGTGTAATGGGTAGACCCTTTTGCATCGACCCATTTGTAATATTCTTTAGCAAAGCCAGTGGTTGAACTTAGACTGAAGGTAAAGCATGCAGCCATGAACCCAATTTTGATGAAAGATGATGACATAATGAATAAGTCCTTATAATAATCAGTCAGTTGTAATATATGAAATATAGTCACATTATCAGTTTCGTATTTTATATGATTTTTATTTATTTGCAGAAAAAAAGATAAGCTGATGAATGATATTGATGATTCAATTCGGCATGAAAATGGTTCATTTTGGTGTTACTTTTTTAAATCTAAGTCGTTCTTTTTGACTGATTTGCAATCGCATGAGTAATGTGGCTATGACGAAAATAAAAGCAGAATATTCGGCACATGACAGCGTTATTTTAAATTTGTATTGAGAAAGATAAATTTGAAAAACCGCAATATATTAAAATTATTTATTTAATTTATAGTATTTTTTTATCATTAAATTTTGAGGTGTAATGAAGTGATTGGTTTTTCTCATGAAATCCTCAATAAGCATATGAAATGTAAAATCACGCCTAAAGCTTAAAAAACAGACGGTCTGTAAATAATCAAGAAAAAGCTAATTTTTAAACTTGACTTTAATAGTCGAAACTACAAAAATGCTGACTGTAGTTTTATATGCGTTTATTTGATCACCCTTCGAATCAGCGTCATTTTAGCAATGGACTTCTTCTCTAGCCGAGAAGCTGAACAAAGCCAACAAAATATGTTTATCCCAACATGTTTTAGACCTCATATTGCTCAAACAGCAATCAGGTCAGATTTTTTTCCTATTGCTATGAAAACTATGAAATTTGTGTGCTATAACAGTGCAGACAGTTAATGAATTAACCACTACAAATGCCCTCCATTTGTTAGTGAAAAAGATTAGGGTGAATCACGTTGGAACTTTTATCTGGTGGTGAAATGCTCGTTCGCGCATTGGCGGACGAAGGCGTTGAACATTTATTTGGATACCCAGGCGGCGCAGTACTTCATATTTACGACGCGCTCTTTCAACAAGACAAAATCAATCATTACCTCGTACGTCATGAGCAAGCTGCTGGTCACATGGCAGATGCCTATTCGCGCGTAACAGGTAAAACTGGTGTCGTTCTCGTCACATCAGGTCCGGGCGCAACCAATACAGTAACGCCTATTGCAACCGCATATATGGACTCAATCCCAATGGTGATTTTGTCTGGTCAGGTTGCAACACATTTAATTGGCGAAGATGCATTCCAAGAAACAGACATGGTCGGCGTTTCTCGTCCAATTGTGAAACATAGTTTCCAAGTGCGTCATGCCAGTGAAATTCCTGGGATTATTAAAAAAGCATTCTATATTGCGTCTTCAGGTCGTCCAGGTCCTGTGGTTGTTGATATTCCTAAAGATGCAACCAATCCTGCAGAAAAATTCGCTTACGAATATCCTGAAAAAGTGAAGATGCGCTCGTACCAACCACCGCATCGTGGTCACTCAGGTCAAATCCGTAAAGCCATTGAAGAATTGATTAGTGCTGAACGTCCAGTCATCTATAGTGGTGGTGGTGTTGTTCAAGGCAATGCGTCGGAATTACTGACTGAACTTGCCCATCTTCTAAATTTCCCGGTAACCAATACCCTGATGGGCTTAGGTGGTTTCCCGGGTAATGATGAGCAGTTCATTGGTATGTTGGGTATGCATGGTAGGTATGAAGCTAACATGACCATGCACAATGCAGACGTGATTTTGTGTGTAGGCGCGCGTTTCGATGACCGTGTAACCAATAATCCAGCAAAATTCTGTCCGAATGCCAAAGTAATTCATATTGATATCGACCCGGCGACGATTTCAAAAACCATCATGGCGCATATTCCAATCGTGGGTGCAGTAGAACCTGTACTTCAAGAGATGCTGGTTCAATTGAAACAGATGAATGTTTCTAAGCCAAATCCTGAAGCGATTGCTGCGTGGTGGTCTCAAATCAATGAATGGCGCAAAGTACATGGCTTGCGTTATGAAGCGGGTAAAGATGGTGTAATGAAACCACAACAGGTGGTTGAAGCACTTGATCGCATCACCAACAGTGAAGCCATCATTACTTCGGACGTAGGTCAGCATCAAATGTTTGGTGCAAACTACTATAAATACAAACGTCCACGTCAATGGATCAACTCTGGCGGTTTGGGAACAATGGGGGTGGGCTTGCCATATGCAATGGCAGCGAAACTCGCATTCCCGGATCAACAAGTGGTGTGTATTACTGGTGAAGCATCCATTCAGATGTGTATCCAGGAATTATCGACATGTAAGCAATATGGCTTAAATGTGAAAATTCTCTGCTTGAATAACCGTGCTCTTGGGATGGTTAAACAATGGCAGGATATGAATTACGAAGGTCGTCATTCAAGCTCTTATGTAGATTCATTGCCAGATTTTGCCAAATTAATGGAAGCCTACGGTCACGTCGGTATTCAAATTGACCATGCCGATGAGCTTGAATCCAAGCTTGCAGAAGCAATGGCAATCAATGATAAATGTGTATTCATCAACGTAATGGTTGATCGTTCAGAGCACGTTTATCCAATGTTGGTGGCTGGTCAATCTATGAAAGATATGTGGTTAGGAAAAGGAGAGCGCACAAAATGAGACACATAATTTCTGTACTCGTTGAAAACGAAGCTGGTGCGCTTTCTCGTTTAGTAGGGTTGTTCTCTCAACGTGGTTATAACATTGAGACTTTGAATGTAGCACCGACTGAAGATCCAACCATGTCGCGTTTGACCCTCACCACGTATGGTGATGATCATAAAATTGAACAAATCACCAAACAGCTCAACAAGTTGGTTGAAGTGGTAAAGGTTGTGGATTTGTCTGAAGGTGCGCACATTGAGCGTGAACTGATGTTGATTAAAGTGAAATCGCTTGGATCAGCACGTGCCGAAATCAAACGTACAGCAGACATTTTCCGTGCCCAAATTGTCGATGTAACACCGACAACCTATACGATTCAAATTGCAGGTACCACTGAAAAGCTAGATGGCTTTATTGATGCATTAGCAGAAAATACCATTCTTGAAGTGGTGCGTTCAGGTGTATCGGGTATCGCGCGCGGCGAAAAAGTTTTAACGATCTAACAGATTTTAATTTTATTCACACATTCTGCTCATCTTATAGATGAGGTTCCAAGCCAATGAATACCAATAACATCATTGGCTTGGATAAAAGGAAACAAAAGCATTTAAGCGGAGACAGCAATGCAAATTTTTTACGATAAAGACTGTGACTTATCTATCATCCAAGGTAAAAAAGTAGCGATCATCGGTTACGGTTCACAAGGTCACGCACATGCGCTTAACCTTAAAGACTCTGGCGTTGACGTAACTGTTGGTCTACGTGCGAACTCTACTTCTTGGAAAAAAGCTGAGAATTCAGGTCTTAAAGTTGCTGAAGTTCCTGCTGCTGTAGCGCAAGCTGACGTAGTAATGATCTTGACTCCAGACGAATTCCAATCACAACTTTACCGTGACGTGATTGAGCCAAACATCAAGCAAGGTGCGACTTTAGCATTTGCTCATGGTTTCTCTATTCTTTATAACCAAGTTGTACCACGTGCTGACTTAGACGTAATCATGGTTGCGCCTAAAGCACCAGGTCACACAGTACGTTCTGAATACCAACGTGGTTCAGGTGTGCCTGACTTAATCGCCATTCACCAAGATGCTTCTGGTAATGCACGCAACGTCGCGCTTTCTTACGCTTCAGGCGTAGGTGGTGGTCGTACAGGTATCATCGAAACTTCATTCCGTGAAGAAACTGAAACCGACCTTTTCGGTGAGCAAGCAGTTCTTTGTGGTGGTGCTGTTGAATTGGTTAAAATGGGCTTCGAAACTTTGGTTGAAGCTGGTTATGCGCCTGAAATGGCTTACTTTGAATGCTTGCACGAACTTAAATTGATCGTTGACTTGATGTTTGAAGGCGGTATCGCGGACATGAACTATTCAGTATCTAATAACGCTGAATATGGTGAATATGTAACGGGTACTGAAGTAATCAACGAACAGTCTCGTGAAGCGATGCGCAATGCACTTAAACGTATCCAGTCTGGTGAATATGCGAAAATGTTCATCCAAGAAGGTGCGTTGAACTATCCATCTATGACTGCACGTCGTCGTCAAAATGCAGCTCACGGTATCGAAGTAACAGGTAACAAACTTCGTGCGATGATGCCTTGGATCCAAGCGAACAAGATTGTAGACAAAGAAAAGAACTAAGTTCTAATTTCTAAGTCAAAAAAGCCCTTGTTTTATAACAGGGGCTTTTTTATGCAAAGCAGTATTTTTCCTCCTTGCACTTCGTACAAAACAGTGTTTTGTACTCGCTCATACCTTGGATTCAAGCAAATAAAATCGTAGACAAAGAGAAAAACTAAGTTTTCTTTTTGTTTCAAAGATACAAAAAGGCCGCTCAATTGAGTAATTTTTTTGTGATACAGTACTCATAATCGTCCGCATTATTGAGTGTGCTGAATAATGAAAACTAAATTATTGCTTTGTATTGCTGCGTTGGCTTTTTCCAATTTAAGTACTGCTGAAACTGTTTTAAATGCTCCAGCATACAAACCACTCGATCATGTTCGTGTTTCCATGCAACGTATGTTGCGTTCGAGTGAGGGTAGATATTTCCTCAGCTTATATGCCGGTATTTGGAATCCGCATGCCACTTTATATGACCTGCTTGAACCTCAGACAATCAATTTAAAAGGATTGCAAAAAGGCGATCAGCTGAATTTAAAATCTGTTGATGCTGACTCTGAAAATATAACCAATAAGACTTATCAATTATCAGGGATGCTCAATGTCAATAGCGGTGATCTTAAGGCGACATTTGTTGAGGGTGATGATGCTTTGGGGGAATCTATTCAATTTGAGCCTGCAATAAAGGTCGCAGATAAACCTAATTTTATTTTTAAATTTTATGGTCTAGAAGATATTAACGAACCATATGGTTCAGTACTCAAACGATTAGATATTGTGAATAAAAATAATAACAATGTTGCACAAACTCTGACAGGATTTACCGCATTTCCGAAAAGTATCGGTTATATGGATGTTAATTTTGATGGATATTATGACATTGTGTTGTCAGATATTTCAGAAGAACGAACTATTCAAGATAAACGTTATATTTATTGGATGTTTAACCCCAAAACCCAACAGTTTCAGCGCTCACCACAACTTGAAAAAATCGTAGGATTTCCAAATTTACATGGAGAAAAGCAACAAATTGATTTTGGGGAGGGGCAGTTATACCAAGTGGAAAAAGGGTTGTTAAACTCTATTAAATAACAATGCAGAGGCCATAAAAAAGCTCTGAAATCAAAAAAATCATCAATATAAAACTTTTAATGCATGATTAACTGGTTTTTTATTGCCAAGAGAAATATTTAACTTCAACTTTATAACATTAGCTTTGAAGGGTGAATTATATTCTTAAAAAATTACATACCAAATTAAATACTAGACAACTTATAAGAAACAACAATTTGCTGTAATTTAAAATTTAGGGTGTGTTGACATTTGCTGTTCAAAAAAATAGCGAGAATTAAATTTAATCGCCAAACTAAATTTAATTCTCGCTATATCTCGTACAATGCTGATTGATGAACACTGGTTAAAGATTTTGGTATTTATCTCAAACACAATCTTCGAGATTTTATTGAGGCTATTCTTTATCGGATTCGAACTGGGTGCCCTTGGCGTGATTTACCTGAAGTCTTCGGTAAGCCAAACTCGATTTTTAAGAAGTTCACTCGTTGGTGCAAAGATAGCAACTTGCTAAAAATATTTAAATTATTGTCAAATCGTACAGATTTAAAATGGGTATTTATTCATACTAGTCATGTTCGGGCACATCAACATGCGACAGGAATCAAAAATCAAGCTCTTTCCAAGAGCATTGGTGGGAACAGCTCTAAAATTCACTTAGCCGTGGATGTAAATGGAAATCCTATTGAATTTATCATTGATGATGGCACAACTCAGGATGTGAAGATTGTACCTGATTTAATGCCTGTTTGGATTTCAAAGAAACACAAATATTGTGTGCAGATAAAGGCTATGACTCAGCATCACTCAGAGAAAAAATCAAGAATACTCAAACTAAAGCGAATATTCTTAAGAAATCTAATTCTAAATCCAATAATGAATATATAGATTGGTATTTATATAAAATCAGATGCTTATTTTAAAACACATTTGCAAGATTGAGACAGTTCAGATGTATTGCAACTCGTTACGATAAGTTAAAGCGGAACTACGAAAACTCAGTTGCTTTAGCCTACATCTTTATTTGGTTGCCATTATGAAATGTCAACAGACCCTATATATTTGAATATTTTATACATAAAATATATTGCTATAAAAAAGCTAAATGATACTTGGTTTAGGAGCTTTATCAGAATTTCTTGTACCACATATAAATTGAGGATTGATGTTTTTAATCTTTACTTACTATCCAAAAGGATGATCGTCTATCTCTAGACAGAATGGTTAAAATTTATAATATGCAATTGAATAAAAAGTGATTTATGAAGAAATTTACTACAAGTTACCGTTTGGATAAGTTTGGAATTAAATAAATACAATCATGGTAAATGAGATTTAAATTATAGTTTATTACTAAAGTATAGCTTATCGGGTTTCTGGGAAAAAATTATCAAATATTTCCAGTTACTTAAATTAGAGTGCTTATTTTGTTGATAAGTTAATCGATAATAAAATATTATGAGGTTTTTGTTGAAAATTGCCACAAAATAGTCGATAAAGTCACATATTTTTCAGATAATAGGTAATAAATTGAAATTTTTGCAATCAATTTGTTTCTTAATGTGATTAAGTGTCTAGCAAAAAAAACTATTAAAATTAGTAAGTTATTTTTTATTAAATATTAATTACGAGATATTTTTATTTTTAAATATTAGGAATAGAAAAACATGATTAACTTATGAATTTTTTTTCCGTGTAAAATTTAATAAAATGAATAACTTTTTGAGTTTGTAAGTAAATATAAATCATATATAAAGAGAAAGTGAATAATCATTCTTTTGTGTGTTTTTTATTTAATAATAATAAGATGATTATGCAGTTACGTAATCTTACTCATAATAAAAAGAGTCATCTGCGTAATTGTAAAAAACCATTACATATGCATATTCTTTTAAAAAAAGAAATGGAGAACAAATATGAATAAAATGACACAGGCAGCATTAGCAGCATTAGTATTAGGTGCTTGTTCAACAGCAGTAATGGCTGGAGAGGAGGGAAGACCTAATCAAGATCGGGGTTGTAACACGGGTTCTTGTACAGGTTCTATTCCTATAGTGGTGAAAGTGCCTAAACGTTGTATGCTAAAAATTGACACTCCTTCTATTGCACTTGGGGATGGAGAAACAGAAACTGGGCGATTCTCTGTAGGGGCTAATGCAAATTATAATTTACTTGTTGATACAGTAAATCGAGTAGGTACTAGCGCTACTACACGTTCCGAAGCTAAATCTGGTAGTAACGCAGTTGGCATAACAGTAGAAACTCGTTTAGCTGGATCTAGCCATTTAATCAAATTAAATGAGCAAAAAAATGATATTACTCCAGGAAGAGGAGGATGGAATAGTTACAATGTTTCTGTGAAGAGTGACTATGTAGGTATTTCTAAACCAGCTGGTAATTATAGCGATAAACTAAATATTACCGTTACCTTATAAAAATAACTAAATCAAGAGTTGGCTTTGCTAAGGTAGTAAAGTCAACTTTTGAATCTGAAAATTATAATAAAAATGTTTATGAATTTGGGGTTTATATGAATACAATTTTAAAAAGAATTGCTTTAATCAGCTTAATGTTTTGTCAAACCGCTTATGCTAATTTATTAATTTCACCAACCCAAATGTATTTAAATGAGAAAGGTCGTCAAAGAAGTGCAACTGTCGTAATGGAAGCGCAAAATATTGCTAGTCAAAAGATTTTTGAAATGTATGCCTATAAATGGATACAGAATGAAAGAGGTGAAGATGTTTTAGAGTTGGATAATAATATTTTATTAAATCCAAAAAATTTTGTAATTAAGCCCAATAGTAAACAAATTGTTCGCGTGGGGTTTAGTCAGCCTTTAAATACAATGGATTTAAGCCAAGAAAAAACTTGGCGTATTGTATTTAAAGAAGTTGAATCTGTGAGTGAAGAGAATACACTACAGTTTTTATTTAATATTTCAGTCCCGTTATTTGTAGGAAAACAAGCACCGATTGAAGTTTTAGCAACATCGATATATCGTGATAATCGTCTGTTTATAAATATTCAAAATAATGCAAAATCACATCTGCAAATTAATTCAATAAAAATCATTGATAAACATAAAAAAGAAGTCGCTTCTTCAAATGAAATGAAATACCTGCTTCTTCAACAAAAGTATAGCTTTGATATGGGGAATGTAAAGTTAGGTAATATACAAGACTATACGCTTAAGCTAATAACCGATAAAAGTGAACAAGAAATAGAATTAAAAATGAAAGGCTAAGTTATGCGTAAAACTCGACTTTTTTTCGCCATACAATTTATGTTATGGGGTATTCCATTGCCGGCTAATTCTGCAAATTCAGAGCTAGTGTTAAACAATGTTTGGTTAAACGGTATTGATCGCGCAATAGAAACTTTGGTATTAGAGCAAGATAATCAACGTTATGCGGAATGTGAGATTTTATCTCAGTTGGGCATCCAGCGAAATTTAATGAAACAACATCCGATACAGCCCAATTTTTGTTTGGTGTCTAGTGATCCAATTCAGTCTGAGCAAGATACTGCTTTACAAGCAATTAAGCTGACAGTGCCGGCTAAGTATTTTAAAGAACAGTACGTTACGACCAATCATCTCATTCCATCTAAAGCTGAATTGGGTGGTTTTCTTAATTATGATTTCTATTATGGAAAATTGGATAATTTCGATGAAATGAATGGTTTGGTTGAATTAGGTGTTTTTAAGGATTATTGGATCTTTAGAAATGGCATGATTTATCGTGATCAAGCAGAAAATGAGCAAGAAAAAATAATACGTCTAAATACTTCATTTGAAATTGAATTTCCATCCAAATATCAGCGATTAAGCCTAGGGGATGATACTAGTGTATACAATCCGTTATTAGATGCATTTCGATTTGGTGGAATTTCCTTTGGCACTAATTTTACCAGTTATCCTGATTTTATTTATTGGAATGTTCCTACTCTAAAAGGAAGTGCGATTTTACCTTCGACAGTAGATTTGTATATTAATGGCGTAAACCTCTATCAACAAAAAGTGACACCTGGACATTATGCACTTACGGCTGGTGCAAACATTCAGCAATCGGGGGAAGCACAAGTTGTGGTAGAAGATGTTTTAGGTAATCGAACTGTACAATCTTTTCCTGTTTATATTAATACTTCATTATTAAAACCCGATTTAAACGAATACAATATTTCAATGGGAAAATTACGTTATAACTATGATTATTCTTCAGATGATTATCGTGAATTCTTTACAAATGTCTATTTTAGACGTGGAATTACCCAAAGTACAACTTTAGGAACTAATGCTGCATACAGTGAGGATATTCAAAACCTTGGATTAATGTGGACACAAGCTATTAGTAAATATGCTTTGCTTGATCTGCATGTTTCTGGCAGTCATAGCGATTTGGGTGAAGGTCATATGTTAGGGGCTTCATTAAGTCGAAATGGGGATCGGCTTGCTCTCGGTGTGAGCAGTAAATACTATAACCCTGAATATCGTAGTTTAGGATATAGTAATGATATACAATCTGTAGAATACGATAATCTCGCTTATGCCAGTATATTCCATGTTCCATTGATTAATAATTTAAATATTAATTATTTAGAGCGCCGCTATTATCCAAACTCACAATTGAATTTTCCCGATACTCAACTAGTAACGGTAGGGTTCTCTCGAATGCTCGGTCGTCAAGCATCAATGTCATTCTCCTATTATAAAGATTTGAAAGATGAGGATAATAATGGGGCATATGTGACGTTAAGTTATAATTTTGATTCACAAAGAAATACTTATTTAACACATACTTTTGATGAACAAACTCAATTGCGTTATTCGAAAAGTTCGCTCAGTCAAAACGGCTTAGATTATACGGTGGGTGCAACACATCAGCAAAATGGGGGTGTAGGCTTTAATGGCTATACTGCCTTAAAAATGCCAGTAGGTAATTTATATATCACTCATGATGAAGGTGAAGATTTTCGTTTCACTCAAGCGAATTATCAAGGTGCATTGGTTTGGTTAGACCATAAAGTTGGGCTGACTAAATATGTAGATAATGCTTTCGCTTTAGTTAACGTAGGTGATATCGCGGATGTAGATGTGTATCGTACTTTAACACCTATTGGGAAAACCAATAAAAAAGGCTATATATTTGTTCATGATATTGTACCGTATGTTAATTACGATCTTTCCTTTAACCAAGACCAATTAGATATTAATGACACAATAAGTTATTCCAATCAAAAAGTGATTGGAATGAATCAGCGTGGTTATAAGGTGGATTTTCCTGTAGAACGAACCGGTGTCATTGTTCTACGTTTACTTAAACCAAATCATCAAACCTTTGCCCAAGCTAGTGAAGTCTATTTGAATTCAAATTCAGAAGAGTTTTTCCCGGTAGATGCTGAGGGTAAAGTTTATTTATATGGGTTGAAATCAGCTCAATACAACATTTCACTGAAAACCAAAGGAGGGGAAACTTGCAAGAGTGTACTTAATGTACCAAACAATAAATCAGGGAGCTATGTGGCAATACGTCACATGGATTTGATTTGCCAATAATTTGGGTGAATAAAATGAAAAAATTCTTGTTAATGTTTACATGTAGTAGTTTTTTAATTCCCATTTCACATGCATGTTCTATTGCATCAGTGAGTGAATCATATATGCAAATGCTCGCTAGCTATAAAAGTCAAACAGCAACAAGTTTTAATGTTCGCTGCGATCGTGGCTATGTAATTCAGTTCAGTAGTCGGAACTTGCAAGATAAACACGGTTTAAGTTATGTGACTAATGGAGCACATCGATTAAGAACTCGGATGAGCATTATAGGGGCTCAAGGTAATCTCTGGAATACCCCTTTATCAGCAAAACCAGCAAAAAATGGACAAAAATATGTAGTAGCAGTTCAGTTAGATGAACAGCCTGGTCTAGCTATACCTTCTGGTAATTATACTGATGAGCTGTATGTAAACTTATTGTTTTAAGTATCTTACATGTTACTTAAATATCTTCCTTATTATTTATTAAATATATAATAAAAAGAAAGTAGTTTTAAAATGAATGAAATTTTACGGATAGATTTATTTCTATATTGAATTTTGTACTCGTCTTTATTTCAATAAATCTACATCTAATTATCATCAAACTGAAAGAAACAACATCTAAGCTAAGTCTAAAATAACAACATAGGTGTTGTATGGCAAATTTGTATGCGACCAGTCTGCTAAAACAACAAGATTTTCCAGAAAGTTTTCAATTTTATTTTAAACAAAGAAAGCAAAATATGGCGTGTGATGATATCCAGGTTTTAAAAGACTTGGTTCGTCCACGCCTAAAAATAGCCATCGTTACTGAAACTTGGCCTCCAGAAATTAATGGGGTGGCACTATCTTTACTACAACTCTGTAAAGGTTTGCAAAAACAAGGTCATAAAATTTTACTGATTCGACCAGAGCAACAGGAGAGCTGTCACGACTTTATCCCCAGTAAAGAGTGTCTGGTCAAAGCACAATCTATTCCTAAATACCCAAGCCTTCAATTTGGTTGGCCACAATTTTTAAAAGTATCACAAGCACTGGATAGATTTGTACCGGACGTTGTACATATTGTTACCGAAGGACCCTTAGGTTTGAGTGTTTTGCAGGCTGCAAAAAGCAAAGGAATTCCGGTTTCAAGTGGTTTTCATTCGCCTTTTCAAGAGTTTAGTCGCTTTTTTGATTTGGCTTTTTTAGTTAAGCCCATCCAGCACTATTTACGTTGGTTTCATAACAATACACAACTGACCTGTATTCCAAGTAAAGATACAGAATATATTTTAAGACAGTTTGGTGTTCGTTGCCCGTTGGCTATTGTTGGACGTGGTGTAGATCTTGCATGTTTTTCTCCAGAACATAGTTCGGAGGCTTTACGTCAACACTGGAAAGCTACTTCAGAAACCAGGGTGATGTTGTATGTAGGACGACTATCTCCCGAGAAGGAAATAGATGTCGTGGTGAATGCCTATATCGCTATGAGGCGAATGACTCAGCATGATGTAAAACTCGTCATTGTCGGTGATGGACCAGATCGGACTCGTTTGGAAATGTTATGCCAAGGTCATGATGTTATTTTTACGGGAAATTTAACCGGTTTGAAATTAGCTCAAGCTTATGCAAGTGCCAATGTTTTTGTATTTGCCAGTCAAGTTGAAACCTTTGGAAATGTGGTGCTTGAGGCCATGGCAAGTGGTTTGCCCGTGATTGCTTATGATTATGCTAGTGCACATTTACATGTGAAAAATAATGAAACAGGGTGGTTAAGTCCTTTAGGTCAGATGGATAAACTGATTCAGTTAATTTATCAGTTACCGAATAATCATCACTTGAAATACATGGGGATAAAAGCCCGTGAAGCAGTACAGGATGTAGGATGGCAAAATCCTGTGCGACAGTTTGAACAGGCACTATATGGAGTTGCCAGAGAGATGCAAATGACATCCTGAATTTTAAGCAGATGCTTAAAGGAGAATCATCATGAAATTAAAAAAAGCAATAATAACGATGCTAGATCTCGATTTAAAAGGATGTATGTATCTGAATCATTTTTCACATTCACATACGGTAGCCCATTTTTTTAAGATCATTAGTCGTCTCGGCAATGGTTTGTTTTGGTGCCTCATGTTAGCCAGTCTTTGGGTATTGGAAGATAAGTTTTATATCGAGCAGTTGCTATATATCTTGATTAGTGGGTCTATAGGTTCTGCAATTTATAAAATCTTGAAACAAAAAACTACACGTCCTCGACCTTATCAAGTGCATCAAGTGATTCTATTGCGAGAGCAACCGCTAGATCACTTTAGCTTTCCGTCTGGACATACCTTGCATGCCGTCATGGCGAGCACAGTGATGGGCTATATTCAGCCGATGTTACTTGTTTTGATGTTGCCTTTTACGCTTTTGGTTGCCATATCCCGTATGGTTTTAGGACTGCATTATCCGAGTGATGTGATTGTGGGGGCGTTGATTGGTGTGTTGGTCGCAACAGGAATTATTTTTACCGCGCCATTTTTAAATATCGTGTTATAAAAATGTCTTTTTAAAAATCGAAAAACTAGCTCTCGATTTTAGTAATTTGTTAAAGTAGGGCATTCATTTAGCGCTTAGGAATAACCATGGGTTTACGTTGGACTGACACTATTGATCTTGCGATTGAACTTTCTGAAGCACATCCCGATGTCGATCCGCAATGGATTCGCTTTACAGACCTACATGCATGGGTTTGCGCATTGCCAGACTTCAAGGATGACCCGGAAAAATCGACTGAAGGTTTGCTGGAAGGGATTCAAATGGCCTGGATTGATGAAGTTCGTTAATCAGTAAATCGAAAAAAGCAACTTTTTACATATCAAAAGCTGATACTTGCTGATTATCTCGGTATAATGCGGCAAAATTTTCTCGTCAAATTGACATAAGGAGCCAATCATGGCTATCGAACGTACTTTATCTATCGTTAAACCAGATGCAGTTGCTAAAAACAACATCGGTGACATCTTTGCTCGTTTTGAGAAAGCTGGTCTTAAAATCGTTGCAACTAAAATGAAACATTTGACTCAAGCTGAAGCTGAAGGCTTTTATGCTGAGCATAAAGAACGTGGTTTCTTCGGTGACCTTGTTGCGTTCATGACTTCTGGTCCTGTTGTAGTATCTGTTCTTGAAGGTGAAAACGCTGTTCTTGCTCACCGTGATATCTTAGGCGCAACTAACCCTAAAGAAGCTGCTCCTGGTACTATCCGTGCAGATTTCGCTGTAAGCATCGACGAAAATGCTGCTCACGGTTCTGACTCAGTTGCATCTGCTGATCGTGAAGTTAACTACTTCTTCGCTCAAACTGAGATCTGCCCACGTACTCGTTAATTCGAAGTATTCAAACCAGATAAGTGTTATTATACTTATCTGGTTTTTTTATTCTCTGAATAATACTTTGCTCGATTATTGAGCTTCTCCTTTCATCTTTAGACATGGTTTAGGTAATTACACATGAGTACTGAAGTCGTCGCTACATCAGCAATTTCTGCTGACCAGCAACCATCTCCATCCGCTCCGACACAGCAAAATGCTGTGGAAAAAGTGAACCTACTCGGCATGTCACGTCCGCAACTGGAAAAATTCTTTGAGGATATGGGTGAGAAGAAGTTTCGTGCCGGGCAGGTTATGAAATGGATTCACCAGTTCTTCGTAACTGATTTTGCTGAAATGACCAATATTTCAGGCAAACTGCGTGAAAAATTGGAACGTATTTGTGAAATTAAAGCGCCCGAAGTGGTGCATAAAAACTATTCTAAAGACGGTACCCGTAAATGGGTATTCCGTGTTGGCGATGGTGAAGGTTCTCTCGTCGAAACTGTGCTGATTCCGGCAGAACATCGTAGCGGTTTGCGCCGTACCTTGTGTATTTCTTCACAAGTGGGCTGTGCACTGGACTGTTCATTCTGCTCAACCGGTAAACAGGGTTTCCAGCGTGATTTGACTCAGGCGGAAATTATCGGTCAGCTGTGGATGGCGAACTATTCCTATATGGAAGATGTGCCGGTGCTTGAGCGCGAACGTTCAGTGACCAACGTGGTGATGATGGGTATGGGCGAGCCATTACTCAACTACGATGCCGTGTTGAACTCGATGCGTGTGATGTTAGATGACTTTGCCTATGGCATGTCAAAACGTCGTGTGACTTTATCGACGTCTGGTGTGGTGCCGAAAATCGACCAAATGGTCAAAGATATTGATGTGGCGCTTGCCATTTCTTTACATGCGCCAAATGATGAACTGCGTAATGAATTGGTTCCAATTAATAAAAAATATCCGTTAGAGCAGCTCATTGCTGCATGTCAGCGTTATATTGCCAAAGATGGTAACGAAAGTTCACGTAAACATGTGACCATTGAATATGTGATGCTGGATGGGGTGAATGATCATCCTGAACATGCACAACAAATGATTAAGTTGTTAAAAAATTTACCAAGTAAAATTAATTTAATTCCATTTAATCCATTCCCGCATGCACCATACGGTCGTTCAAGCCGTAACCGCATTATTTCTTTCCAAAAAACTTTGTCTGATGCAGGTTTTGTGTGTACGATTCGTCAGACACGTGGTGATGATATTGATGCTGCGTGCGGACAGTTAGTGGGTCAAGTGGCTGACCGTACCCGTCGTGCGGAACAGTGGAAAAAGAAAATTGCGCAAAGTAATGAGATTATGCGCTCTCAAGGATAATAAAAGGGGACGTCAATTGAGAAAGCCCGCATATAAATTAGCTTTTATTACAATGATTTGTATGTCTGCTATTTTTATCACTGCTTGTCAGACATCGACAACAATGGTGAAGAAAGATCCAGAAAAAGCAGTTAAAGTTCGCACTCAATTGGCTGCAGAATATATCAAATCGGGCGATCTGGATTCTGCAAAGCGTACTTTAGACCAAGCGCTTGAAATGAATCCTCGAGATTCCGCTGCGAATATGATGATGGGGATTTTACTGCAACAAGAAGGCAGTAAAGTCAGTATGGATAAGGCAGAAGCATATTTTAAGCGTGCCATTTCTGCTGATTCGAAAAATGCACAAGCGCGTAACAACTACGGTACTTATTTGTATCAAATTGAGCGTTATAATGACGCGATTGAGCAACTCAATGTAGCGGGAACAACATTGGGTTATGATCAGCGCTACAAGGCATTGGAAAATGTAGGGCGAATTTATTTAAAACTAGGTGATATGGCGAATGCTGAAAAATCATTCAAACAGGCCCTGCAAGTAAATCGTGACTCCTACATTTCAATGTTAGAGTTGTCCGAAATTTTTTATTTGAAACAGCAGACCACTGCTGCGACACAGTTGTATGAACAGTTTGTGCGTGGTGTTGGTCAAAAGAATCAAGGTGCGCGTGCGCTCTGGATTGGTATCCGAAATGCACGGGCAAATAGTGACACAATGGGAATGCAGGTACTTGTCAATCAATTACGTGCACTCTTTCCAGAGAGTCCGGAATACCAACGTTATCTGCAATTACAGTACAGTACTGAGGCCGTATGGAAGTAAATCCTAATTCACAGCAATCAAATGGTTCAAGCGTAGCACCCAATGCATTAGGAAATGTTCAGCGTCCAGGTGAGTACTTACGTCAAATTCGAATTGCACAAAAGCGTGAATTAAATGACGCTGCCAAAGATTTGAACATGCAAGTGAAAACTTTGACAGCTTTAGAGCAAGATGATTATAAAGCTTTGCCGGAAGCGACCTTTATTAAAGGTTACTATCGTATTTATGCGAAATATTTAAAAGTCGATGCAACAGCGATCATCCAGCGTTTTGATGAGATCTATCAAAATGATACAGGGTTATTGCCAAATCATGCCTTAAACAATTCACCGATTAAAATTATGGGCAAACTCCCAGGTTCAAATCGTGATCGCAATAAGAAGTGGTTAAAACGTATCGTCATTGCTTTAGTGGTATTGGTTGCTGTAGTTGCTGCTGTGATGGCTATACAAAATTTGTCGTCAAATAAAGATGATAACCAAGAAATTGCACCTGCAGAATCCGATGTAGAAGTGTTGAATCTAGATCATTCAACAGCTGTATCGGGTGATCAGTTGGAGCTTGAGTTTAGCCGCCCAACTTCTGTTCATATTGTAGATTCAACCGGTAAAGTTCTGGTAACAGGTCGTCAAGCATCAACAGTGAAATTAAATGGTGAAACTCCATTCCAAATTCGCCTTGATGATGCATCAGCTGTCACATTAACTTTAAATAATGAAAATATTGCGTTGTCACCTTATACAGTGGATGGCAAAGCAGACTTTCGTTTGTCACGTTAATGGGTAAAGAGAAGAGCGATATTAATGATTGAAAATCCGATTAAGCGCCGTCCCACTCGTAAAATTCGTGTTGGTTCAGTCTATGTAGGTGGTGATGCACCTATTAGTATCCAAAGTATGACCAATACCGAAACCTGTGATGTGGCTGCAACCGTTGCACAAATTCAACGTTGTGTCGATGTCGGTGCGGACATCATGCGTGTTTCTGTACCTTCGATGGAAGCAGCAGCGGCATTTGGTGAAATCCGTAAACAGGTGAATGTGCCTTTAGTCGCCGATATTCATTTCGACTATAAGATTGCTTTAGCTGTTGCTGATGCCGGTGCAGATTGCTTGCGTATTAACCCAGGCAATATTGGTTCTGAAGCGAAAATTCGTGAAGTGGTTGCTGCGGCACGTCACCACGATATTTCAATGCGTATTGGCGTGAATGCCGGTTCACTGGAAAAAGACATTCAGAAAAAATATGGCGAGCCGACAGGTCAAGCGTTACTTGAATCTGCGATGCGTCATATCGATATTTTAGACCGTCTGGATTTCCAGGAATTTAAAATTTCGGTGAAAGCATCAAATGTGTTTCTAACCATGGATGCCTACCGTTTACTGTCAGCGCAAATTGATAATCCACTGCATTTGGGTGTAACTGAAGCTGGGATCTACCGTACCGGTTCTGTGAAGTCAGCAATTGCCCTCGGTGGTTTGTTGATGGAAGGCATTGGCGATACCATGCGTATTTCCTTGGCAGCAGAGCCTGAAGAAGAAGTGAAAATTGGTTTTGATATCTTAAAATCATTGGGGCTTCGTTCTAACGGAATTAACTTTATTGCCTGCCCAAGCTGTTCGCGTCAAGAATTTAACGTGATTAAAGTGATGCAATCACTGGAAGAGCGTTTGGAAGATATTCGTACCCCCATGGATGTATCCGTGATTGGGTGTAAAGTGAATGGTCCGGGCGAAGCCAAAGAAGCCGATATTGGCGTGGTTGGTGCAAGTCCGCGTTCACTGGTGTATCGTAATGGTGAGAAAAGCCATTTAATCGATACCAATCAATTGGTTGATGAAATCGAAACTATGGTTCGTCAACGTGTTCTAGAGCTTGAAAAAGCTAAATCTAAAGAGATTATTCGTAGTTCATCATGAGTTCAATTGTCGCAATCAAAGGTTTTAATGACATTCTTCCAACGCAAACTGCTGCGTGGAGACGTCTTGAGCAACATTTAGCATCGTTAATGGATGCTTATGGTTACCAGCAAATCCGTTTGCCGATTGTTGAACAGACCAATCTGTTCAAACGTTCAATTGGTGATGCTACGGATATTGTTGAAAAAGAAATGTACACGTTCTTGGACAAGGGTAATCCACCTGAGTCTTTGACTTTGCGTCCTGAAGGGACTGCAGGCTGTGTACGTGCCATGCTTGAG
The DNA here is from genome assembly GCF_013004295.1 of Acinetobacter sp. ANC 5414. Lineage (NCBI taxonomy): Bacteria > Pseudomonadati > Pseudomonadota > Gammaproteobacteria > Moraxellales > Moraxellaceae > Acinetobacter > Acinetobacter sp. ANC 5414. Next base: position 277,794 of record NZ_JABERM010000010.1, read on the forward strand.
CATAACTTGCTTCGCGGTGCGACTCCTCGTGTGTGGTATGTCGGACCCATGTTCCGTTATGAAAAACCACAAAAAGGGCGTTACCGTCAGTTCCATCAATTTGGTGTGGAAACATTTGGTGTTGCTACACCGGATATGGAAGCAGAATTGATTTTGATGACTGCACGTTTGTGGAAACGCATGGGTGTGGCGGATAAAGTCCGTTTAGAATTGAACACTTTAGGTGAATCAGACGAACGTGCGGCATACCGTGCAGCGTTAGTTGAGTTTTTAGAATCGCATAAAGGTGATTTAGACGAAGATTCACAACGTCGTCTAATCACCAATCCGCTGCGTATCCTCGATTCTAAAGATGCACGTACGCAAAAAATCCTTGAAAATGCACCGAAACTGCATGACTTCATGGGTGAGGATAGCATGAATCATTTTGCACAATTGCAGCAGTATTTAACTGATGCAGGTGTGGAATTTGTGATTAACCAAAAATTGGTTCGTGGTCTAGATTACTACAACAAAACCGTTTTTGAATGGACAACTACACATTTGGGTTCACAAGGAACCGTATGTGCCGGTGGTCGTTATGATGGTCTTGTAGGTCAATTGAAAGGTAAGGCTGATCAATCTGTACCTGCTGTTGGTTTTGCTATGGGTATGGAACGTTTGCTGCTTCTACTTGAACAAGTTGAAGACAATACACCTGTACGTGATTGTGAAGTATTCTTGTTGTCGGATCCTGCATCGCAAGGTAAAGCCTTGGTACTTGCAGAACAAATTCGTAACCAGCTTGAAGCAGCAAATAGCAATATTCGCCTGAAAGTTGGTTCACAAGGTTCGATGAAATCTCAGATGAAAAAAGCCGATCAATCAGGCGCTATTTTTGCCGTGATTGCAGGTGAACGTGAGTGGGAAGCACAACAAGTAGCTGTGAAAGAATTGGCGACCGCCGAGCAAACTGATGTTGCTGTGGCGAATATTGTATCATTCTTCATTGAAAAATTTTCTTCAAAATAAGCTTAAAAAACATAAGGAAAGGGTAATCACATGAACGCATTGAGTGATGAAGAACAACTTGATAGCTTGAAATCTTTCACTAAGAAATATGGCTCTGCCATGATTAGTGGGATTTTAATCGCGTTGATTGCCTTTTTCGGATGGGAATATTGGCAGAAGAAAAACCTGGCTGAATCTCAAATGGAAACAGCCAAGGTTCAACAGTTGATGGATGAGGCTAAAAATGCGCAAGGCAATGCCAATGCATTTAATGCCTTATCTGCAACTGCGGACAAAATTGTCAAAGAAGCCCCAGATTCTGCACAAGCCATTCAAACGCAATTGCTTATGGCTAAATTGGCTTATGACAAAGCAGATTATGCGCATGCAGAAAAAGCATTAAAAAAAGTTGAAAATTCTAAGCTGGATGATGCAGGCTTGATTCAGTTGGTTAAACTCCGCTTGGCTTATGCTCAGCTTGCGCAAAAGAAATATGATGATGCATTAAAGACATTGTCTGCAGTGACAGATCCCGCTTTTAAAGCGACCGCTGATGAAGCGCTGGGTGATGTGTATGTTGCTAAAAATGATATAGAAAATGCTAAAAAATCGTACAAGAGTGCATGGGATGCACTGGTTGAACGTCAGCAGGAACGTCAAATTTTACAAATTAAACTCGAAAGTGTCGGCGTTTTAGTTGATGATCCTGATGTAGAACGACCAATTTTAGAAACACAAGTGGATGAGTCATGATGGATAGAAAATACAAAATACCGTTTGCGCTGACAATTTTAACATTCGCACTTGTTGGCTGTTCAACCAATAAAATTAAAGTGGAAGAGGTTAAGCCGAATCCATTACCTAAATTGGCTCAAGGCAAAAGTCTTGTTCCGGTATTTTCTCAAAGTGTTTCATCAACATCGAAAGCGGATCCATTACGTCTGCGTTTAGATGTGGATAACGGTGTAATCTTTGCCTTAGATCCAAAAGGTGAAGTCGCGGCTTATCAAGGTAAGCAGCGTATCTGGGAAAAAAAGGTGTCTAAGCAGGGCTTAAGCTCTGGTGTAGAAGCAGGTGAAGGCACTGTTGTTGTTGGTAATAAGAAAGGTCAATTGTTCGCTTTAGATCAAGCAACAGGTGAGCAAAAGTGGACTGCACAATTGGCAGGCGCCATTTTATCGACTTCACTGATTCAATCCGGTCGTGTGATTACTGTCAGCAATGACGGTACTGTTTATGCACATGATCTTGCCACCGGTCAGCAAGTTTGGACATATAACCTTCCTAATGTACAATTTAGCTTACGTGGGATGGCATCTCCGGTCGCACTTGACCCGCGTACGGTATTGATTGCTTCATCAAATGCTTATGTTTATGCCCTTGATATACTCAGTGGTGTACCGCGTATGCAGCGCCGTGTTGCAGTAAGCGAAGGCCGTTCAGATATTCAACGCCTCAATGATATTGATGGCGATCCAGTTGTTGCAGGTCAGTTTCTTGTAACAACCAGTTTCCAAGGACAAGTCACTGTTACAGATTTAGCTTCACAACAAGTGGTGTGGAGTGAAGATGCAAGCAGTATTCAACGTCCAGAAGTAATGAATAATACCGTTTTTGTTGCACAAGCAGATGGCAAAATCACTGCTTATGCACTAACAACAGGTGAGCAATTATGGCAAAACGATAGTTTGCTCAATCGTCAGCTCAGTAATCCTGTTGTTCTCGGACAAGACCTTGTGGTTGGTGATTTAGATGGTGTATTACACTTAATCGATCCAACTTCTGGGCAACTCATTGGTCGATCAAAAACAAGTGGTGAAGTACGTTCACTACGCGAAATTGATGGACAACTATATGTCTCCACCAGAAAGGGCGCGTTAAGCGTTTGGCAGAACCGTTAATTTATGAAACCCGTAATTGCGCTAATTGGACGTCCGAACGTCGGTAAATCAACGTTATTTAACCAGATTACCAAGAGTCGTGATGCACTCGTTGCTGACTTTGCTGGTCTTACTCGTGACCGCAAATATGGCGATGCAGTATTCCAAAATAAATCCTTCATTGTAGTTGATACAGGCGGTATCGGTGAAAGTGAAGCAGGTATTGATTCATATATGGCTGAGCAATCAAAAACAGCCATCAATGAAGCCGATATTATTGTTTTTGTTGTTGATGCGCGTGCGGGATTACTAGCGTCAGATGAACAAATTGCACGAGAACTTCGTACCCTAGGGAAGAAAGTTTACTTGGTTGCAAACAAAGTTGATGGTGTACATGCAGAAGCTGCGGTGGTTGAGTTTTATCAACTCGGCTTTGGCGAACCATTACATGTTGCAGCAAGCCACGGTCGTGGTGTTGCTCAAATGCTGGAAGATGTGCTTGCAGATGTTCCTGAGGATGAAGATCCTGAGTTGCATGACCAGAACACCGGTTTACGCTTAGCCGTGATTGGACGTCCAAACGTCGGTAAATCGACCTTGGTCAACCGTTTACTGGGCGAAGAGCGTGTTGTGGTTTATGACATGCCAGGTACCACGCGTGATTCTATTTATATTCCGTATGAACGGAATGAGCAGAAATACACGCTGATTGATACTGCAGGTGTACGTCGTAAAGGCAAGGTAGATGAAATGGTTGAGAAATTCTCAATCGTGAAAACTTTGCAAGCCATTAAAGATGCTCATGTTGTAATTGTGGTATTGGATGCACGTGAAGGTGTGGTTGAGCAAGATCTACATTTGATTGGCTATGCTTTAGAAGCCGGTCGAGCAATGGTGATTGCAATCAACAAATGGGATAACATGACGGAGTACGACCGCAAGCAATGTAAGCTTGATGTTGAACGTCGTTTTGATTTTATTCCATGGGCGAAAGTACACTTAATTTCAGCACTTCATGGTACCGGTGTGGGGGAAATGTATCCTTCAATCCATCGTGCATTTGATTCTTCACATTTGAAAGTTTCGCCAGCGAAATTAACCCAAATTTTGAATGATGCAACTGAAGCACATCAACCGCCAATGATTAACGGTAAACGTATTAAAATGCGTTATGCCCACATGGGTGGTCAAAATCCACCAACGATTATTGTGCATGGTAATAAGGTTGATAAAACCCCTGCGGATTATCGTCGTTATTTAGAAAATGTATTCCGTCGTGTCTATAAACTTGAAGGTACACCGGTTCGCATTGACTTTAAAACGTCTGAAAATCCGTTTGAAGGGCGTAAGTCGCAAATGGACGAACGCGTGGCTGCACGTAAACGTCGTTATGTACAGAAATTTAAAAAGGCTGAAAAGAAATTTAAGCGTTAATCAATGATGTATTGATGATAAAAAGCCTGAAGTTTACTTTGGGCTTTTTTCATTTAAGATGTCATTATATTTTTGGGATAAGGATGTACACGTGACCAGATTGATACGAGTAGATGTCGATACAATTGAGCGTATTGTCCCTCTATCTAAAGAATTGGATCGCAAGACTAAAATTCAGCAGCAAAAACAGGCAATTTATCATTATCGAAATCAATTGCTCTCCCAACAATTAGAGACCACAATTCAGCAAGAAGATTTTTCTACCACTCAACATGGCAAACCGTATTTAGTTAAATCTCCTAAATTTTATTTTAATCATAGTCATAGTCAAAAAAATTATGCTTTAGCAACCAGTAGCAATATGCAGGATTTAGGTGTGGATATTGAAGATTTAGATCGAAAGGTACGATTTGAAGCTTTGGCAGCGCATGCTTTTCACCCCAATGAATTGCAACACTGGAAGGAACTGGAACACGATCGTGATTATTGGTTTAAAGTCTGGACGACTAAAGAAGCAGTATTGAAAGCATCTGGCTTGGGTATACATCTAAATTTAAATGAGCTAGAGACTCAGGTGCATCCTGTTTATGATGGAGGATTATGCACTCATCCTTTAATTGGAACATTTGCTTATCAAAATTTCAATTTAGGTCATATCATGTTAACGGTGGCATGGCGTTCAGAGGCATCCTGTAAAAGTTTTACTTTTCCAGAAATTAAAATATTTTTTCCATCTTAAAAAGTTTTTTAAATAACTTTATGAATCATTGAGTTTTTTAAAGAGCCTGTTAATCAGGTTCTTTTTATTTTGATTTCTTTCATTTTCTTTTCGCCCAAAATATATTGCTCATCCGGTTAATAAACTGCGGGCTGAGCTTAGAAAGCATCATCAGTACTTTGGTTTTAAGCCCTACCGCTTGATGGATTTTGGTGAATAGGGAGTCTTTCGTTTGCACACGTGCATAGATTGCCCGTGCGACATCATCTGCGGTTAAGTGCACGCCCATATTTTGGATGCTGCCCGCATTCATATCTTTGACCATTGCGGTTTGAACAAATAAGGGCATGGCAGCCATTTAAAACACCTTTGACATTAATATCGACGGTTCGGTGATGCGCTGCAATATCGGTCTGTTCAAAAGCCCCTGAATAGAGAATGCCAGCATTGTTAATCAACACATTCATTTCACCTGCCCACGCCTGAAACTCACTCAAAGCTTGTTACCATTGGCTATAATCAGCAACATCGAGTAAACCTGCTTTAGCTTGTGATCCTAATTGCTGGGCAAGTTTTCGGGCTTTAACCTCATTGATATCATAGATGCCGACTTTATAGCCGTGTTGATAAAAGAGCCTTGCCGTTGCAGCACCAAGGCCTTGTGCTGCACCACTAATAAAGATACTGTGCATAGGTTTCTCCCTATCCATTTTGTTTTTGTGCCCTTAATTTTTTAACTCATTTTGTTTGAGCATAACCAACCTTGATAGTGAAAACCGTTGTTAATTGGAAATGATTGGAGTGATGAAAACATGGATAAATTGTTGGCAGTGATGCGGGAGTTACGTGAAAAATGTCCATGGGATCAGCAGCAAACTCCGCAAAGCCTGACTAAATATGCCATTGAAGAAGCGTATGAGGTGGAAGCGGCGGTTAGGGAGGGAAATACAAACGAGATACGGGATGAACTCGGTGATTTACTTCTGCAAGTAGTTTTTCAGTCGCAAATGTATAGTGAAGTCGGGGCTTTTGATTTTAATGATGTCGTGAATGCGATTACTGAAAAGTTAATTCGTCGTCATCCACATGTATTTCAGGCAGAGCAATTTTCACAGCTCAGTTCAGATGATGTTGCTGTGCTTTGGAAACAAATTAAACAACAAGAAAAAAAAGGCAAAGCCCAATCCCGTTTAGATGAGGTCAAACATGGACCTGCAATGCAACAAGCGCATGAAATTCAAAAAAATGCTGCACAAATTGGCTTTGATTTCCCTGATGTGGCAGGTGCTTATGGCAAGCTGAATGAAGAATTACAAGAGCTGCAACAGGCCATGCATAATCAAAAATCCGACGAAATATTCGATGAATTTGGTGATTGTTTGTTTTCACTCATCAATGTTGGACGTAAACTGGGACTTTCCAGTGAAATGGCGCTTTTAAGCACTATTCATAAATTTAGAACTCGTTTTGCTTTCATTGAAGATCACGCTCAGCAACAACATAAAAAAATTGAGACTCTGTCTTTAGAAGAAATGGATCGACTCTGGGAGCAGGCAAAACAACAATTAAAATAAAAGGCCGATAATGAAAAAAATAATACAGATGCTGAATGCCATTTTTTATATGGGTGTATTGATGTCGGTGTTGGGCGGAACGACGGGTTATGCTCAACAGTTCGACCAACACTATTTAAAATGGAAGGCTGAACAGGAAGCCCAAGATGCACGTTTAAAAATACCGCATGTATCTCCGCCAAAAAATTACTATTTGGCCAAACCTGCTTTACAGGCATCCACTGGGGCTAAAATAAGTTTGAACCAAGCCAATCTGGAACAGTTACAAGAGCTGTCTGGGATAGGTTTAAAAAAAGCAGAAGCGATCATTGCCTATCGTCAAAAAAATGGAAAATTTAAAAACATTGAAGAATTACAGCAGGTCAAGGGGATTGGACCGGCTTTATTTGCCAAGAATAAAGATCGATTAAGCCTGTAATTCATAGCTCAAGCCGTCAAGAAGGGCCAAACAATATATTTAGCATTGAGATAATCAAATTGCCCTTTGATTGTGTTAGATATATGATTAGCGTCATCTTAGATATTTTACGTTCAGACGTAGGAGACAGCGTCTTTTGCAAACTTTGCGCGCGTCAAAATGTGGTTTATCAACCGCTCAATTACCTTCTTCCATATTAGATGTTATCGATGCCTTAAATAAGGCAGGCTTTGAAGCTTATATCGTCGGTGGTGGTGTCCGTGACTTAATGTTGGGTCTTAATCCTAAAGATTTTGATGCAGTCACCGATGCCACACCGGCGCAAGTGAAAGAAGTTTTCGGACGGCGTTGTCGTATTATTGGACGACGTTTTGAGCTTGCTCATGTCTATTCAGGCCGAGAGCTGATCGAAGTTGCGACATTTCGTGCACCGCCTAAAAAAGCAGTGACTTCTGCTTCAGGCATGATTTTACGTGACAATAATTGGGGCACGATTGAGCAAGATTTTGCCCGCCGTGATTTTTCCATTAATGCGATGTATTACCAACCGCGTAAAGGGATCGTGCTCGATTTCTGTAATGCAGTTGATGATATAGAAAATAAAACTTTACGCTTATTGGGCGACCCGACTTTACGTTTTGAAGAAGATCCAGTGCGTATGCTGCGTACTTTGCGTTTCGCGGCAAAATTAAATTTCAGTATTGCGCCTGAAATTTTAGAGATTTTCACCCCTGAAATGACCCAGTTACTGCGTGATATTTCTCCGCATCGTTTATATGACGAATCGCAGAAATTGTTCACCATGGGGCATTTGAATCGCGTGCTGCCGATGCTGATTGATTTTGATATCTGGCGTCAGCTGTTTGCGGATATCCGTCCAGATATTTCAACCTTTATCGAACGCGCAGCCATCAATACCGATCAACGTATTCAAATCGGTAAAACCATTAATCCTGCATTTTTCTATGCCGTGTTGCTGTGGAAACCCTTTTTAGAACGTTGTGAATTTTATCTCGGTAAAGGTGTTGTTGCTGCAGAAGCACGTGCACAAGCGGGCTTGGATGTATTAAAGCGTCAGGCCACCCGTACCATCATTCCACGTTTTGCAGAAACCTTTATTCGTGAAGTTTGGGAAATGCAAACCCGTTTGCTCAATCCAAAACCACAGCAAATACAAGCGTTATCGACCCATGCACGTTTCCGTGCCGGCTTCGATTTCCTGTTGCTTCGTGAGAAGTCAGGCGACAATACCACCCAAGGTATGGGCATGTGGTGGGATTCATATCAGTTGATGAGTACGGATGAAAAAGAACGTGCCATTAGTCAATATAATCGCCAGCGTGCAAAAAGTCGTCGTAAAGCTGCAACAGAAGATGTGATTGAACCTAAATCAGTTTCTGTAGAAATTGAGCCTTTGGTAAATGAGCCTGAACCACGCCGTCGTGAACGCAAGAGCAGAACCCGATCTGACCGACCTGTTCAAACCGTTTCTGCAGGTGGTTCAGAGATTGCATATGACCATCCAATTCTAAAACGTAAACGTGTAAAACGTGATTTAAGCCAAGTTGTTTTTGGACCGACACAATGAGCACAGTCACCTATATTGGCTTAGGTAGTAACTTGGGTGATTCACGCCAGATTTTGCTTGAAGCTGTGCAAAAGCTGGCAACGCTTGGAACCGTGAAAACATCCAAGTTATATCAAAGTCCCCCTATGGGACCTCAAGACCAACCGAATTATTTAAATGCGGTGGTACAGCTAGAAACTGATTTAGCTCCTTTGCTTTTATTGGATGCGTTACAACGTTTTGAACAAGAATCAGGTCGGGTGCGTTTACGTCGATGGGGCGAGCGTACTTTAGATTTAGATTTATTGGTCTATGGCCAAGAGCACATTCAAAATGAGCGTTTAACCGTTCCACATGTGGGACTGTTCGAACGTGATTTTGTGGTCATCCCCTTGTTAGATTTAGATGCAAATATACAAATTAAAGCACAACGATTAAAAGATTTACCCGTGGTTCAACATCCAACCCTGACTGTTCTGGATGATGAATCTTGGTCAAATATTTAATTTAGACATGTGGAAAGCATGTGTTAGAGGAATATCTTGATGATTAGTCTCAGTGACTTAAGAAAATTTAAAACTGATGGACGCAAATTTTCTTGTCTGACCTGTTACGATGCCAGTATGGCAAAGGCAATGGAAATTGCAGAAGTCGACAGCATTTTAATTGGTGATTCTTTAGGGATGTCGATCCAGGGTCGTGATTCAACCCTGCCCGTGACTGTGGAAGATATGGCTTACCATACTGCTGCGGTACGCCGTGGGAATCAACATGCCTTCATTATGACTGATTTGCCATTTATGAGTTATGCCACTTTAAATGACGCATTGATAAGCTCAAAAACCGTCATGCAAGCTGGCGCGCAAATGGTCAAAATGGAAGGTGGGGCCTGGTTAAGTGAAACTGTCACTGTTTTGACACGTAATGGCATTCCAGTCTGTGTACACTTGGGTTTAACGCCTCAATCTGTTCATGTCTTTGGCGGATATAAATTACAGGCACGTACCCGTGAAGCAGCGGATCAACTGATTGCAGATTGTAAAGCCGTGGTAGAAGCGGGTGCTGCATTATTATTATTAGAATGTGTACCTGCACAATTGGGTAAAGAAATTAGTGAATTGTTCCCGCATATTCCAGTGATTGGTATTGGTGCAGGTGCAGATACCGACGGTCAGGTGCTAGTCGTTCAAGATATGCTGGGCTTGACCTTTGGTCGCGTGGCTAAATTTGTACGTAACTTTATGAAAGAACAGGCAGGGGAAACTGCAATTCTGGATGCTTTTAAAGCTTACCATGCTGCAGTACAGGATGGTTCTTTCCCTGCTAAAGAACAAACTTTTCAAGTCGAGCTGTAAACATGAAAACTGAAACCACCATTCAAGGATTAACCGCTTCACTTAGCCCAGCTCGAGCGGCACGAAAAATTATTGGTTTTGTCCCGACCATGGGAAATTTGCACGAAGGTCATTTAAACCTGGTGCGTGAAGCACGCAAGATATGTGATGTCGTGGTGGTCAGTATTTTTGTCAATCCAATTCAGTTTGGTCCAAATGAAGATTTTGAAAACTATCCGCGTACTTTAGAACAGGATAGCCATTTGTTGGCAGATGTGGGCTGTGACATTGTGTTTGCACCAAGTGTTGAGCAAATGTATGGCAATAAACCACGTTTAACCAATATCACCGTGTCTGAAATTACTAACGATTTATGTGGTTTACAGCGTCCAGGTCATTTCGATGGCGTGGCTGTGGTTGTGACTAAACTGTTTAATATGGTGCAGCCGAATTTTGCATTCTTTGGACAAAAAGATTATCAGCAACTGGCGGTGATTCGTCAGTTTGTACGTGATTTGAATATTCCATTGGAAGTGATTGGTGTGCCGATCACCCGTGCAGAAGATGGTTTGGCTTTAAGCTCGCGTAATGGTTATTTAAGTGAACAACATCGTCAGATTGCCCCGACAATTTACCAAAGTTTAAAAGCGGCTGAACAAGAACTGCAAAATGGTGTTGCTCTAGCTGAAGTGTTGGAAAATATTAAGCAAAAGTTGACACAAGCGGGTTTTATTGTGGATTATGTGGAAGCACGTACTCCAGAATTACAAAAAATTGAAGCATTTGATCAGGATGTCGTTTTGTTTATAGCTGCTAAATTAGGTACAACTCGACTGATTGATAACTTGCAAGTTAAGTATACTGCATAAAATTTAGTCATAGGACAGCCTTGCCATGAAGCGTATTTTAATCGTTACAGGACAATCTGGATCAGGAAAATCATCTGCCTTGCAGGTGCTTGAGGATTTGGGCTATTACTGTATTGATAATTTACCATTGGCATTGCTGCCTGAAATTGTTGCCAAACTGGACAGTGAAAATAATTTAGAACAATTGGCTTTAGGGGTGGATGTACGCAGTACCCGCGCAGATCTACAAGAGTTTGATCATGTTTTTGAACAACTGCAAAGGCATGGTTCGGTGGATATCATTTATTTGACTACTCAAGATCAACAATTGATTTCCCGTTTTAGCGCGTCGCGTCGTCCACATCCTTTATCCAGCCGTTTTAAAAGTTTGAATCAGTGTATTCAGGAAGAAAAAACCTTATTGCTTCCGATACAATTACGTTCCACAGTTCATATTGATACCAGTGATAAAAGTGTGCATGATCTAAAACACACTTTGTTGTCTAAACTTGGACAATCCGATAACTTAATTTTAATTTTACAATCTTTTGGTTATAAACACGGTATTCCCCTCGATGCCGATTATGTGTTTGACGTACGTCATTTGCCTAATCCACATTGGGATCTGGAATTGCGAAAATATTCAGGTTTAGATTTGCCTGTGCAACAGTTTTTGCTGCAAAGTGAACAAACCAATGAGATGTTCGAAGATATTTATCATTTTTTAGATAAATGGTTGCCTGCCTTTGCAGAGGGGCATCGTCATTATATGACAGTGTCGATTGGGTGTACGGGAGGGCAGCACCGTTCAGTATATATTGTGGATAGACTCAAAAAGGCTCTTGAGGCAAAATGGTCTATTCAGGTCTTACACAGGGAAATGAAGCACTGGTCATGATTGACACAACTGTTGACGTAATTAACAAACTAGGTTTACATGCGCGTGCGTCTGGTAAGCTAATTGAAGTTACCACCAAATTTCGTTCATCGATTCAAATTGGTAAAGGTGACAAATTAGTCGATGCAAAAAATATTATGTCCTTGCTCATGCTCGGTGCAGGCAAAGGCACAACTTTACGTTTAGTGCTTGAAGGTGCAGATGAAGAACAAGCTTTATCTGAAATTCAGGCGCTATTTGCAGCAAAATTTTACGAGGCAGATTAATCGTGGCACGTCGACCGCAACAGCGTTTTACTGAAGATGACTTTGAAACTTTAGAAGGACGTGCAAGCAAAACCGAACAAAAAAAAGCAGTTCAGCGTATGGCTGCTTTAGGTGAACAACTCTCTGAATTGAGTCTTAAACAAATTCAGAAACTCCCTGTGGAAGAACGTTTAATTGATGCGTTGTTAGACGTACGTAATATTACGTCACATGAAGCACGCCGTCGCCAATTTCTCCGGATTGGTAAATTATTGCGTAATGAAGATGAGGCAGTGATTTTGTCTTATTTAACTCCGCAACAAGGTGCGAAAAAAACTGCACAATTGCAGCGTTGGGTTGACCGAATGATTGCACAGGGTGATCCAGCAATCAAAGAATTCATGAAAGCGCATAATGCGGCTGAACATCATCCGATTCGTCAGCATATCTTGCGTATTCAGCGTGATATCACCAAACAATTGCCTGAAGAACAAGTCGCTGCTTCTAAGCTAAAATTATTTAACTATATTCAGCAAGTGGCATTGATTTCAGATAACTGATTTTTTTGTTCAGTGATAAAAATAAAAAAGCGGCTCATATGAGTCGCTTTTTTATGCTTTGATATTTCTCTCTTGCGCTTTGCGACAAGGCAGTGCATTGTCGCTTGCTCAGGGAGAGAGTTAGAGAGGGTTGTGGGGTGAGGGTAAATTACTGAAATTCACCTGTGGCACGTTCTTTTGCCCAGTCACGCAAGATGAATTTTTGCAGTTTCCCGGTTGAGGTTTTTGGAATTTCTGTAATCACCAGATCTTTAGGCACTTTGAAACGTGCTAGATGTTGTTTGCAGAATTCAATCAGTTCTTCAGGTGTTGCTGTTTTACCTTCTTTCAGTTCCACAAAGGCACATGGAACTTCCTGCCAGCGTGGATCAGGTTTTGCCACTACCGCCGCAGTCAGTACAGCAGGATGCTGATACAGCACTTCTTCCACTTCAAGTGAGGAAATATTTTCGCCCCCTGAAATGATTACATCTTTGGAACGGTCGGTGATTTTGGCATAGCCATCGGGCTGGCAAACAGCAAGGTCACCGGTATGGAACCAGCCACCAGCGAAGGCTTCCGCTGTTGCCTCAGGGTTTTTCAGATAACCCTTCATCACAATATTGCCACGGAACATGATTTCGCCCATGGTGTGACCATCATGTGGAACTTCTTGCATGGTTTCAGGATCAAGTACTTTCATACCGTCTTGTAATGGGTAAGGAACGCCCTGACGTGAATGCAACTGCGCTTGTTCCTGAATCGACAAATCACTCCAGCCGGCTTGGGATGCGCAGAGTGCAGAAGGACCATAGGTTTCTGTCAGGCCGTAAACATGAGTCACGTTAATACCGATATTGCGCATTCCTTCAATGATCGCAGCTGGTGGTGCAGCACCAGCCACCATCACTTCGACACGGTGGTCAATTTTAGCCTTTTTCTCTTCAGGCGTGTTGATCAGCATTGACAGGACAATTGGCGCACCGCAGAAGTAATCCACTTTATGTTCAGCAATCAATTTGAAGATCAGTTCAGCATCGACTTTACGTAAGCAGACGTTGGTACCGCCATTCGCCGCCATGGTCCAGGCAAAGCACCAGCCATTACAGTGGAACAGGGGCAGTGTCCATAAATAGGTGGCACGAGGCATCATGCCGCAAGCAATGATATTACTGGCTGCGTTAATGTAGGCACCGCGGTGATGGTAAACCACACCTTTAGGGTTGCCCGTGGTGCCGGAGGTGTAACTTAAGCTGATGGCATCCCATTCATCTTGGGGCAAATGCCATTCAAAATTTGCATCGCCTTGGGCAATCCAGTCTTCATATTCAACTTGACCAATACGGCTGTCTTCACCTTCAAACTCTTCATCGGCCACATCAATCACATAGATATCTTGTGGAACCAAGGCAAGTGCTTCAGTTGCAAGCGCAGTAAATTCAGGATCAACCAAGAGTACTTTGCTTTCAGCATGTTCAAGCATGAATGCGAGTGTTTTGGCATCTAGACGGGTATTTAAGGTGTTGAGTACAGCGCCTGCCATCGGCACAGCAAAATGCGCTTCAATCATGGCAGGAACGTTAGGTAGCAGTACCGAAACGGTATCATTTTTACCGATGCCTAATTTTTGGAGTTGGTTGGCAAACTGACGACAACGGTTGTATTTCTCACGCCAAGTGATTCGGCGCTTACCGTGAATAATCGCGTTCTGATTGGGATAGATATAAGCTGCACGATCAAGATAGCGTAAAGGTGACAACGCTACAAAATTTGCGGGGGTACGCGGTAATTCATCATATGCGCTAACCATTGGGAAACTCCGTTGTATATTTATTTTCATATCCTGTTGAAAAGATATGTATTTATCATGAATGTTGCATTTATGCTTTAGTCGAGTACGTTTTTATAAATTTTAAGCTATTGAATATTAATGAAAATATTTAACCGTACTTAAATGTTTTGAACGCATGGGTTCCCATGTTTGATTTTTTAGGTATTTTACTCTAGTTGAGCCATTAAAATAATATCAGCCCAGGAAGAATAATGAAAATACAATAGGCGGATGAAGTGTGGCGGAATTGGTCAGGAAGCCAGTCCAGTGCTGCGCGGATTTTTCAGCCCAGTCAGATCAGTGAATTACAAGGTCTGGTGAAGTCACATGCACACATTCGTGCAGTGGGTGCCGGGCATTCGTTCAGTGCTTTGGTCAAGACAAATACGGTGCTGATCAATCTCGATCAGTTCAAAGGCGTGGTTGCCTTTGATGAAGATAAAACTTAATGCACTTTTCAAGCGGGCATGCGTTTATATGATTTAGGGGAATATCTTGCCCCGATCAATCAGGCTTTACCCAATCAGGGTGATATTGATCAGCAAAGTTTGGCCGGAGCAATTTCTACTGGAACGCATGGCACAGGCATCGATTTACCCTGCATATCTGCTTTTGTGGAAGGCTTTGAATTACTGACCGCAGATGGAGAGCTGTTGCAATGTAACCGTGAGCAGAATACCGAAATATTTCAGGCTGGACGGGTAGCATTGGGCAGCTTGGGCATATTGACCCAAATCACCCTGCAAAATCGACCATGCTTTAAATTAAAAAAACAGATTCAACTGTGTCCGCTACATGAGGTATTTGCAAATATCGATCAATGGAAACATCAGCACCGACATATTGAATTTTGGGCATTTATTTATTCAGATCATGTTAAAAACACTGGATGAAACGGAAAATGACATTCAGTTGAGATAGGAGAGCTGGCCTTCGGAAGATACTTTATTAACCCTCTGCTCTGAATTTACGCGACTCTTCCCGAGGACAAATCCCTATCTGCAAAAACTGCTGAGCGTGTTTGTCAAACCGACTTGCTATGTGGATTGGTCCAACCAGATTTTCCCGACCCGCGCAAGACCAAATTTAATGAAATGGAATATCAGATTCCGGTTGAGTTCGGTTTGCAGTGTCTGGACGAGGTTTTATATACCTTACGCAAACATCAAGTACCGATGTTTTTCCCGATCGAGTTCCGTTATGTCAAAGGGGATGATATCTGGCTGAGTCCTTTTTACGCACGTGATTCAGTCTCCATTTCCATTCACCAGTTTTATAAACAGGATTACCACGCGCTCTTTGATCTGGTCGAGCCAATTTTACAGAAATATCAGGGGCGTCCACATTGGGGGAAATTGCATAGCATGACCGCAGCTTCGCTTCGCGATTTATACCCGAAATGGGACGATTTTATGGCGTTGCGTCAGCAACTGGATCCGCAGCAAAAATGGCTGAATCCACATTTAAAGCAATTGTTTTTGTCTGGAAAATGAGGAGAGGGCGATGCAATCAAATTATTTTCAGCAATTAACTCAGGATTTAAAACAACAGGGAACAGGAACGCCGCAACTGATTCTGGATTTAAAAACCTATCAACATAATTTGGATTATGTACAGTCAAAATTGCCCGTGCAGTTAAAACCACGTCTGGTGGTGAAATCCTTAGCCAGCATTCAGCTACTCAAACTGGCCAGTGAAAAACTGAATACCCAGCGCTTTATGGTGTTTCATCTGCCGCATATTGCAGAGATTCTACAGACCTTTGATCAGGCCGATATTTTGCTGGGAAAACCCATGCCGATACGGGCGGTAGAAGCATTTTATCGAAGCACTACGCAGCAGAATATTCATATTCAATGGCTGATTGATGATGTGGCGCGATTACAACAATATCTGAAACTCGCTCAAAATCTGAATATCTGCCTGAACGTAAATATTGAAATTGATGTGGGTTTGCATCGTGGTGGAGTTCAAAATTCGCAGCAATTTGTTGCATTACTCCAGCTGATTCAACTGCATACAAGGCATTTAAAACTAGCCGGTCTGATGGGCTATGATGCACATGTAGCAAAACTGCCAAAAATCATAAAAAGTCCTGAAAAAAGTTATCAAAAATCACAGCACATTTATCAACAATACAAAAGTATTCTTCAGCAGCAATTTCCGGATTTATGGCATGAAGGTTTGTGCTTTAACGGTGGTGGCAGTCCGACCTTTATGCAGCATTGTCAGTAAAGTGTCTGTAATGATCTGGCTTTTGGTTCGATGCTGCTCAAGCCCAGTGATTTTGATCTGGAAAATTTATCCGCTTTAAAGTGTGCACTCTGGATTGCCACACCAGTATTGAAAGTTTTGCCGTATAGCCAATTACCCGGTCTAGAGGTATTGAATCATCTTCCCCATAAATACAAAGCTTTGTTTGTGTATGGCGGGTATTGGCGAGCGGATTATATCTATCCTGAAAAAAGTCAGCCGCACATTTTGTATGGTCGCAGTAGCAATCAGGAAACGCTTCAGGTTCCCAAACAGTACGAAATTTCTGTCGATGATTATGTGTTTTTAAGACCACAACAGAGCGAAGCGATTATTCCACAATTTGCCCAGCTTTATGCCTATGCTCAAGCAGAATTTGCAGAGTGGGATACCTTTAGAGAATAAAATGAGAAGCAAGATTCCCTGATTCTGATGAGGGGAGAGCATTGGCAAATAAATTCAAAATCAGCCAAATCGCGAATTTTCTAGGTGAAAAGGTTTAATCCTTGGGGTAAGACGTGTAAAATTCTAATCGATTTTTATTTATCCACCGTTTTTATCTTTTGAGGTTCTCCTCGATCATAATCTCGCGGTGATATGCCCTATGGTACGGGGCATCACTCCTTAAGGATTTCTTATGCCAATTATCACTTTGCCCAATGGCGATCAAAAACAGTTTGATCACGCCGTATCTGTGATGGACGTTGCTCTTAGCATTGGTCCTGGTCTTGCAAAAAATACAGTTGCTGGTCGTGTTAACGACCGTTTAGTCGATGCGTCTGATCTCATCGCTGAAGATGCAACACTACAAATTATTACGCCTAAAGACGACGCCGGTGTCGAGATTATCCGTCACTCATGCGCGCATTTGGTTGGCCATGCTGTTAAGCAATTGTTCCCAGAAGCAAAAATGGTGATTGGTCCAGTCATTGAAGAAGGTTTCTACTATGACATCTGGATGCCACGTCCATTCACATTAGACGATATGGCAGCGATTGAAGAGCGTATGAAAAAGCTCATCGATCAAGACTATGATGTTGTGAAAAAAATGACACCGCGTGACGAAGTGATTGCAGAATTCACAGCGCGTGGCGAAGAATACAAATTACGCTTGATTGCAGACATGCCTGAAGAAACACAAATGGGCTTGTACTACCATCAAGACTATCTGGATATGTGCCGTGGTCCGCACGTTCCAAATACTAAATTCCTAAAATCGTTCAAGCTGACTAAAATCTCGGGTGCTTACTGGCGCGGTGATGCGAAGAATGAACAGTTACAACGGATCTACGGTACAGCCTGGGCGGACAAGAAACAGCTTGCAGCCTATGTAAAACGTATTGAAGAAGCAGAAAAACGCGATCACCGTAAAATTGGTAAAGCGCTAGATTTGTTCCATATGCAAGAAGAAGCACCAGGTATGGTGTTCTGGCATCCGAACGGCTGGACCATTTACCAAGTACTTGAACAATACATGCGTAAAGTTCAGCAAGACAATGGCTACGAAGAAATCCGTACCCCGCAAGTGGTTGATTTCACGCTGTGGGAAAAATCAGGACATGCTGCAAACTATGCAGACAACATGTTCACTACGCATTCTGAAAACCGTAACTACGCGGTTAAACCAATGAACTGTCCTTGTCATGTACAAGTGTTCAACCAAGGTTTGAAATCGTACCGTGATCTTCCTGTACGTTTGGCAGAATTCGGTTCATGTCACCGTAACGAACCATCGGGTTCATTACACGGCATTATGCGTGTTCGTGGCTTTACTCAGGATGATGCGCATATCTTCTGTACCAAAGAACAAATTGGTCAGGAAGTTGCAGATTTTATCAAATTGACACTGGATGTATACAAAGACTTTGGCTTCGAAGAAGTACAAATGAAGTTGTCGACGCGTCCTGAAAAACGTGTTGGTGAAGATGCACTTTGGGATATGGCGGAAAAATCTTTAGCTGATGCTTTAGATGCTGCAGGTCTGGCTTGGGATTTACAACCAGGTGAAGGCGCATTCTACGGTCCGAAAATTGAATTCTCACTGAAAGACTGCTTAGGTCGTATCTGGCAATGTGGTACTATTCAGTGTGACTTCAATTTACCAGGTCGTTTAGATGCCTCATATGTCACTGAAGACAATGATCGTGATCAGCCTGTGATGTTGCATCGTGCAATTTTAGGTAGTTTTGAACGATTTATTGGTATACTTATTGAGCACTACGCTGGTTTCATGCCACCATGGTTATCACCAGTTCAAGCGTGTGTAATGAATATCACTGATTCTCAAGCCGAGGCATGTGAGTCAGTCATCGCTAAACTTAAAGAAAGTGGAATTCGTACCATTTCTGACTTGAGAAATGAGAAAATCGGCTTTAAGATTCGTGAACGTACTTTAGAGCGTATTCCTTACTTACTGGTTCTTGGAGACCGTGAAGTAGAGGAAGGTACTGTGAATGTCCGTACCCGCTCAGGAAAAAATTTAGGTACTATGTCAATCGATGCCTTCGTTGACCTAGTGAAAGCAGCCGTAGCCGAACGCGGCCGGTACATTGTGGAGTAACAGCGATTAAACAGCCTGACCGTAATCAACAGGGCGGTAACAAATCAAACCGTCCTGCCTTGAATGATGAAATTCGTGCAAAAGAAGTCCGTCTTGTAGACGAAAATGGCGAGCAAAAAGGTATCGTAAGCTTGGCTGATGCCTTACGTGCAGCAGAAAGCGTTGAGCTTGATCTTGTAGAGATTGTTGCCAATGCAGAGCCACCCGTTTGTAAGATCATGGACTTCAACAAGCATTTGTTTGATCTTAAGCAAAAGCAGAAAGAAGCGAAGAAAAAACAGCATCAAGTACAGGTGAAAGAAATCAAGCTACGCCCTGCGACTGATGTTGGTGATTACAACGTAAAATTACGTGCAATTATCAAGTTCCTTGAAGAAGGCAACAAGGTAAAAATCACCTTACGCTTCCGTGGTCGTGAAATGGCTCACCAACAATTAGGTCTTGCTCAATTGCAAAAAGTTGAAGCAGACGTAATCGAATACGGTACAGTCGAACAATCACCAAAAATGGAAGGTCGTCAAATGGGTATGCTACTTGGACCAAAACGTAAAAAGTAAGCACTCATTGATCCATTGATAAAAAAAGCACTGCCAATGCAGTGCTTTTTTTATGTCTGGGGATTTGGTTTAAAATTCCAATACTGGGACAGGACTTGGATAATCTATTGGTAAGGATGATTATTTTTATTCCTAAAATGCCAATCTATGCTTTTTGATCCAAAAAGAAAGACCCAGAAGGGTCTTTCTAAATAAGAGAAATTTATTGTGCGTCTACGCTGGTCTTTTCCATATTTTCAATCGCCGTCTTTTTACCAATCGGAATTTGGCGCGGCATGGCTTCTTCAGGAACAGAGCGTTGCAAATCTATTTTCAATAAACCATTTTCATAATTGGCTTGTTGTACCTCAATATGTTCATCTAGGCGTAGCGACAGTTTAAATGAGCGACTGGCAATGCCTTTATGCAAAAATTCAACCGTGGTATCTGACTTTTCTTCTACTGCTTTACCTGTAATTGTGAGTAGCTGATTTTCAAGATTAATCTCAAGTTGATCTTCATTAAAGCCCGCTGTAGCAACGACAATTCGATAGTTGTTATCACCTGTTTTTTCAATGTTATAGTTCGGATAATTGGGGGTATCGCTTTGCATGGCGTAATCAAATAGATCATTGAGACGGTCAAAACCAATGCTACGACGAAATAGGGGAGTAAGACTGATATTGCTCATTGATATAACCTCTTGAGTGCAAATAATTTTTATAAACAAGATTGCAATTCTGTTATGCATGCATGAACAGTATGTAGAACAATATCTGATAAGATCATTGTCCTCTGTTATATATTGTACTGTTTTTAGTGCTTTCAAGAATTCAGCTTGAAAAATTTATAAGCTTTTAATATTGAATAAAAACAATTAATTATGCTTGATTGTTTTGTGTTTTAAACTTCAGTAAAGCTTAATGATTTATCAATATAAAACATGATATAAGTATGAACACAGTTCAATAATGTCATGCAAAACGAGAACAGCAAAAGGTAGGAAACATGATTGATCTATATTATTGGGGAACGCCCAATGGTCATAAAATTACAATCGCTTTAGAAGAAATGGGCTTGGATTATCAAATTTTTCCCATCAATATTATGGAAAATGATCAGTTTCAACCTGATTTTTTACGTATCTCTCCAAACAATAAAATTCCAGCAATTGTCGATCAGGATGGACCGCGTGGCGAAGCCATTTCGGTCTTTGAATCTGGTGCAATCTTACAATATTTGGGGCGTAAAACAGGTTTGTATTATCCAGAGGATGAACAGCAACGTGTTGAAGTCGAACAGTGGTTAATGTGGCAAATGGGCGGTTTGGGTCCGATGCTTGGGCAGAATCATCATTTTGGTAAATTTTCGCCTGAAAAAATCCCCTATGCGATTGATCGTTATGTAGCTGAGACCAAACGTTTGTACGGTGTGTTGAACAGGCAGTTGATTGGTCAAAAGTACGTGGCAGGTGAATATTCAATTGCCGATATGGCAATTTTGCCGTGGATTTTGCGTTATGAGTGGCAGCAGATTCAACTCGAAGATTATCCATACGTAAAAGAATATGTGGATCGCTTGACTGCACGCCCAGCAGTTCAGAAGGCCTTGGCAATTCAAGTGGATGCCTGATGATAAAAATTGAGAAATGTTTTTTGTGCTAAGATTGCGGAATAACACCGCTTAAATCTCGCAAAAATAAACCACCCGTTGCGGTGGTTTTTTATTGGACCTCATGGCTATGAAAGACTTTTTCTTAAATTTAACGCATATTATTGAAACAAATAAGAAAATTTATTGGGCAATTATCTTTGGTATTGCAGCTTGCTTATTGTTGTTTATTGCTGAAGTGGTGCACATGCAGTCAGTGGCAGAGACGCTAAAAGCCAATGATCCATCAGTATCCAAAGAAATATTTGGTGTGATTGCACATCGTTATAGTTTGACGCGATGGGTGGTAATAGCTTTATTCATTGTTTGGTCTATTTATGAATACAAATCTACCAAGAAAAAGCTCGGTCTTTAAACTGTTGTTCATATAATGCTGTCCTACGCTTTACTGTTTATTTCTGCCTTTGGCGCAGCGACTTTATTGCCATTACAGTCCGAAGCCGTTTTATTGGCACTGTTGGCCGAGGGTAGTCATTCAGTTATTGGGCTGCTGTTTGTTGCAAGCTTGGGAAATATTTTGGGTTCCTGTGTGAACTGGTGGCTAGGTTTGCAAATCGAACACTATAAAGATAAAAAATGGTTTCCTGTTTCAGAGCAGAAAATGTTGAAAGCACAGGGAATCTATCAAAAGTATGGTTACTGGTCGTTGCTATTGAGTTGGGTGCCGATCATTGGCGATCCAATTACCTTGATTGCCGGCTTACTCAAAGAAAACTTTTGGCAGTTTTTATTGATGGTGAGTCTTGCGAAAGTAGGGCGCTATTTATTTATCTATGGCGCTTTTTCAATGTTTTAAAAAAGAGATACATTGCGCATCTCTTTTGATGACTCAGATTAGTCTTTAAATTACAGGCATTGATTTAAATCGAACTTGATTTCATCTTTAAGGCTCGATTTTTTATACAACCATAATGTATTGGCTGTACGTTTCACTGAAACCTGGCTGTTTGATACAGCCTGCACAATTTGTTGGTCTAAAGCGTAAATGCCAGAACCCTTTTTCACTTTTACTTTTTTCACATCACCCTGTTTATTCACTTTAAAGGTGAATTTCACTGCACGATTGTGCCCATTGAGTTGTTCAGAATCGATATCTAAAGCGGGTTGAACACGATATGAAAAGGGGGCTTTCTTGTCTTGCTGCTGAGCCTGCCAGTTTTTAGAATTAAAGGTGTATTGGCAAACTTCTGCATCATTTTCTTGGCTGAGTTTAAGGCTAAAGGTTTGATAGCCAATTTGTGGAATGGCAGTGTCATTTTCGATATAGGGTTTGACCTGTGCCTCACGAACCGCTTTAATTAAAAGATCGTCTAAATGCGTTAAGCCGGTACTTTCTTGTACGCTGGCTTTGCTGATAATGCCGGTTTCATCGGCATAGATACGAATAATCGCGCTACGATTTTGATCTTCTAAATCTTCATTTTTATAGCTTGGACGTGGAAATTTGCTCCACTGAATGCGCGTGGTTAAATGCGCGGGAAGGGCTGCGCTTTTCTGAACCGAGAGTTGTTTTGGTGCTTTAAGTGAAGCGCTATAAGTAGCACTTAACGGTAAGCTCATAAGTAGAGAAAAACACAGGATTTTCTTCATAAATATTTATTTCTTTAATCAGGCCAGAGGTTGTATCGGTAGCGGAGCATTGTGAGTGCGAAGTATTTCCTGAATTAGAAATACTCGCAAGTCTAAAAAGTGAATTAACGTATTTGATCATCACCTTGAGTGATATCTACGCCAAATAAATCATGGGTTTTTGCCCAACTTATCGCAACCACCACCATTGTTATGCATCCACCAAAGGCCGTTGCCATAATGGTGCCCATATATTTTGCGGCTAAGCCAGATTCAAATGCCCCAAGTTCATTGCTGCTTGAGACAAACATGCCGTTTACTGCGGCAACGCGGCCACGCATATTTTCGGGTGGATAAATTTGCAGGATGGTTTGACGAACCACCACTGAAATACTGTCACAGGCTCCGGTCATGGCTAAAGCAAACAAGGACAACCACATGTTATTTGAGAAGGCAAACAGCAGTGTGAATACCCCAAAACCTGCCACGGCAAGCAGCATATTGCGCCAGGCATTTTGTGTGGGTGGAAACTTGGTTAGAGCAATCATGGTAAAAAGCGCACCAATGGAAGGTGCGGCACGCAGATAACCTAAACCTTCAGGACCGACTTTTAAAATATCTTCTGCAAAAATAGGCAGCAGAGCAATTACCCCACCAAAGAGAACAGAAACCAAATCCAGTGAAATTGCCCACAGTACGATTTTAGTTTTCCAGATAAAGCGGAAACCATCACCCAAACTTTCGATCAAATTATTCGTTTCAATTTTGGGGAAGCTACGGTTTTGCAGCAGGTTAATCAGGATAAAACAGATACTCAACAATACCGCGACTGATAGCAAACTGGTTTCGCGACCTAAAAATGCCAGCATGAAACCGCCTAGCATGGGACCAATAATCACGCCACTTTGCCAACCGATCGTGGTCCAGGTTGCACCATTGGCATACAGTTCACGTGGAATCAGGAAAGGCTTGAGGGAAGTAGCAGAGGGGTTGTAAAAACCACGAATCGTGCCCAAGCCAAAAATGACGGCATAGATTCCCCAAGACAGGGTATTTATCCCAATTTCACCTACGCCATAGGCATGAAACAGCCACCATAAAACCAGAGGTAAGGGCACGGCAAAGAACAAACAGATTTTCATAATGGTCTGTTTATTAAAGCGGTCTGCAAAATAGCCGCCCCATAAAGACAAGGTGATAAACGGAATCGCTTCGGCTAAACCAATTAAACCGAGCGTCAGTGGGTCTTTGGTAATTTGATAAAGTGAATACGCGACAATAATTTCTTGAATTAAAATGGCGAGGGTGAGACAGAACTGGTTTACCGTAACAATAGAGAAGTCACGATAGCGCAGTGCTGCAAAAGCATCCTGTGCGGGAATCATATTGGTCCAATATTCTTATGTTGTGATAATTATAGTGCTGAATAGTTGATTTATTAATAAAAACATCGCGCATTTGATATTGGAAATAAGACTAAGAGAAGCGGACGATTAGTCGTGTATTTTAAGGATATTTGCTTTTGTTTTAAGCAAAGATGCTTTAGAATACTGGCTCCCTTACCTGCAGGTCGTTTTGTAATGGTGCAAACGAGCCGAACAGGTGTTCAAAAGAGGTTGTTATGCCTAAGATGAAAACTCGCCGTGGTGCAGCTAAACGCTTTAAAGCGACTGCTAACGGTTTTAAGCGTAAACAAGCGTTCAAACGCCACATTTTGACCAAAAAATCTGCTAAGCGTATTCGTCAATTACGCGGCTGTGTAATGGTTCACGTAAGTGACGTTGCTTCAGTTCGCCGTATGTGCCCGTACATCTAAGGAGATTATAAATGGCTCGTGTAAAACGTGGTGTACAGGCTCATCGCCGTCACAAAAAAATTCTTGCTCGCGCTAAAGGTTACTATGGTGCTCGTTCACGCGTTTACCGCGTAGCGTTCCAAGCAGTAATCAAAGCTGGTCAATATGCTTACCGTGACCGTCGTCAGAAGAAACGTCAATTCCGCGCTTTGTGGATTGCACGTATCAATGCTGGTGCGCGTCTTAACGGTTTGTCATACAGCCGTATGATTGCTGGCTTGAAAAAAGCTCAAGTAATTATCGACCGTCGCGTACTTGCTGACATCGCTATGCATGACGCAGTTGCGTTTGCTGCATTGGCGACTAAAGCGAAAGATGCTTTGGCTGCATAAGTCTTTATGACTTTAAAAAAGACCGCTTTTAGCGGTCTTTTTTTATTTTGAGTTTCCAAAAATACCGAACAATTTTAATCAAATCTGCGTTTTGGAAATGTCGATAAGATGAATAAACCAATTGCAGCAAAGCCGATGAGTTGAATAATAAGCATCAGTCTATGTTCTGCCGGCAGCATTGAAATTAAAGTAATTAAAGCGATCAGTGGCATCACAAAAGTTAAAATGGCAAAACCTTTTTTATAAGGATTATCTGCTGCAATTTTTAAGCTTAAAGCCCTTAACCCATGCAGGCTCATCCCAATTGCAATACTAATGCCCGTAAACATTGGTGAAAGTTGTTGCACTGTGGAACACAGATAAATCATCACACAGGTGGCAATACAGACAATCAGCTTTATTTGACGGGTACATTTATCTGAATACCAAAATTCCAGCATTATTTTTTCTCGTCTGAAGCATCATTTTTATTCAGTAAAGATAAAGGTGAAAATAAACAGATGGCTAAAGCCGTAAAACCAATACCTTGTGCACCCGGAATTAAAATTTCACCTTCTTTCATCTGCATAAAAATAAGGGCCAGTAATAGCGCAATCGGAATCCAAGTCAGGAGGCGATATAGCAATCCGGTTGGATTTTTTGAGGCAAAATGAATTTTGCAATAACGACAAATCAGAAAAATAATACCTGTTCCTAAGAACATGAGAATTGCATCAGGTTTTAGCGGATCCATCCAGTAAAGTATGCCTGTTGCAATCGCAATGGATACAAAGATCATGAGTTTGCGGAGGATGGAAACTTTAGGATCAAACCAAAATTCGAGCATATTCTTCTGATAGATAAACGAGGACTGACTGCACTGTAGCAAAAACAAAGATAAAAAAGCGAGGCTTTTGCCTCGCTAAAAATTAAGTATTTTTCTGTGGACCCCAATCATAAATTTTCTTTTGGTAGGCGTACCACATCATCCAGAGGCCGATCAAAATCATCGGTACAGTCAGGAATTGACCTTTACTCATCCAGCCAATAAACAGTTGCCCATTGTCCGGTTCGCGGAAGAATTCCACTACAAAGCGTGCAATACCGTAACCAATCAGGAACAAGGCTGAAATGGCCATACGTGGACGCGGTTTTGAGCTGAACCACCACAACACAATAAACAAAATTAAACCTTCAGCCAATGCCTGATAAAGCTGTGATGGGTGACGAACCAACTGTAGTGGATCGGTCGGGAAAATCATGCCCAATGCAAAGTTTGGGTCAGTGACTTGGCGGCCGTAGAGCTCGCCACCAATGAAGTTACCAATACGGCCGAACATCAAACCCGTTGGTACGCAAGGAGCAATAAAGTCGAGCGTTTGAAACCAGGTCATCTTGTATTTCTTGCACCAGAACAGCATGGCAATCATCACGCCCAAGAAGCCGCCATGGAAGCTCATACCACCAGTCCAGACCTGAAATAGCCAGAGCGGATTGGCCAGAAACTGTTCAAAGCCATAAAAGAACACGTAGCCTACTCGACCACCAATCACTACACCTAAGGCGCCATAGAAAATCAGGTCAGACACCATGTCGGGTGTCCAGCCATCACGGTGTTTGGTGCGATAAGTGGCAAGTCCCCAGGCAAATAAAAATGCCAGTAAATACATCAGTCCATACCAATGGACTTGTAACGGTCCCAGCGATACGGCAACTGGGTCAATATTTGGATAGGTCAGCATTCCTGTTCCTTGTGATTCTGTTTTGCATAGATTTTAGCTGAATGTGATGAAAAATGTTGTACATTCAATGTGTAAAGATAAAGAGCATGGATTATGTGTATTGTCGCTTTAGCTTGGCAAGTCTTGGAAGATACGCCTTTGTGTCTGATTTCCAATCGTGATGAGTTTTATCAGCGCCCGACCAGTGGTTTAAAAGCTTGGGGAAATAGCCCGATTATTGCCGGACAAGATCTACAGTCGGGTGGCACCTGGATGGGGATAACGAAATCGGGACGATGGGCGGTAGTGACCAACTTTCGAGATGCAACCGATAAAAAAACATATCCGACTTCACGCGGTCATCTGATTCAAGCTTTTTTAGAATCTGATTTGGCTCCTATCCGCTTTGCTCAAGCATTAGAAAAACGCCAATGTGACTATGCCGGTTTTAATTTATTGCTCGGCGATCAAGATCAGGCGGTTTATATGAGTAACCGCGGTGAAGCTCCCCAGGTTTTAGCCAAAGGCGTGTATGTAGTATCCAATGGGTTAATGACTGAACATTGGGAAAAGACCAAACATTTACGTAAGCGCTTTACTCAAGAATTTTTGCCGATGTTACAGCATGCAGCTACACCTGAAGCAGATATCGAATTTGCAGTGTGGGATATTCTGGAAGATGAACGAAAAATCATCCCTGAACTGCTTCCACAAACCGGTATTAGTGCAGAGATGGAAGAATTACTCTCATCGACTTTTATTCAAAGCCCCGTTTATGGCACTCGCTGTTCGAATTTTTTAAGAATGAAAAATCAGACATGGCTGTGGCAAGAAAAATCCCAACAAGGGGAACATCAGGGTAGGATTATCAAGTTAAAAATTCCAATTACAAAATAAAAAATACCGGCATAAAGCCGGTATTTTTTAGGATTTGGAAACTTATCCAGCAATCACTCCACCATCTTTACGGGTAATCACCACAGTTGCTGAACGTGGGCGTGCAGTGGTGTTGGTTGGATCTGTTTGTGTCGCAGGCCAGTGACTGGTTGCGTTATTATAAGCAGTTGAATCTTCACCAGGATGCTGAACGTTAATAAAGATGGCTTTGTAGTCAGGCGTCATGGTCACACCAGTAATTTCACATTCTGTTGGACCGGTCAGGAAGCGACGTAGATTTTCATCGGTCACTTTGGCACCCATAAAGGTATCTTGTGTAGCAGTACCTGAAAGCGCAGTCACTTTGCCACCATCACCTATCGTACCAGGCAATGCAGCCAGCATCATACAGTTGGTCACGTCAGTGTAAGCGCCATCATCTGTTTGAATCCAAAGCACGCCGCGTGGGTCAAACCACATACCATCCGGACTAGAGAAGTCATTATTGTCAGTTAGACCAGATAGGTTAACATTTTCAAGCATTTGTGCTTCAGCACCAAACAGGTAAATATCCCATTTGAATGTGGTGGCTGTTGTGGTATTTGCATCTTCATGGAAGCGGATAATATGACCATTCACGTTACCTTTACCATTGCTACCTACAGGATCTGTATAGTTACGTGGGTTGGCGGCATCAGTTGTATAGCTAGTACCACGGTTACTGTTATTGGTGAGCGTTACATACACTTCACCATTGTTTGGATTGACTGCAACCCATTCAGGACGGTCCATTTTGGTTGCGCTAACAGCATCTGCAGCGATACGTGCATGCGTCAATACATCCGCTTGGTCTGCAAATGCGTAAGTTGGATAACCAGAAATTGCTGGGTTGCTAGTCGATAGCTCAATCCACTGACCTGTACCATCGGCATTGAATTTGGCAACATACAGTTTACCGCTATTCATGTATTTATCGCCGGCTGCATAGCCACCGTTGACATCTTTTGTATCCCATTTTGCATCAGAAACGAATTTATAGATGTATTCGCCACGTGAGTCATCACCCATATAGAATGCCAGGTTCTGACCTTCAATGGCACGGCTAGTACGGCAGTCTTCATGTGCAAAGCGGCCAAGTGAGGTGCGTTTTACAGGAGCTTGACGGCTGTCAAATGGATCAATTTCGACAATCCAACCGAAATTGTTTGGGATGTTGCGGTAGTCAGCAGTCGTAGATGCGCCCACTACGGAAGCATTCCAGCGATCATACATATCTTGATCTTCTACACCAGCAAGGGCTGTTTCCCACTGATAGCGAGATGTTTTATCTTTATAAAGAGTACGTCCTTGAGCATCCTTATTTTCAATTGTCTTTGCTGTATCTTGATAAGAAATTTCTAAGCCTAAACCGTAGCGTCCTAATGCCACATTTTCATTGGCAGTTCGCTCGTATTGATCTGCGCCTGAACGGAAAAAATAACCAATAAAGTTTTCTTCAGCAGTCAGATAGGTACCCCAAGGTGTATAACCATTACCACAGTTATTTTGGGTGCCGCGGGTTTTTACACCCAATGGAGAGAAACGAGTGAAAAGTAATGAGTTACCTGCAGCAACACCGGAAAAAGTCATTTCTGTAGAGGCTGTGATACGGCGATTGAAAATTGAATTTTTCAAAATTTCAACGGCTTGAGTTTTACTATCTTTTTTTACATGAACGATGGATACACCATGAGCATTCACTTCACGAATCACTTCATCTTCAAGACGCCGACCATTCACATCTGTGGTTGGACCTTGAGGGTGCAAGAAAGTCTGATTAATGTATTCGTGGTTTAATACCAACAAACCGTGATCCGATTTAGTGTCATCATAGCGGCCTGTTGTAGTATTTAAGCCAAAATAGCTCATACCATCATGACAGTCGCCAGAACGGAACTGGAAGCTTGGGCCTGAAGGGACTTTATTGTCATCCCACTCCTCAATGTATTGATTGATGGAATCACCCATCGCGTAAAGTACTTTGGCTTCATAACCTTCAGGAACGGTAACAATGTCATTCAGGTTCTTCGCGACTGGGGTAAAGCTCAACTTTGTCGGTAATTTTTTTGGATCAGCAGGTGGAGTTGTTGTTCCTGAGTCACTATCACTGCCACAAGCTGTCAAAGTTGAAGCCAAAGTCAAGGCAACTGCGCCGCTCGCAGTTTTGGTAATGAGGCTGCGGCGTGTAATCGCTTGCTCTAAAATGTCACGGAAATGGACATTGTCAGAAGTATTGTTGTCTAATTCTTGCTCTTCATGATATGGCGTAAAGTCTGTCATGATATTTCCCAAGTATATGGTTGTTATAAAGTTGTATCAAACTTAGGTGAAATATATGACAGCGCGCTGACGTTTAAATGACAGTCTGGTGAAGAAAATGAGTTGCGCTGATGAAAAAAAAATTGATGAAAAAAGCAGACCGAAGTCTGCCTAAAAATTTGCTGCCAGCATTTAAGCCGCCCGTCGTTTTTCAATCATTTTGCCAAAGAACAAGCCCATTTCGAATAACAACCACATGGGAATGGCGAGCATGATCATGGAAATTGCATCCGGTGGTGTTACGAACATCGCCACAAAGAAGCAGCCGACCACAATAAAGCGCCGTTTTTCGACCAATTGTTGCGTAGAAACTAGTCCAATTAAAATAAGGATTAAGGTAATAATCGGGATTTCAAAGGTAAATCCAAACACCAAAAACAATTTTAAGCAGAAAGCCAGGTAACTGTTAATATCGGTCATTGGTGCAACCGTTTCAGGTGAAACACTGATGAAAAAATGCAGAATAGAAGGTAGCGCAACGAAATATGCAAAAGCAATCCCGGCATAAAATAAACTGATGCTACCCAACAGTAATGGCATCGCTAAGGTTTTTTCTTTTTCATAGAGCGCAGGTTTTAGGAAGCTCCAGAGTTGAAAAATGATAAAAGGCATCGCCAACATCAAGGCAACAAAGAAATTTAACTTAAAGGGTGCCATGAATGTCGCCGTGACATCAGTGGCAATCATCGATGAGCTAACGGGGAGCTGTGCACGTAAAGGTTCAGACAAAAGCTGATAGGTTTGATTGGCAAAAGGCAATAAGCAAAAAAATAATACCAACAACAAACCGACAATTTTAAAGAGATGCTGACGCAAGATCATGAGATGTTGGGTAATCGGCATTTCTTCAAGATTAGAGGATTGTTGATCTGCAAGGGAAATCGGCAATTGATTTTCTATTTGAGTGCTCATACTGCCACCTTTAATTCATTTAACTGTGAAATTGGAGGTATGATGTTTAAAGGCTGTTCTATTGACGGCGTAATACTGCAAGCAGTTTGTGCGCTCAAATA
The DNA here is from genome assembly GCF_013004295.1 of Acinetobacter sp. ANC 5414. Lineage (NCBI taxonomy): Bacteria > Pseudomonadati > Pseudomonadota > Gammaproteobacteria > Moraxellales > Moraxellaceae > Acinetobacter > Acinetobacter sp. ANC 5414. The sequence goes on from NZ_JABERM010000010.1 coordinate 308,793, forward strand.
AATGCACGAAGGCTGAGGTTGTTTAATAAAATAATAAAAAGTGGCAACATTTTTATTATTGGGCACTGCATTTTGTAATTGTTTTTCTGTTGCAGGTTGGGATTGTTGTTTTAGTTCATGCATTTGAGCTTGCATCTTTTGTTCTAGCTCTTGAATCCTTTGCATTTCATTTTGCATCTGTTCCCGTAGTTCAGATAAACGCAGCTCGCGATCAATATCATTTTGTACATTGCTGATCGTACGTTTAAATTTCCCATACCATTTCCCGGCAAAGCGTGCAGCTTCCGGAAGCTTATCCGGCCCAAGCACCAATAAACTAATAATGCCGAAAGCCAGCAGTTCAGTCATACCAATATTAAGCATAACGTTTTAGCCTGAATGGGTTTTTACCGTGGAATTAACATCGGAATGACTGGTTTGATGTTCAATAATTTTTGGTTCATTTAATGCTGAAGTAGTTGCTTCATCTTCTTTGATCGACTTTTTAAAATCTTTGACTGCACCACCGACATCTTTACCCAGGTTTTTCAGTTTTGATGTACCAAACAATAAAATTACCACAATTGCAAAAATCACAACGTGCCAAATTGATAATCCTGCCATGTTCTTTACTCATTTTTTATTTAAGATCATCTGAACATGTTGCGATGACAGCAATGTGACTGAAAAATTTCAGTTTAAAGACAAACTGGATTAAAGCTGCTTTTGTGTTTGATTTGCTGCTAGCATATTTGTATTGCTCATTCAGGATGATGTTGTGGCTTTGCTTTTACCACTTTTCGGCTTTTTATGTGGATGGGGACTCGCTTCAACGCAATTTTCCGCAGCTTTAAAACCACTATTCGCGAGTCTGTTAGCACGGTTTTTTATTCCGATTGTGATTATTTACAACATGGTATTTTATCAGGCGGGTAGTCTCAGCCTGATGATATTTAGCTTTGTTGTGGCTATTTTCATGTTCTATGCTTTTCACTTTATTTTTAAAGATAAGCTTCGTGCACTCTGCGTTAGTTATGTCAATCTAGCATGGCTCGGTTTCCCATTTGCTTTGGCTTTGTTTGGTCCTGAAATTAGTGCGGCAATGGTAGCGCTATATGTTGGCGGTTCCATATTTGGCAATATCTGGGCGGTGACTGCAGTCAGTCTGGATGTTCAACCTCTTGTAACGGTAATCAAAAAAGTTGCTCTGTCGCCCCCAGTTTTCGCCTTATTGATTGCTTTAATCTGTCGAATTATAGGTTTACAGCATCTGCAACAGCATGATTGGCTAGATATAATTTATAGTTTTGCAAAAGTGGGCATGAGCTTTACCGGAATGTGCGTACTCGGCATGTGGCTACGACATACCAAAGTGCATGCGGAAGATTTACGGCGCAGTGGCAAAATTTTCTTGATCAAAATCGCTATAGGCATGGTGATCTGTAGCCTGACTTATTTCTTTATTCCAATTCCAAATATTGAAAATTATATAGGCGTGATGTTTTTATTGTTCTGTCTACCGCCAGCCGCCAATATTGTGGCGCTAGAAACCCATTATCAAGGCACGGGAACTTCAGCGAAATATATTGCTTCGGGAACGATTATGAGTTGTGTAGTGGTGATGCTGTATGGGGTGATACTTCATCTTTTATTGCCCTCCCTCTAACTCCCTCCCAAAGGGAGGGAGGACATCGATTTAAAATTATGCTTGGATTCAATCACATGTAATTCCCTATCCTGATCAAGATTTAAAGCGATACTTTAAATCTTTGCACAAGAGAGAAGGGGGGACTTTGAGAGCAAGAAATTACTTGTCCAAACTTGCCTTAAACAACTGCATCGCCTGACCACGGTGGCTGATTTTATTTTTCTCTTCTTTAGACAGTTCTGCACTAGAAATACCGAGTTCAGGCAACCAGAACAATGGATCATAACCAAAACCATTTTCACCACGTGCAGCTTCTAAAATTTCACCTTTCCAGATGCCTTGGAAAATTTGTGGAAGTGGATCTTCTGCATGTTGCACCAGTGCAAGTACGCAGACAAACATGCCTTCAATCGCTTCGCCGTCTTTACGTAGTGGTTGAAGGTCAGCTAACAGTTTTTCATTATTGGCAGTATCATTACCATGATCGCCTGCATAGCGCGCAGAATAGATGCCTGGTGCACCGCCCAAAACAGGCACGCAAATACCCGAATCATCTGAAATGGCTGGTTTTCCAGAAATTTTAGATGCATGACGGGCTTTGATAATCGCATTTTCGACAAAGCTTAAACCATCTTCAATTGCATCTTCAATATTGAGTTTACCTTGAGCAAGCACTTCAACAGGTAAGTTCAATTCTGCAAATAGTTTTTCAAATTCAGCAATTTTACCTTTGTTGTTACTCGCAAGTACAAGGGTGCCTTGGGATAACCAATTTTTAGAAGCCATTATGTAGATCTTAATTTGAAAATAATTGTGAGTATTTTAGCAAACTTATTTGAATAATTTAGGCAATAAAAAAGCACCCGAAGGTGCTTTATAGAATCCATCAATGATTATTGAGCTTGAATCCATTTGTCGGCACGGTCACGGGCCATACGAATCTGTTCTTGGGTCAGGTTGGCAGCCAAAGCGGTCTTCTTGCCTTCAGACAGGGTAATAACTTTATTATCGAGCATGCCATCACGTGTAGAAAGCTCATACCATTGGTATGCACCGATGTAATTTTTCTTTTGCTCTTCCATCATCGCAAGATTAAAGCTGGCACGGTTGTCACCATGGCTGGCTGCTTTTTCAAAGTATTTACGTGCTAAGGTTTCGTCTTTTTTGGTGCCAAGACCATCCGCCAGCATACGACCGACATTCAATTGTGCAGCAGTCAGACCTTGATCGGCAGCTGCTTTGTACCAGGTAAAAGCCTGCTGTTGATCTTTTTGAATATCTTTGCCGAGTTGATATTTGGTCGCCAAATAAAACTGTGCAGCGGCTTGACCTGATTTTGCTGATTTAATCAGGCTATTAATATCCATAACAGAATATTGTGCAGCTTGACTGGAAATAGAGGGTGCAGGTGCAACATAATCTGCATGGGCTTGAAGGCTGAAAAGTCCAACTAATAGTGTGCTTAATAATATTTTTTTCATAGTGCGCTCACTCTATAAATAGCGACTTCACCAAACAGATTCGGGATATGTTTACTGAGTAAACTACCTTGCTGATCCCCATTCACGGCGAGTCGGTTAATAATCCGGATATCGTTTTCCGCACAAAGTGCTTCAAAATCACGGAAAGTACATAAATGGATATTAGGCGTGTTATACCACATATACGGTAAAGCATTTGAAACAGGCATCATTCCTTTTAAAGCCAAGAAAGAACGCGTCTTCCAATGGGCAAAGTTAGGAAAGGTAATAATCGCTTGTTTCCCTACACGCACCATATCACGCAATAATACGTCTGGTGCATCTACTGCTTGCAAAGCCTGTGCCATCACAACATAGTCAAAGGACTGGTCTGCAAAGCGGCTTAAACCGAGGTTCAAGTCTTGTTGAATAATATTTAACCCTCGACTGACCGCAATTGCAATCTTTTCCTGATCAATTTCCAATCCATATGCACGAATATTGTGCTTTTTTCCCATATGAGCCAGCAGTTCACCATCGCCACAACCTAAATCGAGTACGCTTGAATCAGGTTTAATCCATGTTTCTGCAAGTTGATGATCGATACGCATTACACAGTCTCCTGAGGTGTTGCTTCAAGGTGTTCTGCGCCACCTAAAAATGCACGTAATGATTTAACGTAAAGCGGAATAGGGAACAGGAACGAGTCATGACCTTGTTCTGCATCAATATCAACATAGCTAACCGGTTTATGATTGGTAATCAGTGCATCCACAATTTCTTGTGAACGCTTCGGTGTAAAACGCCAATCGGTGGTGAATGAAACCACCAGAAAACGGCATTTGGTATTCGACATGGCCTTGACTAGGGATTGTTCATACTCACGTGCCGGGTCAAAGTAGTCCAGTGCCTTGGTCATAATCAGGTAAGTGTTGGCATCAAAGTTACGGCTGAATTGTTCACCCTGATAACGCAAATAACTTTCCACCTGAAATTCAACGTCAAAACCATACATAAATTTGCCCGACTTCAAGTCACGGCCAAATTTCTGTTTCATGGCTTCTTCAGACAAATAAGTAATATGACCGACCATACGTGCCAAAATCAGGCCACGTTTCGGATAGCTGTCATTTTCCAAATAACGGCCGTTATGGAAATCTGGATCCGACAAAATCGACTGACGCGCCACTTCGTTAAAGGCAATATTCTGTGCAGACAGTTTTGGTGCACTGGCAATAATCACACAATTTTTTAAACGATCGGGATAGTCCACCGACCATTGCAAAGCCTGCATGCCACCCAGTGAACCACCAATAATCGAGTACCAGACATCAATGCCTAAACGGTCAGACAGCATGGCTTGGGTTTTGACCCAGTCACGAACGGTAACTAAGGGAAAGTCTGGACCATAAGGGCGGTTGTCATTTTCAGGATTTGGCGATATTGGACCCGTTGAGCCACTGCAACCACCAATGTTGTTGAGGGCAACAACAAAGAATTTAGAGGTATCAATCGCTTTGCCCGGACCAATACAGGCATCCCACCAGCCTGGCTTTTTATCATCTTCGTGATGATAGCCTGCTGCATGATGATGACCCGACAACGCATGGCAAATCAGAATCGCATTGGATTTATCTGCATTGAGTGTACCGTAGGTTTCAACCATGATTTCGAAACGTGGGAGAATGCGACCACATTCAAGCTCTAACGGCTCTTCGAATGAGAACTTTTGTGGGGTAACTAGACCCACTGAGTCAGCTGGAAAAGACACAGGAAATTTTCGCCTTAAATCTTTAGGATGAATAACAAAAGGATACCACTTGAGGGTATCCTTTCTAAAGTTTTTTATTTGATATCGTTTATACGGCGGCAGCAACGACCTGATCGGTACTTAATACACCTTGTTCGATCAAACGGTTGGTACAGGCAATGATTGCTTCGATTGAAGCAGTCACAATGTTGTCGTGAACACCTGCACCGAATGCAGATTTACCTGTGCCTTTCACTTGAAGCTCAATTAAAGCCAAGGCTTTGGCGTGAGCACCCGAACTAATGCTACGTTCTTCATAGTTCAACACGTCAATTGGTAATTGTAATGCATTCAAGATGGCAGAAATCGGACCGTTACCTTCACCACGTAAGTGTTGATTTTCACCGTTAATTTCGATATCTAACTCAATCACCTGATTGCCATTGTCATCAGACAATCTGTAGTTTTTCGCAGAGTAATGAGCGTCTTTGATTGCAACATAATTCTGTTTGAACAAAGCCCAGATATCTTGTGCTGAAATTTCTTTCGCCTGTTCATCCGTGACTTGCTGAACCGCTTGTGAGAATTCAATTTGCAAGCGACGCGGCAACACCACGTTGTAGTTCGATTCCAACAAGTAAGAAATACCGCCTTTACCTGACTGTGAATTGACACGAATCACGGCATCGTAGTCACGACCTAAATCTTTAGGGTCGATTGGCAAGTAAGGCATATCCCACATTTCTTGGTTCTTCTGGAACTCGAAACCTTTCTTGATCGCATCTTGATGCGAACCAGAGAATGCGGTGAACACCAAGTCGCCTGCATACGGATGACGTGGGTGAACGGGCAAGCCAGTGCATTCTTCAACAGTGGCAATAATTTCATTGATATTGGAGAAATCCAAGTTTGGTGCAACACCTTGGGTGTACATGTTCAAGGCAATTGCTGCAACATCCACGTTACCGGTACGTTCGCCATTACCAAACACACAGCCTTCGACTCGGTCAGCACCGGCCATAATCGCCAATTCAGAAGCTGCGATCCCACAACCACGGTCATTGTGGCAGTGCACAGAAATAATTACGCCATCACGACGCTCGATATTGCGATGCATCCATTCCACTTGGTCGGCATAGACGTTTGGTGTCGACACTTCCACCGTAGCCGGCAAGTTCAAGATCACTTTATTTGTCGGTGATGCTTCCCAAACTTCAGTTACTGCATCACAGGCCGCTTTTGCCACTTCTAATTCAGTCGCAGAGAAACATTCCGGGCTGTACTGAAAAATAAATTCGGTTTCAGGATATTGCGCTGCATATTCTTTCACTTTTGTCGCAGCATTTACTGCTAACTGTTTTGCACCGGCAACATCAACATTCAAGACTTTTTGACGGAAAGTCGGTGAGTTTGAATTGTAGATATGCACGATCGCGCGTTTTGCACCAATCAACGATTCAAAAGTACGTTGAATCAAGTGATCACGTGCCTGAACCAAAACTTCGATGTAAACGTCATCTGGAATATGATTTTCTTCAATCAATTTACGCGTGAAATCAAAGTCAATTTGCGATGCAGAAGGGAAACCAATTTCAATATGCTTAAAGCCAATTTTCACCAACATCTGGAACATTTTAAATTTCTGTTCCATATCCATCGGTTCGAAAATCGCTTGGTTACCGTCACGAAGGTCGGTGCTCATCCACATTGGCGCTTTGTTAATTTCGTTATTTGGCCATTGGCGGTCTGGCAAGTCTACACGTTGGTACATGCGACGATATTTTTTACTTGGATCAGCCAACATCATGAGGTAACTCCTTGTGTAGCATGTATTGCTTTTAATCGTGGATAACGGCAACGTACTACGAATATAGATTGTGTCTATTCTAACCATTTACAAGCGCTGCTTCGGGTACTTTAGTCGAAAGTCGTAAAATATTGATAAATTATTACGACTTAGCTTTATCGCAGCACTTGCAAATCTATAACTAAATATTAATCCACTTATTCCGAAAATAAATTTCTATTTTTGCGTTTACAGCAGATTTATAGAAAATATTTTCCTTTAATTTGATTTTTTGTGAAAAATATAGTCGGAAGTGATCTCATTTAATGTCGCAGTTCCCGCTAAAGCCATTGTAATCTCAAATTCTTCCTTTAAAATTTTAAGCACATGGGCAACCCCTAAAGCACCTGCCACGGCTAAACCATGAATATAGGGACGACCAATACAGACCGCTGAAGCACCTAAAGCCAGCGCTTTAAAAACATCGCTTCCACGACGAATTCCACCATCGACAATTAAAGGGAAATCCTGAGGAACCACTGCTTTAATACGCTGCAGGGCGGTGAGGGGTGAAATGCAGCTATCTAAAACCCGCCCACCGTGATTGGAAATAATCAATCCTTGAACACCGTATTGAATCGCAATTTCTGCATCTTTGGGATGAACAACCCCTTTTAAAATCACAGGGAGTGAGGTGTTCTTGATCAGCCATTGGATATCGTCCCATTTCGGAGCAATCTGCATTAAGCCATTAAATACCGGATGTTGATCTTTACCAATTTCAGGCAGGGGAAGATGCGCAGGCGTATGCGGATGGTGCATACCTTCGGGTAACTGGAAAAATACCCGACGTTCACGATCCCGAATACCGGTATGCGGTGAATCGACGGTAATGACCAAAGCTTTAAAGTTGTGCTGCTCTGCCAGTTTCACTAGGGCAAGCGATTTTTCCCGGTCACCCTGCCAATAGAGTTGAAACCATTTGTAAGGATCTTCAGCTTTGAGGCTACGCATATCGGTATTGCTGAAAGTACTCAAAATCAGGTTGCTCTGTAGTACTTCAGCCGCTAAAGCCGTCGCCAGTTCAGCATCGGCATGAAACAGTTGTTGATGACCAATCGGTGCCAAAAAAATTGGATGTGGAAAGGTTTGTCCCAAAATTTCACATACGGTATTGCCTTGAGTCAGGTCATTTAAATGTCTAGGAATCAGCTGGATTTTTTTAAACTGATCCAGGTTTTCCTGAAGGCTGACTTCATCCATGGCACCGCCTTGTAAGTAATGCCAGGTACTTTCTGGAAGGTGCTTTTCAGCTTGTCGTTCATAATCGGCAAGGGTTTGCAAATGTGCTGGAATTTGGCTGAATGGGTCAAGCGGTGTCACTGGTTTCATAAATCGCCCCATTGGCGCAATAAATTATGATAATGGCTAGTTAAACTGATAATTTCTTCTGAATCGCCCACTTGTAGTCGTAGTTTCATAATAGTCATATCTAAGTTAAATAGCATACTGCGTTGCCAGTCATCTTTGACCATGCTTTGTAACCAGGTAAATGCTGCAATCCGTTTACCGTGCGTTACTGGTTCCACTCGATGCAAACTTGTAGCAGGGTAGAGAATGGCATCACCTGCATCCAGTTTTACTTCATGGCTGCCATAATGATCTTCAATAATCAGTTCACCACCTTCATATTCATCCGGTTCAGATAAAAACAGGGTGATCGAAACATCGGTACGAATTGCATGTCCTGTCGCATCTGAATATTGCACCGCACTGTCGACATGATTGCCATAATTGCCCTCATCTTGATAGCAGTTAAACAAAGGCGAGAGTATGTGTTTGGGCAGTGCCGCAGATTTGACCTGAGCATTTCTTTGTAAGGCTTGCAAGATCTTGGGAGATAGGGATTGATAGATAATACTGTTCACATCGATTTGCAGATTATTTTTTATTTTTTGAGCCTGAAAGCCTGCGCTTTGCTGACCCTGAATCCAGGCATGACTCGCATCCAGTTGCTGGCGTAATTCAGTGACCTGCTGTTTGGTTAAAATTTCAGGAATATGTAACATCATCAGCTTTATCTGCATCCCTTGAATGAGGTGGACTCAAAAATAAATCATGTAGTGCATAGGGTCTGTTGATACTTCATAAATGATTTGCGCTGTAGGCTAAAATTGAGCAGATGAGGCATGAAACGTATAGAATAGCGAGACTATTATCAAGTTTCAAAACGAAATCTGAGATAATTTTAGCCACAGCCCTACGGGACAAGCATATTTTTTGCTGCTATATCGTTATGAAGTAGTCATTTAGAATGACTAAATTTCCTACTCCATGCCTCATATCAGCTAAAAAATATGCGTCGTCGCAAACATAGAGGAAGTGTCAACAGACCCTAGCTCTAACACACTACATTTATACTCAATCTGCTCAGACTTGGCGAATGGCTTAAAATTTATAATTAAAGGTCAATGCTGCTGAACGTGGTTGACCCAATACCACACGACCGCCACCATTGTTTAGGGTGCTGATATATTCTTTATCTGCCAGATTATAGACATTTAGGTTTACAGAGGCATTTTTATTGAAGGTATAACCGGCCATGGCGTCAAATACCACATAGCTCGGAATACTTGGCATATTCGCCGCTGCCGTGCTGTCGGTAATCACACGTTTTTGTTCATCTACATAGCGTGCGCCCAGACCCAGTTTAAAACCGGCAATATCATAAGTAGACCATAGGCTTGCAGTCCATTCTGGTGACCAGCGTACGTTATTGGTATGGGTAATTGCTCCGGTGGTGGCATTAACACTTAACTGGTCTTCTTGCTCGGTTTTCATATGGGCAACACCCGCAGAGACATTCCATGCATCAGTGATTTTACCTACAGCACTGAGTTCTACACCTTTGACGGTTGTTTTACCTTCCTGAATGGATTCTCTGGTAATCGCATCCTGAGTAAACTGGTTTTCATTTTCAGTGTAATAGGCTGCAGCATTGATCGCCAATTGATCATTGAGCAGATCCCACTTTGTTCCAACTTCATAGTGGTTGGTTTCCTGTGGTTTTGCAGCTGCACTGTTAATTCCTTCTGCTGAAAGGTTAAAGTTGGCACTTCCGGGAGGGGTCAGAGATTTGGCATAAGAGGCATACACACTGCTGTAAGCAGTAGGTTTATATAGCCCCCCGAGTTTCCAGCTGACTAAAGTATCGTGTGCAGCAAAACTGGCAGGTACTAAGCTGCTGCTGCCTGATGGCAGGGTTAAAGCATCATATTCAGTGTCATAATAATCGACCCGCACCCCACCATTCAGCTGGAAACGTTCACCAAATTTGAGCGTATCAAATAAATACGCTGCGGCAGTATCTGTTTCGCCATTGGTATAACCACCTGTATAAACTAAGCTTGGTAGCACTTGGTTACGATCAGGATTATATAAGTTAGCTGCAGTCGGAGTAACAGTGGTTTGCCCCGGCATTTGCGTAGCTAGGGTTTTGTTATGTTGCTGTTCTTTTAGAAATTCCAGACCTGCAACCACATCATGTTCAATAGCACCGGTTTTTAAATTTAAATTTAAAGTAGTCTGGTTGGCAAGAATCTTATTTTCCTGATCTACCCCTTGGCGAGAGCGGCTCACTGTCCAGTTATTCGGATTGGTCGAACCGTTGGTACTCAGGCTATTAATCCCGGTTAATATCCGTTGCATGTTGGTTTTACCTGCACGGGTGATATTGGTCAGTTTCAGGTTTTCTGCCAAATCACTTTCGATTTTTGCAGTGAACATGTCTGCGTCGACATCTTCATAATCATTCACATGACCATAATAATTTTCACGGTTGACTTTAGGTGCTGAAGCTAAAGCTGAATCTGCATTGTAAAAACCTTCCATGCCGACAGTCGGAATACCGCCATCTGGAATATTACGTTGACGAATATGCTGTGAGTAGAGATACAGACGCGTATTGCTATCTAGACCGAAAGCAATTGAAGGGGCAATGGCCCAGCTATTGTTTTCAATAAAATCCCGACCTTCAACACCGCCGTCTTGTCCCATCGCATTTAAACGAAAAGCAATGCCATCATTAATCATCTGGTTAATGTCAGCAGTCAGGCGTGCATGTTCCGCCGTGTTATAAGTTGTAGAAACTTCACGACTATTTTCTGCATGAGGCAGTTTTGTGGCCAAGTTAATATAACCCGATGCCGATCCACGTCCTGCTTCTGCGCCAGAAGGGCCTTTGACCACTTCAATCTGTTCCAGGTTAAAGACATCACGAGTGACGGCACCCAAATCGCGAATACCGTCGACATAGGTAGAGGTTTGTGTAGAAAAACCGCGCATTTGAAAGGCATCGCCGGCACTGGTATTGCCATTTTCACCTAGTTGCAGGGTAATTCCCGGCGTATTTCTTAAGGCTTCAACTAGGGAGGTTGCACCTTGTTCTTTTAATAATTCTTTTTTAATCACTGAAACGGTTTGCGGGGTATCTACCAGAGGTTGAGTGTATTTGGGCGAACTCACCTTATCCGCTTTATATTTATTTTCTGCATCTGACTTTACTGTAATGGTTGGAAGCTGAGTGACACCTTGTGTATTTGCTGCATGAGCCATGAGAGGGAGAGATGCGGCTAAAGCAACCAGTTGCGCATTTCGATTATGTTTACGGCTTTTAATCTGTGCCATGGTGGCTAATCCCTAATATCGTATATGACAGAATTCCATTACTGCCTTGCCACTTTTAAAGTCGGCAAAATAGCAGCAAAAGTGGAGATATTGTTATGGCCTGTAACAATTGATACGAATTATAATGATAATTATTATCATTAGCAATAGTGGTGGTAAGTATTTAATTATCATGAAAATGGTTTGGAATATGACTTAACTCAAGCTTGTTCATTAGATAAAGCATTCATGCTCAAAGGGAAAACGATACGATGACAGTCAAATCTGGCTCACAGATAAAACGGATATTCTTATATTTATAAGTCATTGACTAGGCTAGCCGATATAAAGTCTCGGCCGCCCATTTAATTTTTGGGGGTTAAAATAATTACAGTTCAGCCCATTTACGCATTAAATTATGATAAAGATTGGTCAGCTTGATCACTTCATCATGCTGATCACTCAACTGCATACGCAGGTTCTGAATACTTTGATCAAGATTGAAGAGCATATGACGTTCAGCTTCATCACGAACCATGCTTTGTACCCAAAAGAATGATGCTATACGGCAACCTGAGGTTACTGGCGTTACTTCATGCAAACTGGTTGAAGGGTAGAGAATCATGTCGCCTGCAGGAAGTTTGACCTCATGGTAGCCATAAGTATCTTCTACCACTAAGTCCCCACCTTCATATTCATCTGGTTCACTTAAAAAAACCGTACAGGATAAATCTGTTCTTAAGCGTTCATTGGTTCCACGAATTCTGCGAATCGAATTGTCGACATGAAAACCGAAGGCTTCATTATTTTCATAACGGTTAAACAGGGGAGGAATGATATCTAAAGGAATGGCGGCAGACAGAAATAAAGGATGTTGTCCTAATGATTCTAAAATAATGGTGCTTAAATGATGGGTTAGCGGAAGATCTTCCGGAAGTTGTTGATTTTGTTTGACTGTGGCTGAAAGTGTACCCGCAGTGACTTTACCATTGACCCATTCAATTTTATTCATTTCTTCACGAAAATATTGAACTTGTTCTTTAGTCAGGACGTTAGGAATATGATGGATCACGGCAATACACCTTTGGAAGAATGAATTCTTTTAGCTATAAAAATAGCCTCATTATTATGAGGCTATTTTAGATTAAAACCATAATTAATTTATGGTTTTAATTGAACTTAGTATTTGAAGTTTAGCGATAATACTGCGCTACGACCTTCTGCTTCAGTTGCATAATGTGATGAATATGCTTTAGTGAAATAGCGTTCATCAGACAGGTTGTTGACATTCAACTGCAGGTCAACATTTTTGTTGACGTTGTAACGCGCCATGGCATCGTAACGTACATAACCTGGAACATATTTGGTGTTAGCAGCATCGCCATAGACTTTATCCATAGCAGTTGCACCAGCGCCTAAAGTTAATTGCGGTAATACTTGGCAAGTTGTCCAAAGTGTTGCTGAGTTTTTCGCGACGTTTTGAACTTGTTTGCCATCATTCGTACCAGTACCATCATCGACAATTTCACTGTCTAGATAAGTATAACCCGCAGAAACCGCCCATTTATCAGTGATGTTACCGCTTGCGCCAAGCTCAAGACCATCTACGCGAGTTTCACCAATATTTCGTGTAAAACCATCAGTATCAACAGCTCGTGTATTGGTTTTTTCAGTACGGAAAATAGCAGCTGTTAAGTTTAATTTATCATTAAATAAATCCCACTTTGTGCCAAGTTCCATGGTGCGAACTTCCTCTGGTTTGAGGTTGTTTATTACTTGAGCTTGTGCTTCAGTCGTATTACGTCCAGGAACAGAAAGTCCTTCTGAGCCATCAGCAGCATCCACCCCAACTGGGTTGGATGAAGTTGCGTAGCTTGCATAGATAGAACCGTTTTCTAATGGTTTATACGTTACACCCGCTTGGTAATTAAAGAAATCGCTGTCATTTGCATATTTTGTGCCTGTAGCATGAATATCTTGCTCAGTTTCAAATTTATCCCAACGCACACCCAGGTCTAATAACCATTTAGGTGTAAGTTCAATATTATCTAGAACATACACAGAAGTACTTTCAGTTTCAGTTGTGCTGGCTTTTGGTGCGGCTGCGATTGAACCTAACCAAGGATCTTTTGAATTAGGGTTGTAGGCACTTGTACACCAATAGTTTGAAGTTACATTGGTGAATGTACTACATGCTTTATTTGCACTCAAATTAGCTGGAAGAGTTGAGGTTGCTGCTTGACCTAAATCCGTTAGTAAATAACTTCCTTTCTCAGATTCCTGTTTCGAATATTCTGCACCAATATTAAAGCTATGTTTTAGAGTACCGGTATTAAATTTACCTGTTAATGCAAGTTGATCGCTAAATGTATCAGTATCCGTAATACGGGTATTTGCACGACGAACTACTTGACCGTTAGCAATATTTAATTTTGAGTCATCTGGCTGTGTCCAGACATAATCATTTTTAGAGTTGCCATAAACAGCTGTGTTGCTAATCGTTAAATTGTCAGTTAGATCATGTTCTAACTTAAATGTACCAATTTGATTTTCCTGTTTCTGGAAATCACGGTCTAACCAACCATAGTAAATACCTTGTTTGGCATGTAAAGGCTTACCAATAGCAGCGGAACCATTCCAATAGGGAACACCCGAATCTGGTGTATCGTCAGATTTTAAGTAATAGTAGCTTAAAGTTGCACGAGTCGCTGTGTCCAAACCAAAAGTAATACTTGGCGCGATACCAGCACGTGCGTATTCAGTACCATCCGCCTGGCCGGCTTTTTCATTTTTGTGACCCAATACTGCAACACGGGCTGCAATACCATTACCAAAATCTTTGTTGCCATCTAAGGTAATACGTTGGTAATTGTCTGTACCTGCGCCAACAGAACCTTCTAAGAAGTCACCTTGTTTCGCAACTTTAGAAATCATGTTGATACTACCACCAGTGGTTCCCGCACCACCCATTGCAGAGGCAGAACCTTTAGTGACTTCAACCTGTTCTACAGCAAACATTTCACGGTTTTGTGAAGTTGCGCTACGCACACCATCCACATACATTGAACTTTCAGAGTTATAACCACGAATAAATGGACGGTCGCCATTTGGGTTACCACCTTCACCTGCACCTAAAGTAATACCAGGCACAGTACGCAAAGCATCGCTTAAAGTTGTTACTTGAGTATCTGCAATCAGTTGTTTAGAAATGATAGAAACTGATTTAGGTGTATCCAGCAGCGGAGCAACGAACTTCGTGTTTGCAGATTTATCTACTTTTAAACCCTGAGTTGTTTCTACTTCTGCTTGAGTACGAATAGTATCAAGTTGAGTCACTTGATCTTGTGCAATTGCATTCCCTGCCATGACTGAAAGTGATGACACAATCGCAGAAGATACGATTTTTTTGCGTGTTTTTATGAAGGCCATTTCTAACTCAAAAGGTGAACTGTGAAAATGTATGAGAATAATAATGATTCTTATTTTGTATAACTATTAATTTTGATTGTGGTTTACGATCATTATTCTTGTATTGATTTTTTTATTAAATAAAAGAATATAGTAATATGGATTTAAGTTTTTGATTTTATTTGTATATCTATAAAATCATTTAATGTGTAATTTTTGATTGTGAATTTTAATCATACTCATATTAAGAATTTTTTAAGCAATTTGTGATGTCGAACCGTTAATTTGATGTTACATCGTGTTTCTTATATGGAGTAGGTTGTATTCATTATCAATGCACGATTTTCACTCGAGTCGAAGCGCTACTAAACTTTGTTCGCGATCTCTTGTAATGAACTTATACAAAGTTCATCCGTGTTTGTTTTGGGTGATAAAGGTTATGAACCGGATTTAAACAGCGAGTATTGGTGCGTTATAAATTTTGTAATGCAATTAAAAAAGTGATCTTCAGTGATTGAGATTGTTACAAGTTGAAGCACGTTTTTTATTGGCAGTTACAAAGAGTGATGCAACTCTAAGTTAGGATGCACGAACTCAATCAGCTCTAAGTACTCAAAATTAAGAAAATTTACGCTTTTAGCGAAAGAGCATACAAAATGAGCGTATTTGTCAGATAAAGTGTTAGGAAATTGAAATAAAAACGGATTTTTATCAGAAGAAAGCTTAAAATTTAATGGTTAAATCATCCTGTTTTGTATATCTTCCAATGTTGTCATATAATATGGCACTTTCAAAATTGCAATTACTATTTCTATATCGAGGAAGCCATGCAAGTAACTTCTGAAGCGGTTTCGGGCGTTGCCCGTCGTTTAAATGTATCTGTACCGACGAGCCGTGTGAACGAGCAATTTGAAGCTCGTTTAAAACGCACTGCTAAAACTGTGAAGATCAACGGCTTCCGTCCAGGTAAAGTGCCTTTAAATGTTGTACGTCGTGAATATGGCGCAGGCATTTATCAAGAAGTTGTGAACGATGTAATTCGTGACACAGTATTCGAAGCAATTCAGCAAGAAAAAATCAATGCTGTTGGCATGCCAAACATTGATAAAGTTGAAAACAAAGAAGACGCTCTTGTTTATCAAGCAACTGTAGAAGTTTATCCAGAAGTTGAAGTGAAAGCTTTTGATGCTTTGGAAGTTGAACGTAAAACAACTGAAGTTAACGACAAAGACGTTGACCAAATGATTGAAAACCTTCAAAAACAACGTCAAACTTGGGCTGAAACCAAAGGCATGGCTAAAAAAGACATGCAAGTAACTTTCGATTTCGAAGGTACTGTTGACGGTGAGAAGTTTGAAGGCGGTACTGCTGAAGACTTTAAACTTGTTTTAGGTTCTGGTCGTATGATTCCTGGCTTCGAAGACGGTATCGTTGGTATGAAGAAAGGCGAAGAGAAAGTTATTGATGTAACTTTCCCTGAAGACTACCAAGCTGAAAACCTTGCTGGTAAAGCTGCACAGTTCAAAATCACTGTTAAGCAAGTTGAAAAACCAAAACTTCCAGAAATTGATGCTGAATTCTTAAAAATCTTTGGTTTGACTGAAGAAGAAGGCGTTGAAAAATTAAAAGCTGACGTTCGCAAAAACATGGATCGTGAAGTGAAAAACGGTCTTCGTAACCAAGTTAAAGCTGCGACTTTTGACGCGCTTGTAGCTGCAAACGAAGTTGAAGTTCCTGAGTCTATGTTGGCTCAAGAAATTGACCGTCAACGTCAACAAATGATTCAGCAATTCACTCAACAGTTTGGTGCTCAAGGTGCGCAAGCATTTGACAGCAGCATGCTTCCAGATGACTTGTTCAAAGAACAAGCTGAGAAAGCAGTTAAATTAGGTGTGTTGGTAAGCAAAGTTTTAGCTGATGCTAAAATCGAAGTTGATCCTGCTCGTGTTGAAGCTTACATCAATGACATGGCTTCTTCTTATGAAGATCCTACAGAAGTTATTGAATACTTCAACAATGACAAACAACAACGTGCTCAAATCGAAGCTGTTGTGTTAGAAGATCAAATCGTTGATCACATTTTAGCGTCTGCTAAAGTGACTGATAAAGCTGTAAGCTATGAAGAATTGTTGAAAGAGCAACAAGCTCGTCAACAAGGCTAAGTTTAGCTGATTAAAAAAAGGCGCATCATGCGCCTTTTTTTATGTATTGGCTTATATTGAACGTGTCCTGAATTAACAAAGCTTATGCAAAAAATATCTGTTATTTAATTGGGAATATTTTGCAATTTAGACAATTATCCCTCATATTGTGACTATGAGTTGAGTAACAAAAAATTTAGGAATAAATAACGTATGTATGTTCCAACAATTGATAACGCTTTAGTGCCAATGGTCGTAGAACAGTCTTCTCGTGGTGAGCGTTCTTTTGATATTTATTCACGCCTTTTGCGTGAGCGTGTAATTTTTTTAACAGGTGAAGTTGAAGACAACATGGCCAACTTAATTGTTGCGCAAATGTTGTTTTTAGAAGCAGAGAACCCAGATAAAGATATACACCTCTATATTAATTCACCAGGTGGTTCGGTGACTGCAGGTATGGCCATTTATGACACCATGCAGTTTATTAAACCCGATGTAGTGACTTATTGTATGGGTCAAGCGGCATCTATGGGTGCGTTCTTGTTGAATGCCGGTGCGAAAGGTAAGCGTTATTGCTTGGAAAATGCCCGTGTGATGATTCACCAGCCACTCGGTGGTTTCCGTGGTCAAGCATCGGATATTGAAATTCACGCACGTGAAATTCTATTCATTAAAGAACGTTTAAACCGTTTAATGGCAGAGCATAGTAGTCAAGACTATGAAACTGTTGCAAGAGATACTGACCGTGACAACTTTATGACAGCCCAGGCTGCTAAAGAATACGGTCTCGTGGATGAAGTGTTAAGTAAACGTCCATAATTTTCAGATTTTAATATTGGAGTGAATATGTCCGAACATCCTCAAGGACAAAAGCATTGTTCATTTTGCGGTAAAACGCAGTCTGAAGTCGGGAAACTGATTGCAGGTGAGGACGCTTACATCTGTAATGAGTGTGTGGACGTATGCTTAGATTTAGTCCAGACCAGTCAGCAAGTCGAATCTGGTGATTGGGCAACTAAACCTTTGCCAAAACCACATGAAATTCGTGCTGCGCTTGATCAATATGTTATTGGTCAAGATGTTGCGAAAAAAACGCTTTCAGTTGCGGTTTATAACCATTACAAACGTTTAAAAGTCACCAACTCAGGTCATAAACCTGATGATGCGGTAGAACTTGCGAAAAGTAATATTCTGCTGGTTGGACCAACAGGTTCAGGTAAAACCTTACTTGCTCAAACTTTAGCGCGTCTTCTCGATGTTCCATTTGCTATGGCAGATGCAACGACATTAACCGAAGCCGGTTATGTCGGTGAAGACGTTGAAAACATCGTACAGAAACTTCTTCAAAAAGCGGATTACGATGTAGAGAAAGCGCAAAAGGGTATTATCTATATCGATGAAATCGACAAGATTACCCGCAAGTCTGAAAACCCGTCGATTACCCGTGATGTATCGGGTGAAGGTGTACAGCAAGCATTATTGAAAATGATCGAAGGTACGGTTGCCTCAATTCCACCACAAGGTGGTCGTAAGCATCCGCAACAAGAGTTCATTCAAATTGATACCTCGAATATCTTGTTTATTTGTGGCGGTGCCTTCTCGGGTCTTGAGAAAATCGTCCAACAACGTCAAGAAAAAGGCGGTATTGGTTTCACTGCGGACGTGAAGAAAAAAGACGAAACTAAGAAATTGTCTGATTTATTCCGTCAAGTGGAAGCGAATGATTTGGTGAAATTTGGTTTAATTCCAGAATTCATTGGTCGTTTACCGGTGATTGCAACTTTGGAAGAGTTGGATGAAGAAGCACTGATGCAGATTCTGACTGAACCGAAAAATGCCTTAACACGCCAATACCAGTATTTATTCGGTATGGAAAATGTTGACCTTGTATTTGAAGATTCTGCATTGCGTGCTGTTGCCAAAAAAGCATTAGAACGTAATACAGGTGCACGTGGTCTGCGTTCAATCCTGGAAAATTCTTTACTTGAAACCATGTATGATTTACCAAGCCGTACCGATGTAGGGACTGTGGTCGTAACTGATGCGGTGATTAATGGTGAAGGAAAGCCAGAGTTAAAGGCAGAGCGTCAACCTAAAGCAGAGACTGAAGCTGCGCCTAAAGTAGATTTGAAAGTTGTAAATTCTAAATCTGCTTAATTCGCTATTCGTCTGAAACGTGCGGAAAACTTGTGTTTTCGCACGTTTTTTATTTCCAAAAATAAAACGCAATGTTAATCTCAAACACTAGGCGTGGATGCCTAAATAAGATCAACTAACTCAGATCAATGTCGCGATCAATATAGCGAAAAATTAAGTGTTTAATTGAGTACAAAAATAAAAAATACGCGGTGAGGGAAAATCATGCGTGGAGTCTGTATTGCGGTCTGTGCAAGCATTATTTTAATGGGGTGTCATGGCAAATCTGCTGTTGAACATGCCCAAGTAACATCAACCCTAAAACCTGTTGATTTTAACAGCAAGCCAGGCTTTATTGAGCAGCACCGTCTCGGTATGTTTACCATTGGTGCTTGGGTCAACCAAAAATTAGGCCAGCGTTTTCAGCCTGTACAAGCACAAAATGATCAAGCTGCCATTGTGTATATGTACCGTCCTGACAGTAAATGGAACCGTCAAGAAATTGTGGCATCCAGTCTTTTTATTAATAGTGAGCGCATTCCCAGTTTATTGAATAATCATTATTACTGGATTGAATTGCCGGCAGGAACCTATCGTTTATCGAGCAGTCGTCCTTTGGGTGCACAGCATTTTCAAAAGCCTAAATATTTAGATTTTACCGTGGAAGCTGGGCAATCCTATTTTATTAAATATGATGAAGAAAATTTAAGTACCCGTCGTGAAGTTTCGGGCCCATTGATGATGGTGCCTGAAAAAGCAGGCTTAAACGAAATTGCATTTACCCAGTTAAAGTCGGAAAGTTTTAACTTTGTGGCTCAAGATCAAAATACAGGTAAAATACGTAAAAAAGCTCAAAAGCTTAAACCGGCTAAATATGATCCTGCGGAAGATGTGCAACTGACCACACCATTTAAGTTGTGGAATCCAATGACCTGGTAAATACACATTTCTCAATTTGAAGCTGAAAATAAGTTTCGATTAAGTAAAACATTTATCTAGATTCAAAAAAAGCACCCATTCGGGTGCTTTTTTAGCTTGGAAAATTAAACCGCAGCAGCATCAACTACTGGAATTTTACCAATTTTCGCTTGCCAGATTTTTGGTGCAGTGGCATGAATAGAAGTACCATTCACGTCAACTGCTACAGATACAGGCATATCTTCAACTACAAATTTGTAGATTGCTTCCATACCTAAGTCCGCAAATGCAACCACTTCAGCTTGACGAACTGCTTTAGATACCAGGTAAGCAGCACCACCTACAGCCATCAAGTAAGTCGCTTTATTGTCTTTAATTGCTTCAATAGCAGTCGGACCACGATCCGCTTTACCAATCATACCGAACAAACCAGTATGTTCTAAAACTTGGCGTGTGAATTTGTCCATACGTGTAGCTGTTGTTGGACCTGCAGGACCAACAACTTCATCACCCACTGGATCAACAGGGCCAACGTAGTAAATGAATTTACCTTTAAGATCGACAGGTAATTCTTCACCATTGTTGATCATGTCAACCATACGTTTGTGCGCAGCATCACGACCGGTATAGATTGTACCGTTAAGAAGTAATGTGTCACCTGGTTGCCAAGAGTTCATTTCTTCTTGGGTGATGTTGTCTAGGTCAACACGTTTAGAGGTTGAAGAATCCCAAGTTACAGCAGGGTAGTCATCAAGTTTAGGTGCTTGAATGTGGGCAACACCAGAACCGTCTAACTGGAAGTGTGCATGACGGGTTGCAGCACAGTTCGGAATCATACCGACTGGTTTACCCGCAGCGTGACATGGGTAATCTTTGATTTTAATATCAAGAACTGTGGTTAAACCACCAAGACCCTGCGCACCAATACCCAAAGCATTTACTTTTTCGAAGATTTCGATACGGAGTTCTTCCATTTTGCTTTGTGGACCACGGCGAAGCAATTCGTCCATGTTTATTTCTTCCATCAATGCTTCTTTGGCAAGCATCATGGCTTTTTCAGCAGTACCACCAATACCTATACCCAGCATGCCAGGAGGACACCAGCCTGCACCCATGGTTGGAACAGTTTTAAGTACCCAATCCACAATTGAATCAGATGGATTCAACATCGCAAGTTTAGATTTGTTTTCTGAACCGCCACCCTTAGCAGCAACAGTAATGTCTACTTTGTTACCTGGTACGAGTTTGTAGTGGATCACCGCAGGTGTATTGTCTTTGGTATTTTTACGACCAAAAGCAGGATCAGCTAAAACTGATGCGCGAAGAATGTTCGAGTTTTCTAAATAACCCTGACGTACACCTTCGTTAATTGCATCGTCTAAGCTCATCGTTAAATCAAATTTAACGTCTAAACCCACTTCAAGAAATACGTTAACAATCCCGGTATCCTGGCAGATCGGGCGATGGCCTTCTGCACACATACGAGAGTTAATTAAGATTTGTGCAATAGCATCTTTTGCGGCTTTGTTCTCTTCACGATCATAAGCACGGCTCATCGCTTGGATGAAGTCTTGTGGATGATAGTAAGAAATGAACTGAAGCGCATCTTTTACCGATGTGATCAAGTCATCTTGCTTGATAATAGTTGTCATATCAAATATCTCTTGAGCGGGCTGTTAGCTAGCGGGCTAAATTATAAGATAAAAAGCAAGTTTTGTGGGCGTTTTGACTGCTTTTTGGCCAAAAGTTTAATAGCGAATTTCAACTCAATTTAACTGTCATTTTTGTGGGGTATTTCTGTCATAAATATGACAAAAGGCTGTCATATTTCAGTGGAAATATGTCATTTAAAGCAGCAATTAAAATATTAAGAATCTATTTTATATTTTAAATTATTGAAAATTATGAATTAATGTGATTATTTTAAGTTGTATTAAATATGACAATATTGTCATAAATTTGTCATAAAACTTTTACATAATGAGCTTATCAAATCTAGAATGTTATAAGTGTATGATTACTGCAGTAGTTTCAGTCGTTGGTTTCTCTTTATATATCGCAGCGACATGGTTTTACGGTCAAAAAGAAGATCAGGTCTAAGCTCTATCTTCTTTTTTTTTGCTTTAAATTTTATCAAAATAAAAACATTCTAAATCTTCAAATCTTCAAATCTTCAAATCTTCAAATCTTCAAATCTTCAAATCTTCAAATCTTCAAATCTTCAAATCTTCAAATCTTCAAATCTCGATCTAAATCTGCGTATACTCTTTTAAAGAATACGAAACTGTTGATGATGAAAAGTCAGTCTGAACTTGCGCAAAATATTATTGAAATTTATAAAAAACATGCACGTGTATGGACAGAGTTGCGTGGTCAATTTCTTTATGAAAAAGCATGGCTCGATCATTTTCTTTCACTTCTTCCAGAACATTCAACAATCCTTGATTTGGGCTGTGGTTCAGCGAAACCTATTGCAGCCTATTTAATTGCACAGGGTCATTCAGTGGTCGGTGTCGATAGTTCCGAGGTCATGATTGAAATGGCACAACAAAATTTTCCTCAACAGCGCTGGATTCAGGCAGATATGCGTCAGATAGATTTAGGACAAAATTTCCAAGGCATTTTGGCTTGGGATAGTTTTTTTCATTTGACTCCAGATGATCAGCGAGCGATGTTTTCAATATTTCAACAGCATACCAAGCCGGGAGCTGCATTGATGTTTACTAGTGGTCCAAGTCATGGTGAAGTGATAGGGGATATGTTTGGCGACGCTTTGTATCATGCCAGTTTATCGTCAGATGAATATCGACAATTATTAAAAGCTCATGGTTTTGAAGTGGTGAAGATGGTCACCGAAGACAAGGAGTGTGCAGAGCATACCGTATGGTTGACAAAGAAAATTGATGAGAACATTCTAAATAAAATGTGGAACAATAATTAAATAAAGAGCAGTTGGTATGATTAGAATATTATTAGGCTACATAACTTTTGGCTTGTTATATTTATTTGTTAAGTTTTGGCCGATTTATTTAGATAAGCCTTTTGATAAAGCACTCCATCTATACTGGAATCTAAAGATATTAGATCAGCCGTTGAAAGTAAGCTCAATATTTCCTTATAGTGATACCGTTTGTATATTAGGACCTTATCAAAGTCTCACTGATCCGAAATACCATAAATATTTTTTGAAAAAAATACTCAACGATAACCAAAAGTATTTGGAAAAAACACCCTCTTATCCCGATCAGAGTCTTTACCTAGTAGGCTTTAGAGACAATAAAATTCAGCAAATTTTTAGGTCAAGTTTTTTTGACGCTAACAGTAAAATTCCCTGTATAAAATCTGATGGAAATATTTCTCTCGTTAAAACGAATGATCCAGCTATAAGAAAGATAAGAGTCGCCTTAACCGATTAATTTCAGCTAAATCATCAGCTATTTAAAATAATGGTTGTTATATGGAATCCGCATAAAAAAACCACCCAATTTTTCAATCAGGTGGCATGGAGAACTTGATTTTAAGCGTTATTGAGCAGCTTGTTGCTCTGCCTGAATCGCAGTCAAAGCAATCGTGAACACGATGTCATCTACCAATGCCCCACGTGACAAGTCATTCACCGGTTTATTTAAACCTTGCAACATTGGTCCTACACTCACCACATTCGCAGCACGTTGTACGGCTTTGTAAGTGGTGTTACCGGTATTTAAGTCAGGGAAAATAAACACATTGGCACGACCGGCAACAGGTGAACCAGGTGCTTTCGATTGACCTACACTTTCAACTGATGCAGCATCGTATTGAAGTGGACCATCAATCAGCAAATCAGGACGACGCGCTTTAGCAATGCGTGTTGCTTCAGCCACTTTCTCTACATCTGCACCTGTACCAGAAGTACCAGTGGAGTAAGAAATCATGGCAATACGTGGGTCAATACCAAAGGCTTTTGCTGAGTCTGCAGATTGAATTGCAATTTCAGCCAGCTGTTCAGCATCCGGATCAGGATTGATTGCACAGTCACCGTAAACGTAGACTTCATCTGGCAACAACATAAAGAACACAGAGGATACTAGTGAGTAATCAGGTGCAGTCTTAATCAGCTGGAATGCAGGACGAACTGTATTCGCAGTGGTGTGTACAGCACCAGAGACCAGTCCATCAACTTGATCGAGAGCAAGCATCATGGTACCGAGTACAACGGTATCTTGCAGTTGTTCACGTGCCTGTAATTCGTTAATTTTACCTTTGCGCAATGCCACCATCTTTTCAACGTAATTGATACGAATCAGATCCGGATCGATAATTTCAAGATCATGCGGTAATTCGATATTACGTGCTTTGGCAACCTCAATTACAACTTCAGGTTTCGCTAATAACACACAGTGTGCGATACCACGCGCTTGGCAAATTGCAGCCGCTTGAATGGTACGTGGTTCATCACCTTCAGGCAGGACAATACGTTTTTTCGCCGCAATTGATTTTTGAACCAATTCGTGGCGGAAAGCAGAAGGGGATAAACGTGGTTTGTATGAACCATTCAGGATTTGTACCAGCCAATCCAGATTAATGTGACTGGATACGAAACGCGTCACCTGTTCTGCACGTTCAGTATCATCGACTGGAATTTCATTACTTAAATTTGACAAGCTTTGAGCAGTTTCAAAGGTGCTTAATGAAGTATGCAGAATCGGTAGGCCATTTTTAATTGCAGCTTGGCAGAATTCTAGAACAGTTGCATTCGGTTCATGGCGTTCTGTCAACACTAATCCTGCTAGGGGAATACCATTGCAACTTGCCAAACTACTTGCCAATAAAACATCAATACGGTCAGATGCGCTAATGATCAGTTCACCAGCTACAAATTTCTTCAGTTCATGTTCAATATTTGAAGCAATTAAACTGCTGTGTAACACACGACGCTGTGATGCTTCACCCTTGTTAATCCATTCTGCTGAAATATGTGCTGCCAGATCAGAGATGCGCGGAACACTCAGGGTGTTACTAAACGGCACTAAACCAATCACTGGAAGATGTTCAGAACCAATATGCGCATGGGTTTTTTGAATCGCTGCAACAAATTTATTGGTGTCGCTAATTAAGCGGATACTTGGATCAAGCGTGACAGGAATTTGTGCAGAATCTTCTGGCAAACCTTTGGTGCGCATAAAGAGTACACCTGCAGTGCGGTCATTGGCAGCACCGCCTAAATGGCGTAATTGCGTATCCACTTTGTCGGCAGTCGCGACAGGGTTATTCACATCTGCATTGCTCACCACAATGACTTGGGCATCCAAGGCTTTGGCTAAAGTTGCATTAAATTCTGCTGCAAAAGCATCGCGACTGGTCGGGACTAAGCCCATCACAATAATGACATCATGCTGTTTTGCAATTTGGCGATGCAGGCGTACAGCCTCTTCAAGTAACTCATCACTTTCACCCAGACTCAGTCGCTGGATGAGATTTTCATAAGCAATCGGTTCAACCGTTTCGCTTTTGGATAAATGACGATACAGTGCTGTTGTACCATCTATTTGCTGATTTTTTTCTTGTGAAAAAGGTTTAAGAAAACCGGCTTTCACACCTTGGCATTCCAAAGCGTAAACTAGGCCTAGACTGGCTGAAGTTAATCCTACGCCTTCCCCGGTTGGAACTAATAAAATTGTTTTCATAGCTTGATTCTAAATAAAAAGGATTCAATGATGAGCATCATAAAATGTGCGATGGCTTAAGCCATCGCAACATCAGCTTCAAACTTTTTTGCAGCGAATTGACTCACCTCATTCACAACATGCTCAGTTTCTTGCGCGATGCGACCTTCTTCATCAGTAGGAACAACCCAGATTTGCGGACCTGTACCTGCATCGATACGGCCTTCCGTTCCGCGTTTCAAGTTGTCGTTTTGTTCTTTGCTTAAGTTGAAACCGAAATGAGGTAAGTAAGCCATGGTTTTTTCGCGGATATAAGCCGAGTTTTCGCCAATACCACCGGTAAAGAACAGACCATCAAGACGTGGCAAGCCACAGCTTAAAGCAGCCAGAGATTTAGCCAGACGGTAGCAGAATACTTCAATCGCAATCGTGGCATCTTCATTGCCTTGTTGTGATGCTTCAATCAGGGTACGCATGTCATTTGAAAGATTGTCTGATAAACCGAGCAAACCACTTTCTTTGTTAAGCATCTTGTCAATTTTGTAGAGATCCCAGCCAAGGTTAGCAGCCAGGAAGCTGTGTAAACTTGGATCGACATCACCGCTACGGGTGCCCATAACAATGCCTTCAAGTGGAGTTAGACCCATAGAGGTATCCACACTTTGACCATTCCAGATTGCGCAAGTCGAGCTACCGTTACCTAAATGTGCTGTTAACCAGCCACCTTGTTTAAAGCTGCCTGCCAGTTCTGAACCGCGTTCAGATACATAGGCGTGACTGGTTCCGTGGAAACCGTAACGGCGGACATTGTGTTCGGTATATAAGAATTTTGGTAATGCATAACGGAAAGCATGTTCCGGCATAGTTTGGTGGAACGCCGTATCAAATACCGCCACTTGTGGTAGGTCTGGGAAAAGACGTTTGGTGGCTTCAATACCCACTAAATGTGCAGGGTTGTGCAGCGGTGCAAGTGGTGTTGCTGTACGGATTTTTTCAATAATATCATCAGTCAATAATTCTGCTTTGGTGAGCGTGCCACCATGTACAATACGATGACCAATTGCGTCAGGTTTATAATTAGCTAAACGCTCTAAACCTACTTCTAACGCTTCTTTATGATCAGCATTCGGAATACGGATATCAACAGGTTCATTGCCTACAGTCACACCTTTAATCCGCGCTTCAGGCGTACCCAAGTTTTCAGCCAAACCATGGATGCGGAATTCTTGATCTTCAAGCAATAATGCAAATTTAATCGATGAAGAGCCGCAATTGATGACGAGTACTGATTTAGGCATGACGTATTCCTTAACTAAAAATTATCGTACTTGAATTGTTGTATTACCCCTGATCGTTGATATTCATTTTGCTAGGCATCATCCGATCTGTTTAATAGTTGTACCATGTTGGTTTTTATAGCCACAAGCTAGACTTTAGGAGATTAGACTTAAGCACTATCGACCAGTAGGATAATAATAATTAAAATTTATCAGCTGATAGATTTCATTTATTAATAAAATAGTACTTAATTGTAAAGTATGTCTTTGTATGAATTTTAAACATAGCATGCACGATCAATTTTGAGCAGGATATAAGTGTAGTTTTAATGCTTAGTTTTGATACTTTATTTCTGACCAACGTACGATCACATAAGCAATCAGTGCCACCATAAAAAACACCAGCATCATCCAGGCCAAGCCTTGTAGGGTTTCAATAATCGTCCGATAAATTTCCAGTACCCAGCGTTCCTGTGTCAGCTCGATGACAATTTTTTTGTCATTCTCGGTGTAGGTCAGGGGCGTAATGTATTTTTCCATATCGTAAATACGAATCCCGGAAGATGTACCCACGACCATGCCTGCAAATTTGGTGTATTTTGCCCATGCTTCATGAATCGGATCGTTAATAATTCGAGCCAGAATTTGATTGATAGAATGGGAAAAAATTTTCATTACGGTAAAGGAAACCAGTAATGCCAATACAAAGGTGCAGATCATTAAATAATAAAACATCGCATTTTCCTTTTTATGGTTATTTTTATCATCTTATGAAATTTAGCTTAGAGATATTGTAGTGGCTATGTTCAGCCTCATTTTTGAAGCTGAACACGGAATGCTTTTATTGATTGCAGGATTTATTGGCGAATTTGACCATCACCAAAGACGACCCATTTTTGCGAAGTCAGACCTTCAAGACCTACAGGACCACGGGCATGAATCTTGTCAGTTGAGATCCCAATTTCTGCACCCAAACCATATTCAAAACCATCTGCAAAACGCGTAGAAGCATTAATCATCACTGAGCTTGAGTCTACACGGGCCAAGAACTGGCGCGCAAGAGTATAGTTTTCAGTAATGATGGCATCGGTATGATGTGAACCATATTTGTTGATATGGTCAATCGCCTCATCAATCCCGCTGACAACTTTAACAGCCAAAATTGGGCCTAAATATTCGGTGTACCAATCTTCTTCGCTGGCAGGTTTCACAGTTGAACCTAAAATGCGCTGTGTTTCGCGACAGCCACGCAGTTCAACCTGTTTTTCTGCATAGAGTTCAGCAATGTTAGGCAAGAATTCTTCAGCGACTTTCTCATCCACCAACAGGGTTTCCATGGCATTACATACGCCATAACGATGTGTCTTGGCATTCAGCGCAATCGGTAAAGCCTTTTGCAAATCGGCTTGTGCTTCAACAAAGACATGACAGTTGCCATCTAGGTGTTTAATCACTGGAATACGTGCTTCATTACTTACACGTTCAATCAGCCCTTTGCCTCCACGTGGAACAATCACATCCACATATTCAGACATGGTAATCAGATGACCGACCGCTGCACGGTCAGGCGTGTTAATGACTTGTACTGAAGTTTCAGGTAAACCCGAAGCTTTTAAACCATGTTGAATCGCTTCAGCAATGGCTTTATTCGATTCCAGTGCTTCAGAACCACCACGCAGAATAATGGCATTGCCAGACTTTAACGCAAGAGAGGCAGCTTCAAGGGTCACATTCGGACGTGATTCATAAATCATGCCGACGACACCTAAAGGTACACGCATTTTACCGAGTTGAATTCCGGAAGGGCGGAAGGCTAAATCGGTGATTTCCCCAATTGGGTCAATCAGGCTCATCACATCTTTTAAACCATGCAGCATGCCTTTAAAGCGTGTGGGGGTAAGTTCTAAGCGATCAAGTAATGCACTGTCCAAATTGCTGTTACGACCTTTGGTCATATCCATTTGGTTCGCAGCTAAAATTGCAGCTTCACTGTCTTCTAAAGCAGTGTAAATTGCAGATAAAGCATTGTTTTTTGTTTGGGTAGAAGCGCTTGCTAACACGCGAGAAGCTTGGCGTGCCTGTTGTCCTACCGTTTGCATATATTGTTCAATTGAATCTTGCATAGCGGTTGATCACTTAGAAATTACACCTTCGATAGTAACAGTCTGGAACAAGACAATGAAGCATCTATCTGGAAAATTTTTTTGAAACTTTTCAAGCAATTCATATTTGGAAATTGTTTTATTTGTAAATTTAGATAAGTGGTCATGGAATAAGTTGCGTGTCAAATCATCCTCTGTATAGAATAAAAAATAATGACATTGATGTCTGATAATTAAAGCAAATGAATGGATGCAGTGTAGCGCAGAAATTCTATATTTATTTTCTTGCAAAATAACAATAAGGCAAGAATGGAGGAAGGGATATGAATTCCATGATCCAAATGGACTCGGAAGTACAAGAATCAAACACGAGTTTTGGCTTTTTTGATCTTTACCACAGAAACAGTTTTAAAGAGCCTGCACGTACAACGTGGATCAATGGCTGGAAAATTGAATATATGGCGATTACTCAACCTGAAACGATTCACAATACTCCAATCGTCATTATTGGCGGGGCATTTCAAAATTTCAACTCTTATAAATATTGTGTAGAACAGTTGCTCAGTGCAGGTCCAATCATCCTCATTGATTTACCGTCTATGGGCGCAAATCAGCAAATTACCAATCGGGATACCGGTGTTTCTGCAGGAACTTTGGAGTTGCCGGATTTGGCATGTATGCTCGGTGAATGGCTGGATATAGAAAATTTGTCCAAAGTTTCAGTAATGGGGATGTCGCTAGGTTCCGTGGTCGCTTCAGGCTTGGCACATCAACGCCCTGAATTGATTGACCGCATGATTCTGATGGGCGTGATGCAAAAAACTCGTAAAAGCTGGCGCATGTTGCTAGAAGAATCCTTACATTTAATGAAAGAACAACGCATGGACGAATTTGGTCAAGCGGTGATTTTGTATTTGGTCAATCATGCCAAAATTGATCAAACCAAAATGTCACCCACTGCAAAACGTTTATTCTTTAAGCAGATGGCTGAATTTACTGCAACCGAGCAAGACCGTTATGAAATTAACTGTAGCCGTTTACTGCGTTTAACGGACGTGCCAATTCCTGAATGTAAAGTACTGGTCGCATGTGGGCAATATGACAGTTTTACCTTGCCTCATGAAAATGCCAATTTTGCCTTGCAATGTCCAGACATGGAATTTGCCATGATCGCCAATGCAGATCATGTACCGCAATTACAGCGCCGTAAGGAAACCATGAATTTGTTTGCAACGTTCTTGCAGGGTCAATCGATTCATACTGTGGAAGGGATTATCCCGATGACACGTGCACAGTTACTGACCTTAGAGCGTCGCGGTGAAGAACGTATTGCAGTACAAAGCCCAATGACTTTATTGACCCATCGTCATTCAGAGTTGCAATTGCCCACTCATATTATTGATCTAAATTTCTTTGGGGTTTTACTTGAATTTGCTGAAGGTCTAACTGCAAAAGTTGAGCAATATCCACGTGATTTGGCTTTGCATCTGGAAGATGAAGAAGGTCAATTCAAGATTGAATGTTTGATTTTTGCCGTAGACTCAACACAAATTCGCGCCTTATTTAAACATGGCAGTTTTGAAGTGGCAGAACGCTTATTGCGTTATGTACAACGACAAAAAGAAGCGATGCTGGTACTGGAATCAGTCAGTTAGGTGCTTCCTTGTCAAGATGAAAACAGCGTTATTCAACGCTGTTTTTTTTTGCTCGCATGAATCATCCACACCAAATCCCCGAGGTGTTCATCGCCAGGTGACTCATTCGTCGGCTGGTCTTGAAAATACTGTTGAGGTTGAACAACCGTGATATTTTCAAAACCTGCTTGCTGGAAAAAGTCTTGTACTTGTTGAGGATGCGTAAAATGAAAACTAAATGCACTCTTGGACATCCATTTCAGTAATTTACTGCTGGCCCAAATAAAATTGGCCAATTTGTTTTTGACTGGTTCTGGATAAATATCGGTCAGGTAATGCAGTTCTTTAAAGTCCTGACCGTAATGTGTAATCGCTTGCAGCAATTGCAATAGCATGTCTTTGTTGAAGTAGTTAATCAAACCTTCACTAATCACCACCAAGGGACGATTCGGATCAAATACGTGAAAAGCCTGCTCAAAATCAGCAGTGAATAAATCCACCGATAAAACTTCCGGACTATTGGCATCAATCTGTTTTAGAGCTTGGTTTTTGACTTTTGCCATACCGGGTAAATCAAGTTCGCGATAATCAATGTGGGGATATTTTTGGCGAAAGTTCCAACCGCGTGGTGATAAACCACAGGCGATTTCAAGCACCTGTAAATCCGGGTGTTGCTCAATCAGTTGGCTGAGATGCTGATCAATCATGCGATGCCTTTGTTTTAGCGTGGTACGCATACTGCCACCAACAAATTTTTCAGCCCAACTTTCTAAAGGGTGAACCAGTTTGGCGAGCATTTTCCCTTTAGAGGTTGCAAAAACAGGGTGTGAAATCCCCATGGTGTACCAAATATAGCCGGTGTAATGTGCAGTAAATGAAATGTGTCGATGTTCTGAAAGCTGTTGTGTCATGTCATCCTGACCTGTGTATTTTTGTAGTTTTAAATGTATAAGTGAGTGTTTGATAGGCTTCTTATATGACTGATTCATATCTTTTAAAAGTTAATATCAGCAACTATGTACAAGAAGTCTCTGACTTTATTTTTAATGATCATAAAGAAAAAGGAACACCTTGTCGTGTTCCTTTTGTCGCATTAATTCAATGAATTTTTAAAGTTTTCGATCGTATCGCGGACTTTTTGCCATTCATTACCCAAGTCCAGTGTTTCGCCAACCGTAATTTCTGGGATTTGACCGCGCATACGCTCCAAACGCTCTTGATTAGGTAAAGGCAAGTCACGAATCCCTTCTAAAGCAAGACAAGCCGCTGAACGGTCATTACACACCAGACCCATGTCGCAACCGGCTTTGAGAGCAGCTTTAATACGTGCATCTGCACCACCTGCAACACAAGCGGCCTGCATGGTTAAATCATCGGAAAACAGCACGCCGTCGAAGTTCAATTCTTGACGTAAAATCTTTTGAATCCAGTACGGCGAGAAACCGGCAGGGTTGGGATCTACCTGATCGTAAATCACATGTGCTGGCATGAGTGCATCCAGTTGTGGCATCAGCTGAATAAAAGTCTGCATATCCTTGTTGTAGATTTCATCATAAGAACGTGAATCGACGGGTGCTGCCACGTGTGAATCTGCTTTAACTGAACCATGACCCGGGAAATGTTTGCCGGTATTGGCCATGCCTGCACGTTTCATGCCTTTCATAAAAGCACTGGCAAGCGGGACAATATCCTGAATATTTTTGGCAAATCCACGATCGCCAATCACATCGCTGACATCGTTTAAGTCCAATACTGGGGCAAAACTAAAGTCGATACCAACAGCGAGGACTTCAGTTGCCATCAGCCAACCGCATTGTTCCGCTAAATCAACCGCTTTTTCAGGTTCGGTTAGATAGAGTTCACCCAAACGACCCATGGCAGGAAGCAAGGTAAAACCCTGTCTTAAACGCTGTACGCGACCGCCTTCCTGATCCACCGCAATTAAAATATCGGGTCTTATATGACGCATATGATCTGTTAAAGCACGAACTTGTTGTGGTGATTCTATATTTCGAGCAAATAAAATCATGCCACCTACTTGCGGTGTTCGTAATAGTTCAATATCTTCTTGAGTAAGTTCTGTGCCAGCGATGTCTAGCATCAATGCGCCAATCATATCGGTGTCCGTGTTGGAATTTTATAAAGAAAAAACAATACCCGAATTCTGCAATGATTTGCTACATTTTGACAGTACAGAATATGATAAAACTACACGACATACACATATTAAGTTGTTTAAGATTTTGAATATACTGCATTCATGTTGAAAAATGACGTTGGAATATTGGTCAAAGACCAAGGAAGTAAGAATTATTTATGAAACTTCAGACATTAGCTTGTGCAGTTGCAATTGCGACTGGAGGGTTTTTCTTTACTCATGTAGTAAACGAGGCAATTGCTGCAAATACGACTGTTGCAGTTTCTCAATCTATACAGCCAACGCAAGAACAAGCGCTGGTATCACGCCAACTGGCGACTTTGGTTGACCGTCAGCATTATTTAAATCAGCGTTTAGATGCGGCTACCTCTAATCGAATTCTTGATTTTTATTTAGATAGCCTAGATGCAGATCATTCATTATTTTTAGCCCCTGAAGTTGAACAATATAAGAAAAATTATGGTGCCAATTTTGGTGCTGCACTAAAAGCCGGGGATTTATCGGGTCCATATTTAATTCATGCCCAATATCGTGAACGTTTAAAACAGTTTTATCAGTTCATGTTGGCTGAGTTGAAAAAGCCGCAAAACTTGAAACAAACCAACGTCTATATTGATACTGATCGCGAAAAAGCACCTTATTTCAAGTCCGCAGCAGAACAACGTGCACATTGGCAAAAAATGCTGGTGTCGCAACTCATCAACTTAAACATTAGTAAAGAAGAAGAGTCTGCGAAGCAAAAAGCGTTAAAAGCTGATCCTGCTTTAGCCAATGGACAGGATTTAGCCAGCCCGGAAGATTTGACCCCAGTTCAAACCTTGACCAAGCGTTATACCCGTCAACTTGAACGAATTAGCCGTGTTAAAAGTGATGATGTCTTAGACAAAACTTTAAATGCGATGATGTTGACCTATGATCCGCACAGTAACTATTTCCCGCCTGTAGATGCAATGGAATTGAACCGTCAAACCACCTTGCAATTAGAGGGGATTGGGGTTTCGATTCGCCCTGAACGCGGTAATGAGGATTACACCAAGATTGAAACCATCGTCGAAGGTGGTCCGGCCAGTAAGTCCGGTCAGATTAAATCGGGTGATCGTATTATCGGTGTTGCGCAAGACGGCGAAAAAATGGTCGATGTCATCGGCTGGGCAAGTAACGAAGTGGTCGGTTTAATCCGTGGTAAGCGTGGAACCAAAGTCAGCCTGCGTTTACTGGGTGCCGGTGCATCAATGAGTCAGGCACGTACCGTGAGTTTGGTTCGTGATGTGATTCAGGAAGAAGATGCCGGTGTACGTTCACGTACGGTTGATATTAAGCGCGATGGTAAAAACTATACCTTTGGTGTGATTGAAATTCCATCGTTCTATTTAAACTATCGTGCGCGCCGTGCAGGTACCGATTATCGCTCGGTTTCTGAAGATACCAACAACGCTTTAAAAGCTTTGGCTGCGAAAAATGTGGCAGGGATTATTATTGATTTACGTAATAACCCGGGCGGTTCACTTGAAGAAGTTGCACGCATGTTGGGTCAGGTGATCAAGTCAGGTCCAGTGGTGCAAATTCGTGATGGTAGTGGCAATGTCAGCGTGTTTGAAGATGATGATGGCGGTGCACAAACCTATGCAGGTCCACTTGCAGTTATGGTGAACTTGGCGTCAGCATCAGCCAGTGAAATTTATTCTGCGGCCATTCAGGATTATGAACGCGGTATCGTGATTGGTAGTACCACTACCGGTAAGGGTACAGCGCAAGTTCAACTGGATACTTTGGCACATGGTCAAGCCACCTTAACGCAACGTAAGTTCTATCGTGTTACGGGTGGTAGTACCCAAAATAAAGGCGTAGTGCCTGACATCAAACTGGTGGATATCTACAATGAAGAGTTTGGTGAACGTAAAGCCAAGAATGCCTTGAAATGGGATACCATTCCAACTGCACCATTCAAGCGTGAAGGTTCTGTACAACCATATGTGCAAAATCTGGCGCAAATGTCACAGCAACGCGTAGTGGTTGATCCGCAATTTAAATATTTAGAACAACGCAAAGCGATTGCCAAAAAAACTGAAGAGCAAAAACGGGTTGTTCTTGATATTGATCAGCGTAAAGCGGAGTTAAATGCGCTGGAACAAAAAACTTTAGAGGCAGAGAATCAACGTCGTGCGGTGACAGGTCAAAAACCTTATGCCAATTGGGAAAGCTACCAGGCTTCTATGGATGCATTGATTGAGTCACGTGCAAAAATGAAGGCAACTCAAAGACCTTA
This sequence comes from Acinetobacter sp. ANC 5414, assembly GCF_013004295.1. Classification (NCBI taxonomy): domain Bacteria; kingdom Pseudomonadati; phylum Pseudomonadota; class Gammaproteobacteria; order Moraxellales; family Moraxellaceae; genus Acinetobacter; species Acinetobacter sp. ANC 5414. The sequence goes on from NZ_JABERM010000010.1 coordinate 343,766, forward strand.
TTTACCTGAAGAAGAAGCGTTTGTCACAGAGTCTGCCAATATTTTATTGGATTATGCGAAATTACAATCTGCTAAAGCTGCTGCAAACTAAGTTTAAGCATTACGCGTTATCCCTTTAAATATGCAAAAAGCCAGTCAGTTCATCTGACTGGCTTTTTATTTGTCTGTGTATTGGTGGTTTTGAATTTGAAATAGCTCATTTAAAAATAAAGGGATAGGCAACAAGATGTAATGCATCCGATTGGACTTTTGCTTGTCATTGGCCGCCAGATTTTTTACCAGCACTGAGTTCTATGGGAAAATATGGAATGCCTTGAACCACAGGAAATATGAACAGTGTGGGGATAATGATCAAAAGTTTGATCTATCTTTAATTAATTAAATAAATAAATTAGTAAAAAAATGAATAGAGTAATAATCACTTGACCAAAATAGAATAGTATTAGATGCTTGTTTTAATTGATTGTTTTTATAAGTACTCTTTAATGAACGAAAAACTTTTGTGAAAGGATAAATGGTATTAATAACGTGGATTAAAACAAGAAAGATAACCTATATGGAAGCTTAATATGGCTCATATAAATTATGATCTTAGTCTCGTGGTAGGTTCAATTATTGTTGCTGTTTTGGGCTGTTATTTTGCAGTGTCGATTGAACAATCATTATTCCGTGGCTTAGGTCAGAAATATGAAAAAATTCTTCTTGTTATAAGTGGTTGCATGTTGGGTGCTGCAATTTGGTGTATGCACTATATGGGGGTGCTCGCCTGTGATTTACCTGCTGAGTATTCTTTTGACTACGGCCTTACTTTCCTTTCTTATGTGATCGCGTTTATCGCATCTACCTTTGCGGTTTGGCTAACCACCCGAGCAACCTTACCATTTTTACGTCTTGTTTTAGGCGCGATCCTGATGGGCTTGGGCATTGCAGGGATGCACTATACCGGAATGATGGGTTTGATCGTTGATCAACATCAAATTTATTATGATCCACACTTAACCATTTGTTCAGTCTTGATTGCCATTATTGGTTCTGGTTTAACGTTTTGGCTGACCTTTAAATATAAAAAGGCAGTACATAAATTACCGCATATTAAAACCTCTATTGTTTTCATGATGGCACTCACCATTGTGGGTATGCACTATACGGGTATGGCCTCTGCCGCTTTTTATGCGATTGATGCGAATCCACTGGTTTCAAATGATAAAACTGGACAAGGGTTAATTTTATTTAGCATCATCTTTGTAAGCAGTTTAATCCTGGTTGCTGCATTCACCGTAGCTTTATTAGAACTACGCTTGGAAGCGCGCAATAAACAGCTTTCTAAAGCCAATCGTGAGCTTGCCAATCAAGCCGTCCAAGATAATTTAACCAAGTTGCCGAATCGTTTATTCCTGGCTGAATATTCACATTTGCTATTTACTGAGCATCGTTATCGAGATGATAAAATTGCATTTCTTTATATTGATTTAGATCGCTTTAAGGCAGTAAATGATGTATTTGGTCATCATGTGGGTGATCAATTGCTGGTGCAACTCGCTACACGCATTCAGCGCATACTCACAGAAAAGGAAAAACTTCTTCGTATCGGTAGTGATGAATTTTTGATGGTGCTCGAAAGAGCAAGCATTGAACAGGCGATTGAAAAGTCAGAAAAAGTATTGCGGCTGATCCAAGACAGTTTCTTGATTGCCGGCAAAGAGATTAATATTTCCAGTAGTATCGGCATAGCGATGTATCCAAATCATGGAAATAATTTACAAGATTTGCTGATCAATGCCGATGCTGCAATGTTGATGTCTAAATATCAGGGCAGAAATACCTATTCGGTGTTTAATTACAGTGTTGATCAACAAGAAACCAAAAGCCAGACCAAGTTGATCAATGATTTGTACAAAGCGGTTGAAGAGCAACAATTTATTCTATTTTATCAACCTAAATTTACCACCAACAGCCATGAAGTTTGTGGTGTGGAAGCACTGATCCGCTGGAATCATCCCAGCTTGGGACTGTTGACCCCGAATATGTTTATCGATGGTGCTGAAAAAACCGGACTCATTATTCAAATGGGCTATTGGGCACTTGAGCAAGCATGCAAGCAGATTCAGATTTGGGAACAAAATGATTCAAATTATTTCCCGCTCGCTGTGAATTTATCTGCAGTACAGTTTGAACATAAGCATTTATTTTCAACCCTTGAGCGCTTATTTGATAAGTATCAAATTCATCCCAATCATTTAGCCATTGAAATTACTGAATCTACCGCGATGCATCATATTGATGCCAGTATTCGCAGTTTTGAGCGCCTGCGTCAGATGGGTATCAAACTGGCGATTGATGACTTTGGAACCGGCCATTCCAGTTTCTTGTATTTAAAGAATTTGCCTGTAGATGAATTGAAAATAGATCGAGAGTTTATTCGTGATCTGTGCATGGGTTCAAAAGATGAAATTATTTTGGAAAGTATTATCCAGTTAGCGATTAAATTGGGTTTGGTGGTTACCGCGGAAGGGGTGGAAACGCCAGCGCAGGCAGACATCTTGACCCGTTTAGGTTGCCAGCAATTGCAAGGATATCTGTTAGGAATGCCGGTGAATGTTGATCGATTGGAAGAGAGCAGATACGCGCTGCCTATTTAAGCTTGCTGAGCTTTGAACAAGTTTAGTTCATTTCAAAAGTTTGATGATCTGCTACAATATCGCCAAATTTTTATATTGATCAGTTCTGATCTTTTACACTGCCATTCTGCAGTAGGTATCTTTCATGAGTTTTAAAGACGAATTAGCGGCACAGGTCGCGAAGCGACGGACGTTCGCGATTATTTCCCACCCCGATGCTGGTAAAACCACCATGACAGAAAAACTGTTGTTATGGGGTAAAGCGATTCAGGTTGCTGGGATGGTCAAAAGCCGTAAGTCAGACCGTGCTGCAACTTCTGACTGGATGGAAATGGAAAAAGAACGTGGTATTTCCATCACCACATCGGTTATGCAGTTTCCTTATAAAAAGCATGTGATTAACTTACTTGACACTCCGGGACATGAAGACTTCTCGGAAGATACTTACCGTACTTTAACTGCGGTTGACTCTGCACTTATGGTGATTGATGGTGCAAAAGGTGTCGAAGAACGTACCATTAAATTGATGGAAGTGTGTCGTATGCGCGACACACCGATCATTTCTTTCGTCAACAAAATGGACCGTGAAATCCGCGAGCCGTTAGAATTGCTTGATGAAATTGAAAACGTGTTAAAAATCCGTTGTGTGCCACTGACCTGGCCAATGGGTACAGGACGTGATTTCGCCGGTGTCTATAATCTTTTAGAAGAAAAATTTTACGTCTACAAAGCCGGTTTTGGTTCAACCATTACCGACATTGAAATCCGTGAGGGTTATGATTATCCAGACTTGCGTGAAAAAGTCGGTGATCTTGCTTTTGCTGCTTTTGAAGAATCTTTGGAACTGGTGCAAATGGCCAATGATCCGATTGATCGTGAGCTATTCTTGCAAGGTAAACAAACCCCAGTCTTGTTTGGTACTGCTTTAGGTAACTTTGCGGTGGATCATGTTTTGGATGCTTTCATTAAGTGGGCACCTGAACCTAAGGCGCATCCAACCAAAGAACGTACTGTAGAAGCCACTGAAGAAGGTTTCACCGGCTTTGTATTTAAAATTCAGGCCAATATGGATCCGAAACATCGTGACCGTATTGCATTCATGCGAATCTGTTCAGGTAAGTATGAGAAAGGTTTAAAAATGAATCATGTCCGTCTGGGTAAAGATGTACGGATTAGTGATGCATTAACTTTCTTGGCGGGTGAACGTGAACAGCTAGAAGAAGCTTGGCCAGGTGACATCATTGGTTTGCATAACCACGGTACCATTCAAATCGGTGATGCTTTTTCATCGGGTGAAAATATTCACTTCACTGGTATTCCACACTTTGCACCAGAAATGTTCCGCCGTGTACGTCTTAAAGATCCGCTTAAATCAAAACAACTGCAAAAAGGTTTGAAAGAGCTTTCGGAAGAGGGCGCGACTCAGGTATTTATGCCGCAAATTAATAATGATTTGATTGTCGGGGCAGTCGGTGTACTTCAGTTTGAAGTGGTAGCGTATCGCTTGAAAGAAGAATACAAGGTTGATTGTGTTTATGAGCCTGTAAACATTAATACCGTACGTTGGGTTTCATGTGATGATGAAAAGAAATTCAACGAATTTAAGAAAAAAGCGCATGACCAGCTTTCGATTGATGGTGGCGGTCATTTGACTTACCTGGCGCCAAGTCGTGTGAACTTGCAACTCATGCAAGAGCGTTATCCGGATATTCAATTCCGTGCTACACGCGAACACTAAACATAACGAAAAATAAAACAGCTTCTTTATGAAGCTGTTTTATTATGTAAAATCATTTATATAGATACATTTATATAGATCAGTCACTTTAGAAAAAGAGTTGTAAGCATGAATGGGAAAATAGTGGGTGCATCAGTGATCGCCATTGGTTTGATACTCAGTGCCTGCGATGCTTCAAAAAAAGAACAACCAGACCCATCACATGAAAAGTCTGAAACTTCTGTATTCAAAACAGAAAAAGCAGAAGTTTTGCCATATTTAAATATTCAAGAGCAAGATGCAAGAATTGCTTTGCCTTTCTGTGAAACCAAAAATTGTATCGATCTGAGTATTCAAACCGTACATACCGAAGATGCCTGGTTAAATGACTGGATTGCGAAAAGCCAGGCGCTGGTGATTCAAGATCAAATCGGTATGAAACAAAATATGAGCCTGCAACAAGCCATCAATGCGTATGTGAAAAAGTCGGACGCATGGCAAGCTGAATTTTCCAAAAATAAAGCTTATGAGCTGTCGATGTATACGCGAATTGCCTATCAGCGTAATCAATATGTGTTGATGCAATTAGGCGTAGATACCAACCAAGAAGGCATTAAGGTTAAGGAACGTTATTACTTCTTTGTGGCCGACCGTAAAAAACAGAAAGCGGTCACTTTATTGGATGTGATTGAACCGAAACAGCAAAACAGTATGAATAGCCTTGTGCAGCAGGCTTATCAAAAATGGTTAAATGAACAAACGGCTGAAGTGAAGCAGAAGGCGCCGAAAAAACTGTATTGGGGACAAGCCGACTGGTTCTTTGATCAGGAAGGCATTGGTGTACATTATCGTACCCATGAAATTGTTCAGGATGGAGCACAACTGGATATTTATTTAACCAAACAACAAACGCAACAGTTATTGAAAGTTGATGTTTATCAGCATATGTTCTAGTTATCTATTTTAAATACAGACATCTAACAGAGTCACTTTACCCGATTAAAGTTATAGGTCAGCCTCATGTTGAAAAATAAAACAATATTTACCATCAGTATTCTTGCATCAGCGATTGCATTGAGTGCATGCCAGCCTAAACAGACCGAACCTAAACAGGATCAAACGCCGGCATCGGAAGCGGTTCAAGCTGAAGTATTAAAATTGGCAGGGGATTCTGAAAAGTTAACTTTAGATTTGCCTGAGTGTGATGGCAATAGTTGTCCTGAAATTTCGATAGAACGTCTTTCCAGTAACCAGGCCTTTATTGATGAATTCATTGACCAGCAAATTTTAAAACAGCTGGATCATATTTTAGATATTTCTCCGAAGTTGGCAAAAGAAAATCAACAGGCAACAACAGCAGAAAATTCGAAAGATTCAAAAGCTCAGGATCAGGCTGCTGAACAGGCCGCATCAGTAGCGATTGAAACGCCAAAGCAAAAACTGGAACAACAAGTTGCACCTTATTTAGTGAATTTTTTGTCATTGGATAAAGAATTGAAGGCTTTAAGCGCCAATCATCAAATTAGTTTAATGATCAAGCCGAAAATCTTAAATGCAGACTTGCCTTTAGCGACTGTAGTTTTGAATTCGAGTAGTTATTTGGGTGGGGCACATGGTTCAGCATCACAGCGCTACTATAATTTTGACCTGGAAAAGAAAAAACAGGTTGAGCTGAATGGTATTCTGGCGCCAAATCAAAAAGCCGCTTTGGAAAAGAAAGCCCATGAAGTGTTTAAAACTTGGGTGATTGAATCCAAGTTGGCGAATAGCGTTGATGAATATGAACAGGCATGGAAATTCACCTTATCGGATAATTTCTATTTATCTAGCCAAGGTTTGATTTTGCAATATGGCGAATATGAAATTGGCCCTTATGTGGTGGGATTGCCACGTTTGACCATTTCTTATGATCAATTGCAAACCGTGCTGAAGAAACAGTATTTACCTCAGGTTGAAGCGCCGGCAAGTACAGCTACGGCAAATAAAGCTAAATCTTAATGCCTTATCCACTGTTTGATACCCATACCCATTTTGATGTTCCCGATTTTGATCATGATCGGGAGCAACTGGCGCATGCTGCAAAAGCAGTGGGGGTGGAACGGTTAATTTTGATTGGTTTTGTGCAATCTCGCTTTAATGATTTAGTTCAAAGTCAGCATTTTTTAAATCAATTACCGGATGCACCCAAAAGCTATTTAGCTCCTGGTCTGCATCCGGTTTATATCGAACAGCATCAAGCATCTCACCTTGCCGATTTAGAGCGACTTTTAAAAACTGAAGCATGTGTGGCGATTGGTGAAATCGGTTTGGATAGCTTTTTAAAACAGCACAAGCAAGCAGATGCTTTTCAAAAGCAACAAGATTTTTTTTCGGCACAACTTGAATTGGCGCAACAATTTGATAAGCCTGTGTTGTTGCATATTCGTAAATCGCATGCTGAAACCTTGTCTATCTTGAAGCAGCATCAATTTAAATTGGGCGGTATTGCCCATGCCTTTAGCGGTGGGATAGAAGAAGCCAAGGCTTTTATTAAACTGGGTTTTAAAATTGGGGTCACCGGGCAAATTACTAATCCGAATGCAAAAAAAATACATGCGGTGGTTCAGGCCATTGGGGCGGAACATCTGGTATTGGAAACCGATTGTCCAGATATGACACCTTTATGTTGTCAAAGCTCAACCGAGCAGCGAACCCGAAATACCCCTGTCAATTTGCCTTATGTTTTAGCCGGATTGGCACAATCTCTTCATCTTGCACCAGATATTCTTGCCCTGCAACTCTGGCAAAACTCGCTCAATGCTTTACAGCTTGATGCTTAAAAAACGTTATTAAATAACCTTTTATCCATAAATATTCGTATTTGATTACATAATTTGCTATGAATATATTTTGTTGAGTCATCCTGTTTTGTGGAATATTGAAAAGATCCATTTTCTATGGTTAAAACCTGTCTATACTATTTTAAAAATTGAAATGAAAAATAATGAGTGAATTATGCAAAGTAATAACCCCATTTTAACCCGGGTGGAAACCCACAGTGATTATAACCAGACCATGACTGTACAAGGCGCGATTCAAAAATCTGTGTTATTGACAGTCATTGCTGCTACAGTAGGTTTGTCTCTGTTTTTTTATAGCTTCATCAGCTTAAATTTATCATTGGCCTATGCGGGTGCAATGGTCGGTGCGGTTGGTGGATTGATCCTGGCACTCATCGCTACATTTAAGCCGAATACAGCACCGGTATTGGCGATTCCTTATGCCTTATTTGAAGGTGCCTTTTTAGGCGGAATTTCAGTAATATTCCAGGTGAAATTCCCGGGCGTACCTTTACAGGCATTACTGGCCACCTTTATTACCACCTTGGTGATGTTTGCCTTGTATCGCTTTCAAATTATTCGTGCTACAGAAAAATTTAAAGCCGTGGTTTTGTCCGCCTCCATTGCGATCGCAATTGTCTTTGTGGTGCAAATTGTCATGCGTTTGGCTTTTGGTTCAAGCATTCCTTACATTTTTGAAAGCAATTGGCTCGGTATCGGCTTTGCTGCATTTGTTGCAGTGATTGCTTCTTTAAACCTGATTCTCGACTTTGACCTGATTGAATCATCAGCTGCGCAATACGCCCCGAAAGCGATGGAATGGTTGTGTGGTATTGCCTTGTTAGCGACTTTGGTCTGGATGTATTATTCATTCCTGCGTTTGCTCAGTTTATTACAAGGCGATGATTAATCATCTTAAAAGTAAAATGCATCTAAATAAAAATGCTCCCAGATCGTGGGGGCATTTTTTTATGACTTTTACAGAACATGGTAAAAAAAGGCGCATTATGCAATTTCGCAAATGCTCCAGACTTGGCATTATGCTTGTAAATTATTTTGAGTGAGATTCACATGGCACAAGGACTATTGGCGGGTAAGCGCTTTTTAATCGCGGGTGTTGCAAGTAAGTTATCAATTGCATTTGGTATTGCTCAAGCCTTACACCGTGAAGGTGCGGAACTTGCATTTACTTATCCAAATGAAAAATTAAAAAAACGTGTTGATGATTTTGCTGAACAATTTGGTTCAACGCTAGTTTTCCCTTGTGACGTGGCAGTTGATGCTGAAATTGACCAGGCCTTTGCAGATTTGGCAAAACATTGGGATGGTCTGGATGGCGTAGTTCATTCAATCGGTTTCGCGCCTGCACACACTTTGGATGGTGACTTTACCGATGTGACTGACCGTGAAGGTTTTAACATTGCCCACGACATTAGTGCATACAGTTTTGTTGCAATGGCACGTGCTGCGAAACCTTTACTCAAAGTTCGTCAAGGTTGCTTACTGACGTTGACTTACCAAGGTTCTGAACGTGTGATGCCAAATTACAATGTGATGGGTATGGCTAAAGCCTCATTGGAAGCAGGCGTACGTTATTTAGCGTCAAGCTTGGGTAGCGATGGTATTCGTGTGAATGCCATTTCAGCGGGGCCAATTCGTACATTGGCTGCATCAGGCATTAAATCATTCCGTAAAATGTTAGACCTGAATGAAAAAGTTGCGCCACTTAAACGTAATGTCACGATTGAAGAAGTGGGTAATGCTGCATTATTCTTATGCTCACCTTGGGCAAATGGTATTACTGGTGAAATTATGTATGTTGATGCTGGCTTCAATACAGTCGGTATGAGCGCAGATTTAATGATGGATGGTGAATAAATTCATCTAAAAGCTCCTCCCTTTTTTAAAGGGGGGGTGGGAGGGATTCTGTAATCTCCCCCAACCCCTCTTTGATAAAGAGGGGCTTAAACGCCAATAAAAAAGACCGCATATGCGGTCTTTTTATATGAGGTTGGCTTAAACGATTAAGCCTGACCTTCAGCAGCGGCAACTTGAGCACGTTGCATATTCGCTTCGAATTCAGCATCGAAGTTAATTGGAGTAAGTAGCAATTGCGGGAAGCTTCCTTTAGTTACCATGTCATTTACAGCTTCGCGTAAGAATGGGAACAGAATATTTGGGCAGTATGCACCCAAAATATAAGGAAGGCGTTCTTCTTCAACGCTATCAACCAAGAAGATTCCAGATTGTGTTACATCAACGATGAATGCGGTTTCACCTGCGTTATTTGCTTGAACAACCACTTGTAATGAAACTTCATAATGTGTCGCATCAATTTTTTCTGCAGAAGAAGACAGATTGATATTTAATTCAGGCTGCCATTCTTTGGTAAATACTTGAGCCCCAGGTACTTCAAAAGAAATATCTTTAGTATAAATACGTTCAAGTGCTAATTGTGCTTGAGCTTGTTGTTCACTCATTTTTTAATCCTTAATATGAGGGTGACTTAATGAAAGTATTAAGCCAATAATTCGTTGAGTTTTCCTTCACGCTCTAAAGCATAAAGTTGATCAAAACCACCGATAAATTGGTCGTTAATAAAAATTTGTGGAACAGTACGGTGATTGGTGCGTTGCATCAGTTCAACACGTACTTCAGGCGCTTCGTTAGATAAATTAATTTCTTTATATGCAACGCCTTTACGCTCAAGAAGTTGTTTTGCGCGAACGCAGTAAGGGCATACAGTCGTTGAATAGATAGTTACTTCAGCCATTAAAATAATCTCCTTAAGCGAATTACTTGCTTTTAATCAGTGGTAAGCCTTGGACTTTCCAGTTGTTGATACCGCCGTCTAAACGGTAGCTATCAGCATGACCGACCTGTTGCAAAGCTGTACCTGCGATTTGACCGAGGTTACAAATAAACACCAGTGGACGATCTGAAGATTTTAACTCTTCAAGATGGCTTGTAATTTGGCTATACGGAATGTTGCGGCTACCGCTGATATGACCTTCACGGAAGTCTTTGGCATCGCGTAAATCAATCAGCATGGCATTCTTAGCTTTGACTAAAATGCCCAAAGATTGTGGTGAAATCTTACGACCATGGCGTTGTCCTTCTAAAACGAAGAACAAAACAATGAGAACCCCAAGTGTTCCAAACAAGAAGGGGTGATTCCCCATAAATTCCAACCAACGTTCCACAAGTCACCTAAGTACAATTTTAAATTGCGTAGAGTATAGCTCATAAATATGGCGATCAAAATCACCGCTTCAAGGGCTAAGGGTTAAGAAAAACTAATTTTTTTGCTGAGCTTCAGCAATTTCATCGGTTAAACGTAAATAACTGTCTAAACGACGCTGCAAAATTTCACCCGATTGCGCTGCCTGACGCAAAGCACATTGTTTTTCATGCTTATGGGTACAGTTACGGAACTGGCAATGTCCAAGCAGATTTTCAATTTCAGGGAAACCTTGCTGAACTTTGTCCGGGTTCAAATGCCATAAGCCAAATTCGCGAATTCCCGGTGAGTCAATCAGTGCTGCACCTTCACCAAACGCAATTAGACGTGTAGAGGTGGTGGTGTGCTGACCCAGTGCAGAGTTTTCCGAAATGATATTGGTCTTTTGCGCAGCATCAGGAACCATGGCATTAATCAGTGAGCTTTTCCCGACACCGGACTGTCCCACAAAGGCCACAGTTTCACCAGCCAAACGATTGGCTAGTTCCGATAAATCACCACCAGATTGTGTTTGAATGATTTCATAACCTAATGCCTGATACTCTTGCATCAGGATCAAGATCGGATCATTTTCTTTAATCAAATCAGATTTATTCAGCACCAAAAGTGCAGGAATTTCTGCATCGGCACATGCCACGATATAACGGTCGATTAAGCTGGGAGCGACTTCGGGGAAGGATGCAAACACAATCACAATCAAGCTGACATTAGCGGCGACCGGCTTAACTTTATGGTAGCGGTCAGGACGTGTCAGTAGTGATTGACGTGGATGAATCGCAGTAATAATGCCGAGTCCGGTATTCGGATCGGCCTGCCATTTGACCCGGTCACCGGTGACCAAGGCTTCTAAATTGGTACGTGTATGACAGCGCCATACACTGCCGAGTTCAATCGGCTTCCAAAAAGGTTCTGGTTCACCTGCGAGTACTTCAGGTTTGATCGGATGCTCATCAGGCGTTGATAGGGCTTGAACCTCAAGTTGACGACCATAGTGCTGTACCACCAAGCCTTCTAAATCACTTGAAGTGTCGAGTTCTTCTTGACGTGTTTGATGTTGTTTCTGAATGCGACGTTGCTGCTGTTCAGTTAAACGACGTTTACGAATTAAAGCCATTCATATCCTAAGAAAACCATGAACTAAGGATGTCAAAAATAGCATGAAGCGGGGTACGAGTTACAGCCAAGATGCAATAAATTTGCTACTATAGCCGTTTTTAAGCCTAATAAGATTGCACATTTATGAGCAGCACTCCTGATACTCGCCTCATTTGGATTGACCTTGAAATGACAGGTCTAGATACAGATAACGACCAAATTATTGAAGTTGCAACAATTGTGACAGACGATAACCTCAATATTTTGGCGGAAGGCCCTGTGCTTGCTGTGCATCAGTCAGATCGCGTGCTCAATGCGATGGATGAATGGAATACCCGTCAACATGGACAATCGGGTCTGATTGAACGTGTACGCCGTAGTAAACTCACTGCACAAGATGCCGAACAACAAACCTTAGAATTCCTGAAAAAATGGGTGACGCCAAAATCATCACCAATGTGTGGTAATTCCATCTGCCAAGACCGTCGTTTCTTGCACCGTTTAATGCCGGAAATGGAACAATTCTTCCATTACCGTAATCTTGATGTATCTTCAGTAAAAGAGTTGGCGAAACGCTGGCGTCCAGAAATTATGAGTGGCTTGAAAAAGAATGCCTCACATTTAGCCATGGATGATATTCGTGATTCGATTGTTGAACTCAAATATTATCGTGAGTATTTCTTTATCATGAATAAAGACTGATCCTACTAGGATGAATAAAAGAGGCGCAAGCCTCTTTTTTTATCGTTAAGAATTCTCTTTATTTCATCTTTGATTGGGGCTATTGAATAGACTTAAAGATATAGATTATCGCATTGAGGTTGAATTTGATAAAATGCGCCGGTGTTTTTTAGATACCAGATGACGAATGACTGATCTTCCTGAAGATGATGAATATGAGCGCCGCTTTGCAGGTGTGGAAAAAATTTATGGAGATGAAGCTTTTCGTCAGTATGAACACAGCCATGTCATGGTCATTGGAATTGGCGGTGTCGGTTCTTGGGCAGTTGAAGCTTTAGCACGTACCGGCATTGCTGAGCTGACGATCATTGATATGGATGTCGTTGCTGCATCCAATATTAACCGTCAGTTGCCTGCCATGAGTTCGACCTTGGGGCGTGAAAAAATTGAGGTGATGGCAGAGCGTTGTCATTCGATTAATCCACGTATCAAAATTAATTTGGTGGATGATTATTTAACGCCCGAGAATGTCAAAGAACTGTTAGAAAACAAACCCGATGTGGTTCTAGACTGCATTGATGATGTCAAAGCCAAATTGGCGTTAATGCTGCATTGCCGATTTAATAAAATTCCTTTGATTGTATCGGGCGGTGCAGGCGGCAAGCTGGATCCCTTAAAAATTCGTGTTGCAGATTTGTCTAAAACTGAACAGGATCCGATGTTGGCCAAATTACGCAGTCAATTGCGTGCCAAAGGAATTTGTAAAAAGCCCAAAGAGAAATTTGGCATTACCTGTGTCTATTCGATTGATAATCCATTCTCAAGTGCCGATGTCTGTCCAAGTGCCGGCTTGCGTTGTGGCGGTTATGGTTCAGCCGTGGTGGTGACTTCAAGTTTTGCCATGGTGGCTGTGTCAGAGGTATTGAAAAAGCTGACGCTTAAAAAAGCGAAAACGGAAGCATCAAAATCATGAGCTAAACCCGAGTCTGTTGATTTTTAAGCTGGGCATTAATACGTTTGAACGCTCCTGTTGATTTTTAAGCTGGGCATTAATACGTTTGAACGCTCCTGTTAAATTTCAGCAGACTATTAATGCACAATTCATAAAAATTAAAACAATTGAAGCAGAGATATTTAACCCAGTTAAAAATAGTTCAGGTATGCGAGCAACTGTAAAATTTATCGCTCATGAGCCTTTAATCAATCTAAAGATAAATTCGACTTCTTAACTCTGTTTATAAGCAAATTCTTTTTCGTTGTTTCTTATGATCTTTAAGCCAATTTTTTATTATTCAAATGTATAAGTTGAGTAAGGTGGGATATCCAAAGTGAAAAATATCACTACTCTAGTAAAGAAGCGAATACACAAAATTAAATAATTTCTTATTTCTAAAGTTTAGCTTCAGGAGAAGAGCAATGACGGATAATCATAATCGCGAAAAATTATGGCAACTGATCAAGGAAGTACGATATGCCATGATCAGTCATACGACTGAAACGCAGGAATTACATTCACAACCGATGACCATGCTGAATTCCGAGAAGACTGAGAAGATAAGTGAAGGTCACAGTCTGTATTTTATCATGAGTGATAGCAATGATCTGGTGAATGCAGTCAATTCGGGGCGTAATAAAATTGGATTATCTTATGCCAAACCCGCTGATGGTATTTATGTCTCGATTAGCGCACATGCCCATATCAGCACAGATGCAACCTTGATTGATAAGATATGGAATCCGTGGGCTGAAAACTGGTTTGAAGGAAAGGAGGATCCGAGCATACGCATTTTGGTTGCTGAAGCGGTGAGTGCGGAATATTGGAACGTGACCGACAATAAAGTGACTCAACTCTTTAAATTGCTTAAAGGCAGTCTTACTGGTCATGCCGACGGAGTGGAAACGGATCACAAAAAACTAGACTTATAATCCGCTTATCTTTAAGGCTAATAAAAACAAAAAACAAGAAGAACATGTATAGATAAGAGACGTGTTCTTCTTTTTATAGCTATTGAGCTGAATTTTTTAGTATCTTTATAAAATTTAAAGTCCAAAATAATAAGCCAACAGACAAATCACGATGGTCAACAAAATCAGTTTAATCACCCCCGATGCACCGACTTTATGTGAAGCCGCTGCTTTGTGGGTTTTTAAATGGGGTGATGCGGGCGGAGTGGCATGTGCGCCGTCTAAAGGATTGGCAATTTCTACTTTACTCAGTTTTGCAGACTGATAATGATTGGCAACTTTGACAATAAATTTTGCTCTTAAATCATCCAGTTTTTGCGAAAAGTGACGCAGATTCAGTTGATCTTCAGCTGTAAGTTCACTGCCATCAGCATGAAACGGATGTTGCAGTTTGTGCTGAATGTAAGTCGATAATGCTTCTAAACGATGTAAGGTGCTATGCGCATAATCCGCCTGATATTCACTTGGCAGTAAAGGCAGATATTTACTTTCAAGCAAAGGCGAGCCATCGGCATTTTCGGTCTCAGCTTGAGTGATGCCGTAATAAGGAAAATCCCGGTTTGCGGGTTCGCTAAAGCCTTGTGCAAATTTGCTGTCAAATAATTCATTATCGGTATAGGTCTGAATATCATCCCAATTGGGCTGTTGTAAATCGGCATCTACACGTTTTGCAAGCTTGGGATTTAATTCAAAACGCCAAAATGTTTCCTGACGACATTGTTCTTGTTGGGGTTTAGGCGCTTCATAGTCATTGTCAGCGCTATACCATTCAGGTAATTCCTTACCAAAAATCCATGCGGTTTTTTTGTTATGTTCATGGCTGACAATAAAATGTGGAATCGCGAGTAGCTCTACATTAGCATTTGGATTTTTTTCGTCAATTAAAAGACTTGAACTATGCAAGCTAATACGGTGGCTGCCTTGTTTTTTCAATCCTTCAAGCCAGATTTGAAAATGTTGCGCCAGTAAATGTTGTGACATGAGATCACGGAAACGCAAGTTATGCTGGTTAAAAATGGAATGCTGGACCCAATGGTTAAAGCTTAAATTCTGGCTGAGATACTCATTACCATACGTTACCAAAGTCAATTGTTGTTTCCAAATTGGATCGAGTGCCATTGTTATTGATCTCATGAATAATGGCTTTATCTTATACTTTTTATAAATCTGGATGCCAATCTAATTTTCCTCTACAGGGAACTTCATCAATCCGTTCAAAAACTGTTAGAATATGGGGTTTTATTATATTTTTAAATTGTTGCTTTGAGAGTTACTATGTCACTGGAAGCCCTGACCACTGAAGCGCTCGCTGCGATTGCAGCAGCTCAAGACCTTGCTACACTCGATCAAGTACGAGTGCAATTTACAGGGAAGAAAAGCCAGCTCGCGGAACAATCGAAGGCACTCGGTAAAATGGACCCTGAAGAACGTAAAGTTTTTGGGGCGAAAATTCACGCTGTACGTGAAGCCATTACGGGTGCATTAACGACACGCCAGGCGGAATTACAAAAAGCTGCACTAGAACAAAAACTTGCTAGCGAAATGATCGACATTACCTTGCCAGGTCGTGGTCAAAGCGTGGGGAGTATCCACCCGGTGACTCAAGTGCAAGAACGTATTTGCCAATTCTTTACCAAAGCAGGTTTTACGGTTGCGACAGGTCCTGAAGTTGAAGATGATTATCACAACTTTGAAGCATTGAATATTCCGGGTCATCACCCGGCACGTGCCATGCATGACACGTTCTATTTTGATGTGAGCCATTTATTGCGTACGCATACTTCAGGTGTGCAGATCCGTACCATGGAAACTCAACAACCGCCGATTCGCATTGTCTGCCCGGGCCGTGTCTATCGCTGTGACTCGGATCAAACCCATTCGCCAATGTTCCACCAAATTGAAGGCTTATACATTGCCGAAAATACCAGCTTCGCAGAACTGAAAGGTTTGTTGATTAACTTGCTGAACGAATTCTTTGAAAAAGATTTAACCGTACGTTTCCGTCCATCTTACTTCCCATTCACTGAGCCAAGTGCCGAAGTGGATATCATGGATGAACGCGGTCGTTGGTTAGAAGTTCTAGGTTGCGGTATGGTGCATCCGAACGTGCTTCAAGCAGCGGGCATCGATCCTGAAAAATATAAAGGTTTTGCTTTTGGTCTGGGTGTAGAACGCTTTGCAATGCTTCGCTACGGTGTGAATGACTTGCGTATGTTCTTCCAAAATGATGTGCGTTTCTTACGCCAATTTGCTTAATGGTTTAAATACAGATTTAACAATTTAAAGGTTTATAGAAATCCCCCTAAATCCCCCTTTAAGAAAGGGGGACTTCCACAGTCAAAATAGAGTGTGTGGCTTTCCCCTCTTTTTAAAAGAGGGGTTAGGGGAGATTAAGGAAATTGAATTTATGAAAATTAGCGAAAATTGGTTACGCACCTGGGTCAATCCAGCCATTGATAGTGAAAAACTGTCTGATCAATTGACTATGCTTGGTCTGGAAGTGGATGAGTTGGCTCCAGCGGCTAAACCATTTACAGGTGTGGTTGTAGGTGAAGTTCTGACTATAGAACAACATCCGGATGCTGACCGTTTACGTGTAACCACAGTAAACATTGGATCAGGTGAGCCTTTACAAATTGTATGTGGTGCGCCAAATGTACGCGCAGGTATGAAAGCGCCAGTGGCAACGATTGGTGCAGTATTGCCGGGCGATTTTAAAATCAAAAAAGGCAAGCTTCGTGGTATTGAATCACAAGGTATGCTTTGCGGTGCTTCTGAAATTGATCTTGAAGATAAAATTGATGGCCTGTTAGAGCTTCCAGCGGATGCACCTGTAGGCGTGAACATCCGTGAATACTTAGACCTTGATGACAACGTTATTGATATCAGTATCACGCCAAATCGTGGTGACTGTTTCAGTATCCGTGGTATTGCCCGTGAAATGGGGGTGATCAACCAACTTCAAGTCACTGCACCTGAAATCAAGGAAGTGGCTGCGACCATTTCTGAAGAGAAAAAAGTTGTTGTCGATACTGAAGGTTGTCCACGTTACCTAGGTCGTGTCATTAAAAACGTCAATACCAAAGCTGTGACACCGGTATGGATGGAGCGTGCACTTGCTCGTTCTGGTATCCGTCAGCACAGCATTTTGGTCGATATTACCAATTATGTTCTGATTGAACTTGGTCAGCCTCTACACGCATTTGATGGCGGTAAAGTTCAAGGTTCAGTTCATGTTCGTCAGGCAACAGCTGCCGAAAAATTGGTATTGTTAAACGAACAAGAAGTTGAATTGACTGAAGATGTGATGGTGATTGCAGATGATGCAAAAGCCTTGGCGATTGCCGGCATCATGGGCGGTCTATCTTCATCAGTCACCGATGAAACCACTGAAATCTTCCTGGAATCTGCTTTCTTCGCTCCTTTGCACATTGCTGGCCGTGCACGTCGTTATGGTTTACATACCGATGCATCGCAGCGTTATGAACGTGGTGTAGATTTTGAATTGCCATTAATCGCAATGAACCGTGCATCTCAATTAATTGCTGATCTTGCCGGTGGTGAGTTTGGTCCGATTACTGTTGCAGAAAAGGTTGAACTTTTACCAACACGTGATGCGATTGAACTGAATCAAGCTCAAGTGGATCAACTGTTGGGTTACGCCGTAGAAAGTGACTTTATTACTGATGCGTTACAACGTCTCGGTTGTATCGTAACGGTAAAAGCACAAGGCGAGTGGAGCGTTGTTCCTCCTTCACACCGTTATGACATGGCCATTTATCAAGACCTGATTGAAGAAGTTGCCCGTATTCACGGTTATGACAATATTCAAATCAGCCTGCCTGTGATCGATGTGAAATTAGCAAAACATCAAGATCAGTTTGAATTGGCTCAACTTCGTCAAACATTGGTAACTTTAGGTTATCAAGAAGCGATTAGCTTTAGCTTTGCCGATGCCAAACTTGAAAAACAATTGAATCCTGCAGTTAATCCATTGATGTTGGCAAATCCGATCTCAAGTGAATTGGCTGCGATGCGTTCGACTTTGTTATCCAGTTTGATTCCATGTGTGCAGTACAATATTAACCGTCAACAAAGCCGCGTACGTTTCTTTGAACTCGGTTTACGTTTTGATTATCAAGATGCAAAAAGCATTCATGATCTGAAACAAATACCGACTTTGGCTTTAATCGCTGTGGGTGCTAAAACCGCTGAATCTTGGCATGGTAAAGCACAGCCGATGGATTTCTTTGACTTGAAAGGTGAAGTTGAGGAAATTTTGACAGCAGGACGTGTTAAAGTCGAATATGTACGTTCAGAGCGTAGCTGGTTACATCCTGGACAATCGGCTGAAATTCTGGTTGATGGTCAGTCGATCGGTTACCTGGGGCGCTTACATCCGTCTTTGGAAGATGAACTCGATTTGGGTATGACTTGGGTTGCTGAACTGGACCAAAAGGCTGTTTTGCAAACTTATGTATCTAATTTTACAGAATTATCACGTTTTCCATCAGTAAGACGTGATATTGCGCTTTTAATTAATGATAAGATTAATGTTAGCGAAATTCAGGGACTTATCGAAAAAATGGGTGGAGAGATGCTAGACTCGACATGGTTATTCGATGTGTACACTGGACAAGGAGTAGAAGAAGGGAAACGCTCACTGGCATTTGCACTTCTCTGGCAGCATCCAAACCGTACATTGGAAGATGCTGAAATTAAATCAGGTATGGATAATATCCTTCAAGTGTTGGAAAACACTTACCAAGCGACATTGAGGGCTTCATGACAGCACTAACAAAAGCAGAAATGGCTGATCATTTAAGTGAGCTCACGAGTTTAAACCGTCGTGAAGCAAAACAAATGGTCGAGTTGTTCTTCGATGAGATTAGCCAAGCGCTAATCTCAGGCGAGCAAGTAAAACTTTCGGGGTTCGGTAACTTTGAGTTGCGTGATAAACGTCAACGTCCAGGTCGAAACCCGAAAACGGGTGAAGAAATTCCAATTTCTGCACGCCGTGTAGTCACATTCCGTGCAGGGCAGAAATTCCGCCAGCGCGTAGGAAATGAGCAGATCGATTGATCTGCTTTTTTTATTTTAAAATTTGCGAAACTCTATCACTTGAGTGAGAGGGGGTAGGTTGTCGGCTATGACTGGAAGTAAAGTTGTAGCTGAACATAAGATTGAATAATTTTTATTTTACTGATCTTTATTTTAGCCATAAAAAAAGAGAGCCAAAGGCTCTCTTTTTTTACTTAATAATCGTAAAGATTATTGAGCTTTAGCAGCAGAAGCAGCATCAGTTGCAGCAGCAGCAGCATCAACAGCTACAGAAGCAGCAGCTTCAGCAGCAGAAGCAGGAGCAGCTTCAACAGTAGCAGCAGAAGCAGCAGCTTCAGCTTCAGATGCAGCAGCTACAGCTTCAGAAGCAGCAGCTTCAGCAGCAGGAGCTTCTTCAGTTTTTTTAGCACAACCAACGAAAGCTAAAGTAGTAGCAACTGCAGCAGCAATAGCGATTTTTTTGAATAACATGGCATCACTCTCTAAAATATGAGATTAAAAAAAACCTATGTTAGCCTGTTGAGTGCTTTTATTCTTCCTAATATTTGTTAGGCAGTAACAATGCAAAGGCAGTCTAACTGGTCTGCAAATATGCTATCACTGCATCTTTTGAATTACTACTAGGGAGCGAGCAAAAAATGCAAAAAATGATGAGAAATGAGCAATTTATTAACAGAAAATAACAATCAAGTAGAGGGTTTATATTGGATAATTACTAAATAACTTGCTAAAAACTATGGTTTTTTTTGTATGAATATTTTAACAATCATAAGCTTGCATAAAAGTTTACAAAGAAAAAGGTCAATTGTAGCGTTATGTAAGTGAAGTCAACCAAATAAAAAGGCTATCGTTATAGATAGCCTTTTATACATAAAATAATAATGAATCGAATTAGCTGGTTGCTTTACGTTTCATTTGATCGAAGAAATCATCATTGGTTTTGGTTTCTTTCATGCGGTCAAGCAAGAATTCCATTGCCGCCAATTCATCCATCGGGTGAAGCAGCTTACGCAGAATCCAAACTTTACGTAAGTTATCTTCACTCATGAGACGTTCTTCACGACGTGTGCCTGATTTCTTGATATTCATGGCAGGGAATACGCGTTTTTCAGAAATACGGCGATCAAGGGTAATTTCCTGGTTACCGGTACCTTTGAATTCTTCGTAGATCACGTCATCCATCTTGCTGCCTGTTTCAATTAAGGCAGTAGAAATGATTGTCAGTGAACCACCTTCTTCAATATTACGTGCTGCACCGAAGAAGCGTTTTGGACGTTCAAGTGCATGTGCATCCAAACCACCGGTAAGTACCTTGCCTGATGAAGGAATAACCGTGTTATATGCACGTGCCAAACGAGTAATTGAGTCAAGCAAAATCACCACGTCTTTCTTGTGTTCGACCAAACGTTTTGCTTTTTCGATGACCATCTCAGCGACTTGTACGTGACGAGCAGGTGCTTCATCAAATGTTGATGCAACGACTTCACCACGAACTGTACGTTCCATTTCAGTTACTTCTTCTGGACGTTCGTCAATGAGAAGAACGATCAGGAACACTTCAGGGTTGTTACGTACAATCGACTGCGCGATATTTTGCAACAACATTGTTTTACCGGCTTTAGGCGGTGCAACAATAATTGAACGTTGACCTTTACCAATTGGAGCCACCAAGTCAACCACACGTGCAGTTAAATCTTCCGTGGTACCGTTACCCAGTTCCATCACCAATTGTTCCGTTGGGAACAATGGGGTTAAGTTTTCGAATAGGATTTTGTTACGTGAGTTTTCAGGCGTGTCGTAGTTAATTTGATTAACTTTTAATAGAGCAAAATAGCGTTCGCCTTCTTTCGGTGGGCGAATCGTACCTGTGATGGTGTCACCTGTACGTAGGTTAAAGCGACGAATTTGAGATGGGCTGACATAAATGTCATCAGGACCTGCAAGATATGAACCTGCTGCAGAGCGGAGGAAACCAAAACCATCAGATAGAATTTCTAGAACACCATCACCAAAAATCTCTTCGCCATTCATTGCATGGCGCTTTAAGATGGCAAAAATGATGTCTTGCTTACGGTTACGAGCCATTCCTTCGAGGCCCATAAACTCGGCAATCTTGATGAGTTCGCCAATCGGTTTTTTCTTGAGTTCAGTTAAATTCATAGGTGGTCAGATAGAATCAAAATTCTGGAATACAGATGAGGAAAGGGAGCAACATTCAGCCGCGTGCACGCAATAAAAGTAACGTAATTGTATTTGCACAATAACAATTCAGAGGTCTGATTCATTGTTTCGAAGAAAAAAGTGTAAAAACAATTTCTGTTGCCGAGCGGCGATCTTATGTGTTGTGTCTTGTAAGAAAATTGCGGATTGAAAATCCTTTATTCCTTGAACATGCAATATAAGAGAGAATACAAGTTTTGTCAATTTATAGACGAAAAAAATACGCTATCCGGAGATAGCGTATTTGATTAAATTGTACTGTTTTTGAATTAGATGTTTTCTTCAATAAATGCAGTCAATTTAGATTTTGGTGCTGCGCCTACTTGCTGAGCGACTACTTCACCATTTTTAAACATCAAAAGTGCAGGAATGTTACGGATGTTGTAATTCACGGCAGTTGCTTCACAAGCAGTCACGTCAACTTTAACAACTTTAACTTTGCCTTCGAATTCTGTAGAGAGTACTTCTAATACAGGTGCAATGGCTTTACATGGTGCACACCAACCTGCCCAGAAATCAACTAGTACAGGAACGTCAGATTGTAAAACGTCAGCTTCGAAGTTTGCATCAGTTGTGTTTACGATATTGCCAGACATGGATATGCTCCAGATAAAATTTTAAGATAGTTCTATATCTATAAGTATTACATAGCCTCGTTTAACTATGTAGTGGGATATGTAGATTTTCAAACATTATATTGAGTTTGTCTAATTGATGCTCACGATATTGATAATCGTGTCATGCAATTGTCAATTATAAAAACATAAAAACTGATTCATTTGAGCTGATAAATGGCTTTTAAATTGGATGCATGTGAATTACTCTAAGCATAATTCTTATAGGTTCGTTGAATAATGTCTGATTTTTTGATTGATGAAGAGTTACTTGCTGCCATCGATATGGGGTCGAACAGTTTTCATCTTGCTATTGCACGTGTAGATCATGGCGAAGTAAAGAAAGTTGCTTCAATGTCAGAAAAAGTACAATTGGCTGCTGGTCTGGATGAAAATAAAAACCTGACTGAAGCTGCACAGCAACGGGGGTTGGCTTGTTTGGCACGCTTTGTCGGACGCTTAAGTTCAGTACAGGCGAACCGGATGCGAATTGTAGCGACCAATGCTTTACGTCAAGCCAAGAATGGTCATGAATTTATTCAAAAGGCTGCGGAAATTTTACCTAAACCGATTGAAATCATTGCCGGTCGTGAAGAAGCGCGTCTGATTTATTTGGGTGTCTCTCATACCATGGCCAATAGTGGTCGTCGTCTGGTGATTGACATTGGTGGTGGTTCAACTGAACTCATTATTGGTGAAGAATTCGAGCCAATTCATACCGAATCTTTGCAAATGGGCTGTGTAGCATTTACTAAAGCTTATTTTAGTGAAGGTGAAATTAATCAGAAAAGTTTTGATAAAGCAGTCGTTGCTGCACGTAAAGAACTTTCAGGTATTGCCAACACTTATAAAACAGCGGGTTGGGATACGGTTGTCGGTTCAAGCGGCACCATTAAAGCCTGTCGTCAAATTACTGTCAATATGGGCTGGAGCGATGAGAAGGAGAACTTGACTCGCGAAGGTCTGGAAAAACTCAAAGAAAAATTACTCAAATTTAAGCATATCTCTGAAGTTGATTTTGATGGTTTAAAAGAAGACCGTCGAGCAGTTTTGCCAGCAGGGGTTGCCATTTTATATGCTGTGTTCGACGTACTAGAGTTGAACAAGCTGGTGTATTCCGATGGGGCATTACGCGAAGGGGTGATGTATGACTTGCTGGGTCGTTTCCAGCATGAAGATATTCGTGACCGAAGTGTACAAGCTTTAATGGGACGCTATAACGCAGATCCAAAACAGGCTGAACGGGTGGTGAAATCTGCACAGTATTTATTTGATGGTGTCGCTAAGGTGCTGAATTTAAACAGTGAAGACAGTGATTTATTACGTCGTGCAGCCTATTTACATGAAATAGGCTTGGCGATTAGTCATGCGGGTTATCACCGTCATGGGGCGTATTTATTACAACATTCAGATATTGCCGGCTTCTCGCAAATTGACCAAAACCACCTTTCACACTTAGTTGCACATCATCGTCGCAAGTTACGCAGTGACGGCCGAGTGGATGTGATGAAGGTGGGCGGTAGCAAATTAGTTTACCTAAGTCTATTGCTTCGTTTAGCTGTTTTACTAAATCATAGTCGTAGCGATGAGATGCTTCCTGCCATTGAATTAAGTGTCGACAATGAGCAACAATGGCAATTAAGCGTTTCTGGCGATGCCAAACAATGGCCTTTGCTTGTAGCAGACTTGCACGATGAACAGGTGCAGTTCAAGCATTGGGATATTGAATTGAATATTCAGTCGGAACAATTTATCTATTAACAAGTTACTGGTTAACAAGCTATTGTTAGTTTTGGGATAATGGTCGACCTATGAAAAATAAAGCTGCTCAATCTAAGGCATGGACAACGGTTCAAATTGCACGTCATCCGGAACGTCCGCAATTTTTGGATTATGTTGGTGAAATCTTCACTGAATTCGATGCTCTACATGGTGATCGGTTGTTTGGTGATGATGGTGCAATGATCGGTGGCTTGGCACGTTTTAATGGTCAGCCAGTCATGATTGTTGGGCAACACCGTGGTCGTAGCACGCGTGAAAAATTGCAACATAACTTCGGTATGAGTAATCCTGAAGGCTATCGCAAATCACAGCGTTTGCTTGATATGGCTGAGCGATTTAATCTGCCAGTATTTACTTTTATCGATACCATGGGTGCATATCCAGGTGTGGGTGCAGAAGAACGTGGTCAGGCAGAAGCGATTGCCACCAGCCTTGCGCAACTTTCAAGCTTGAAAGTACCTGTGATTGCAACAGTATTGGGTGAGGGCGGTTCTGGTGGTGCACTGGGTATTGGTGTAGCAGATCGTGTGGTGATGCTCTCTCACAGTATTTATTCAGTGATTTCACCTGAAGGTTGTGCATCCATTTTGTGGAAAACAGCAGAAAAAGCGGAACAAGCCAGTGAAGCATTGGCATTGACTGCTGAAAAACTACAAAAAATGGGTATTGTGGAATATGTAGTGGATGAAGGTGAAGGCGCACATTTGCAGCCTGAACAAGTCATGCAAGCTCTTAAAGATGTGTTACAACAGGCTTTAGAAGAATTGCAATCGATGGATGCGAATGAAAGATGCGAAGCACGTTACCAGCGTTTAATGAAGTTTGGCAGCGACAATTTAGGTCTGGCGTCTTAAATCAAATCCAGTGCTTTCCTTCAGAGAGCACTTTTTTAATTGGATGTAGTGGCGGCATGGATTCCATGCTGCTGCTGCATTTAATGTCTTATTTATATCCTGAAAAAATCCGTGCCATCTATATAGATCACCAGTTGCAAGCAATGAGTGCAGATTGGGGACAGTTTGTATCTGATCAATGTGCTGCGCTGAATGTTCTTTGTGTTGTAGAAACAGTCAAGGTGCAAGCCGGCAACTTGGAACATCAGGCACGTAGCGCACGTTATCAAGCCTATTCAAAACATTTAAAATCCAATGAAATTTTAGTTCTGGCACATCATCAGCAAGATCAAGCGGAAACTTTAATGTTGCGTTTGCTCTCCGGTGCAGGCGTGCATGGTTTAGCTGCCATGAAACAGGTTGATGTTCGTGAGCAATTCACGATTTGGCGACCACTGCTGGATCTCTCACGTGAGCAGATTTGCCAATGGGCAATAC
The DNA here is from genome assembly GCF_013004295.1 of Acinetobacter sp. ANC 5414. NCBI lineage: Bacteria > Pseudomonadati > Pseudomonadota > Gammaproteobacteria > Moraxellales > Moraxellaceae > Acinetobacter > Acinetobacter sp. ANC 5414. The sequence goes on from NZ_JABERM010000010.1 coordinate 368,910, forward strand.
AACTCAATGTGCAAAATATTGAAGATCCCACTAATTTAGATACCTATTATGATCGTGCCTGGTGCCGTCATGAATTGTGGTCAGTGTTGCAAAACCGTTATCCTAAAATGCAACAGGCACTCAGTCGCACCAGCTATTTAATGCAAGATGCTGACGAAATTCTGCAAGAAGTATTACAACAAGATTTAGCACTTTGCGGATCAACAACAAAAATTGATTTAAAAAAATTATCCCAATTATCAAACGCGCGTCAAAGACAACTGTTATCCGCCTGGATGAAAGGGACGGATACCTATCGACCTAGTTTTGAAATGGTGGAACGCTTGTTGCATGAAGTGATTGAATCCAAGTCGGATTCACAGGCAGCATTGCACTGGAACCAATATTATTATGTGCGTTATCAGCAAAAACTTTATCGTTTAAGTCCTGAAGAATATCTGGCTGAAAAAAATCAAAGCCATATTCCCGAACAAACCGTCTGTCTGGAACTAGGTCAAAAAGTGAATGTCCTTTCAGGAGAGTATCTTGCTGAAACTGCAAAAACTGGATTGTCAGCGTCATTGTTAGGTAAAGAATTGAATCTGGTGATGCGCCAAGGCGGAGAAAAAATTCATTTGTATGGACGAGTGGGGGCTTGGCCGTTAAAAAAAGCCATTCAGGAAGCACAAATTTTTCCTTGGCAGCGTTATAGAATTCAAATATTAAGCATAGATAATGTTATGCTTGGTGTTTTTACACCGAAAGGGTTTTGGTTAGCTCAATCTGAATATTGTGAATTCGGTGGTTGGCAACCAAATTTGATCTCTTAGTTAAAAAATTCTAATTCGAGTATGATTCATGAATGCAGCTTTAAATTGTAATATTTGTTTTATTGGTGGCGGTAATATGGCTCAAGCCTTGATTGGCGGACTTATTTCGCGTGGTTTGCCGCCAACACGTATTACAGTTTCTGATCCGGTCGAAAAAGTCCGTCTTTTATTAGAAGAAAAAGATGTGCATGTCACCGATGACAATATTGCTGCTATTCGTGATGCCGATATCGTACTTTTTGCGGTGAAGCCACAAGTGTTGGCCAGCGTATTAAAACCCCTTAAAGGTTTGTTCAATGGCAAATTGGTGATGTCGATTGTTGCAGGGGCAGAAATTGCGACCATCGCAAATCTGTTAGACACCGATCGAATTGTTCGTGTCATGCCGAACACGCCTGCTTTGGTACAAACCGGGGCACATGGTTTGTATGCAAATGACGCGGTGAATGCAAAAGACCGTGAGCTTGCAAGCCAGGTTTTAGCAGCAACCGGTTTAACCCTTTGGGTGAATTCAGAAGCACAGATTGATGCAGTGACTGCCGTGTCTGGTTCTGGTCCAGCATATTTCTTTTATATGATGGAAAGCATGATTCGTGCAGGGAAAAACTTGGGCTTGGATGAGAAAGTGGCGACAGCCCTGACTTTACAAACGGCTTTAGGTGCTGCACAAATGGCAATCACCAGTGCAAACACACCTGCTGAGTTACGTAAAAATGTGACCTCTCCAAACGGTACAACACAGGCTGCACTCGAAGTATTTGATCGTGCACAAATCTCTCAAAATATTCAGGCCGCTTTGGCTGCAGCTCAAAAGCGCAGTCAAGAACTTGCTCAAGAGCTAAGTGAAAGTAGCAAATAACTCGTTTTTATTTAGGAAAGTTCCAGTATGGGTGCAAACTCTGCGCTAATTTTTGGCATTATCATTAACGTAGCGATTTTGCTCGTGTTCTTCCGTTTTCTCATGCAGTTGGCAGCGGTGAATGCTTATAATCCAGTGGTCATGTCTACGGTAAAAGCCACGAAAATCGTTGATGTTTTTGGTCGTATTTTTCCCACTGTGGCAAAAGGTCGTGTCAATTTAGCGGCTTTGGCATTGGTGGTACTGTTATATTTGCTCAAGATTTTTGGGGTGATGTACCTTTCAGGTGCCATGCCGAATAGCCCTGTGCATTTGGTGATTTTGACTTTTGTCACCATGATTCAGGACTTGATCCGTTTCTGCCGTTATTTGATTTTTGCGACGATTATTTTAAGTTGGGTAGTGATGTTTACACAGTCGCGCTCACCTTATATTGAAGTAATTCAAGAACTGGCAGAACCATTATTGGCACCATTCCGTCGTATTTTGCCGAATATGGGGATGATTGATTTATCTCCAATCATTGCATTTTTGACTTTGTATATTGCTGAAATCATCATGAATCAAGTGGCGATTGTGCTTTTGACAGGGCTTTAAAATTTGCTCAATAAAAAAGGACTCGATGGAGTCCTTTTTTATGGTCTGTTGAAATGCTCTATGATTTATGAAAATAGGGAATAGATCGGGGATTTATGGGAGAGTATTGACAGGTGCTCTCCCTCCGGGAGATGAGCAGCACGGCTACGCAAGAGAGGGGCTTTCAAACTTAACCTCTCCCTTGCAGACTCGAAATTTCGAGAATCTTCATCTCCTAAAAGGAGAAGGAACTCTCTACTTCTTTAATGCGCCTCATCCCAATTCATGCCTTTACCCACTTCCACAATCAATGGAACTGAAAGTTTAACCACTGATTGCATCACTTCAGCCAGTTTAGGTGCCAGTTCATCGGCAATGTCGGCATCGACTTCAAATACCAATTCATCGTGTACTTGTAACAGCATTTTGGCTTGATCTTTCGGTAACATTTTATCGACTTCAATCATCGCCATTTTAATGATGTCGGCTGCACTGCCTTGTAGCGGTGCATTGATTGCAGCACGTTCAGCGCCTTTACGGACCATCATGTTTCGTGCGTCGATATCCGGTGTATAAAGGCGACGACCTAAAATCGTTTCAACAAAACCTTGTTCCAAAGCCACCTGACGCGTACGTTGCATATACTCGTAAATGCCCGGATAGCGATGGAAATATTGCTTGATATAGTCTTGCGATTCTTGGCGGGTAAAGCCCAGTTGACGAATCAAACCAAATTCCGACATACCATATAGAAGCCCAAAGTTGACGGCTTTGGCTTGACGACGTTGATCATTAGTTACGTCTTCAAGCGCAATCCCCAAAACTTCAGCCGCAGTACGGCGATGCACGTCTTGACCATGCTTAAAGGCATCGACCAAGGCTTCATCCTGGGAAAGATGGGCCATTAAACGCAATTCAATTTGTGAATAATCGGCTGCAAGCAAGACCCGACCCTCAGGTGCAATAAAAGCTTTACGAATCTGACGGCCAATTTCTTCACGAATTGGAATGTTTTGTAAGTTAGGATCAGTCGATGACAAACGACCTGTTGCCGTTAAAGCCTGATGATAGCTGGTATGTACACGTCCGCTGTCATTGTTGGCCTGTTTTTGTAGACCATCGGTATAGGTGCTTTTCAGTTTGGAAAGACCACGGTATTGCAAAATTAAATCGGTAATCGGATGGTCGATTTTTTCCAGAATACTTTCACTGGTGCTGTATTGACCGGTGGAGGTTTTTTTGCCACCTTTCAGTCCCAGTTTATCAAACAGGATTTCACCGACCTGTTTCGGCGAGCTGACATTAAACGGCTGACCGGCCAATTCGATAATCTGGTTTTCCAGATTTTGGATAGTATTCGAAAAATCGACACTCAACTGATCTAAAAATTTCAGATCCAGTTCAATGCCGTTTTCTTCCATAATGGTCAGCACACGCGCTACCGGCATTTCAATATTGTGCAAAATATTGTTCAGCTCAGGAATGGTCTGCAACTTTTTCGACAAGACTTCGTAGAGACGATAGGTCACATGCGCATCTTCAGCAGCATAATGCGCGGCAGTTTCAATCTCGATCTGGTTAAAGGTTTTTTGTTTAACCCCTTTGCCGGCAATTTGTTCAAAGGTGGTGGTCAAATGACTCAAATATAAACGCGCAACATCATCCATGCCGTGACGGGTCGCCACAGAATTTAAAACATATGAAGCCAGCATGGTATCGAAATACCAGCCTTGTAATTCAATGCCGTGATTTTGCAAAATGTGTGCATCATATTTTAAATGATGTCCAATTTTTTGTATTGAATCATCTTCTAAAATCGGTTTGATTTGCGCAAGGATGGTTTCACGATTCAGCTGTTCCGGTGCATCTTCATAGTCGTGTGCCAGTGGAATGTAATAGGCATCATTAGCATCAAAAGCCAGTGAAAAGCCGACCATTTCAGCAACACGATAATCCAGACTGGTGGTTTCAGTGTCAAAGGCAAAACGTTTGGCGCTGTTTAAGCGCTGGAAAAGCTGCTCCCAGTCTGCTTGAGTTAAAATGGTATGATAATTGGCTTTGCCAAGTTGATCATCTACACTGGTGATATCTGCCTGATCTTCAGTTTCAATGACGACTTCTGAGTGCGCAGTTTTTTCAATCACTTTAGAGGTTTGTTTATAAACTGAATTATTCGGATTGTTTGGATGATCCAAAGACTGTAACTGGTTACGGAATTCAAGTTCGGTATACAGGCGACGCAGTTCTTCGACATTGGGATCAAGAAGTTTAAGATCTTCATAAGTGAGGCCCATATCAAGGTCGCAAACAATACTGGCTAATTGATGATCCAGAGTAATGCCTTCAACATTGTCTTTAATGTTTTGACCGACTTTACCTTTGATTTGATCGACATTTTCTAAAATGCCACCAATTGAACCGTATTCAGTCAAAAGTTTAGCAGCCGTTTTAGCGCCCACGCCCGGTACGCCACGGATGCCATCCGAGGCATCGCCCATCAGGGTTAAATAATCGATAATTTGATTCGGCCAAACCCCGAATTTTTCAAACACGCCATCGACATCCATCGGCTTATCTTTAAAGCTGTCTTCCAGGGTCACTTTGTCGGTGACCAACTGCGCCATGTCTTTATCGCCAGTCGAGATCAGCACTTGATAGCCTTTGGCTTCTGCACGTTTAGCCAAGGTACCAATCACGTCATCCGCCTCAGCACCTGGAAGGGTATACAAAGGAATACCCAAAGCACGGATCAGGTTGTGAAGATAGGGAATCTGCTGAGACAGTTCATCCGGCATACTTGGACGGTCACCCTTATAAATGGGTGAAAGCTGATGACGGAACGTCGGCTCAGGCGTATCAAAAATCACTGCCATATGCGTTGGCTGAATACGGCGCATCAACTTTTGAATTGCAGAAATGGCACCACGAATTGCGTTGGTCTGTAAACCAGTCGAAGTGGTTAGTGGTGGCAGTGCATGATATGCACGAAATAAAAAATATGAGCCATCGACCAAAACAAATGGTGGCATTGAAAGATTCCTAATTCAAATATCGGCCTTATTGTACGTGATTTTGCCCATGAACATAGACACATCATTCAAGATGCGTGTTACCGAATATCTGATGAATGCTTAAAAATCAAGGTCACAGCTGTTGTATCATCGAATCAATCAGGATTGAGATAAAGAAAAAATGAGGAAAGGACAGGGCGAAATCCGGATGATTTGGCTGATGGTACTGATTATTGTCGGCGTGGGGTCCTGGTTTTTGGATGTACGCATCTTCACCTATTTATGTGGTTTAGCCTTTGTCATGAGCCTGATGCAATATGTCGATGCTATTCAGACACCGGTAGTTAAAATTGCTGCAGAAACAAATCTTTCAGTTCAAGAAAGCTCTAAAGTTCCTTTATATCTTTGTTCAATTGTTGCTCTTGTCGGTGGTGCAATGGAGTGGCATTTTGTCGTGGGACTGGGCATCACGGCGTGGATTTTTTTCTTTCTGAGGTGGTTGCGCCGTTTAGAAGGTTTATTGAACCAGATTCAAACGCAATTGCCGCACACTCAAACACTGGCTTCTTCTGTTGTTGAAAATCCACCGTCTCAGCCTCATGAAACTCAGCCTGCATCATCGTCATCGGAATTGATTGAACAGTTAAAGCAGTGGATTTTTCAAGGTAATCCGGTTTTAAAAGTGGCAATATTGGTGTTGGTGATTGGCATCGTATTATTACTGCGTTTTGCTACCGAACATTGGCAACTCAGTCTGGCATTGAAGCTGGCGATTGTTGCCAGTGTTAGTGCTGCAGTGACCGGACTCGGTTACTGGTTGCAGACTAAAAACCGCAGTTTTGCACTGGCTTTAGAAGGTCTGGGTTTGGCGGCATTATTTTTGACCCTATTCTTTGCTTATTACAATGCCGTGATTCTTACTCTAGGTATGGCTGCATTGTGTTTTGCCGTCATTATGAGCGTGACACTCGCGCTAAGCTTAAAACAACAATCCATTGAACTGGCACTGATGGCGCTGATCATTGCTTATATTGCACCATTTACCCTACCAGTTCGTAATGCCACCGCCATTGAACTGATTGCCTATTATGTGGTGATCAATCTTGCCGTTGCGATCTTAAGTACTTTACGCCCCTGGAAAATCCTCAATCAAATTGCCTTTTTAATGACGGTGATTGTCGGGGGAGGCTATGCCTTTTATCAGGGTGAAGAACAAGAACGCAATACTTTAACGTTGTTGGTTATTATCCATACTGCCATATTTGTATGGTTGAGTTTTCGTTTTAGCCAGCTTATTGCCAAAGATGATCTTACCCAATTCAAACTCAAACCTGCTTTAGATATTGCCCTGATTTTTGGTGCACCGATTGTCGGTTATATTTTTATTTATTTAATGTATTTCGATGAAATGCTGCGACAAGCCGGTGCAAGTCTGGCGTTTGCAGCCGTTTATGCAGGTTTGTATCAACTGTCGAAACGCAATCAGGCAGTGCAGCTAATTTCACAAAGCTATTTTAGTTTAATGCTGATTTTTCTGGCGCTGATTCCACCGATTCTTTTACACAAACAATGGAGTGTCATTGGCTGGGCAGTGGAAGGGCTGGTTATTTTTACTTATGCCTTGTATCGCAAGTCGGAGATCAGTCGTTATCTTGCAATGGGCTTATTGATTGTTGCCGGATTATCCAGTTTGTATTACTTGGTGGAGTTGAATGAATTTCCACGAGAGATGTATTGGGGGCTATGCCTAAGCTATTTTGCCGTGGTCTTGGTCGCTAATAGCCGAGAATCTTTTAGAAATCAGCTGACCAATTCAACCATCGCTTTTCACTGTTTGCAGATGCTGTCTGCAACCACGATGTTGATTGTGCTGTTGCTGGATGAAATTGACAGTCCTCACCAGCTTGTGATGAGTCTGTTGATTGTTAGTGGATTATATCTATTGATGAATGAGATCATGTTACGTTGCAAAGCCACGTGGTCGTGGTTATTTCCGAAATGGCTCGGTTTAATTCCAGTCTTTGTATTTGCCCTGATTATTGTGATTGATCAGAGTAAGCAGGGGGTTATTGTTTGGTTATCTATGTTTGATCGCATTGGTTTTGCACTCTCTGGCTTGATGCTGACTGTATTATGGCTGCGTCCGATGTTAGGTGTGCGGACTGAAAAAGAGTGGGTCAGTTTTGGGACGCTAAGCAGTCTTGCCATGACCAGTTTAACTTTGTTTCCGAGCATGCCTTATATCAGTGTGGTGATCTTACCTTTGTTTTTCTGTGCCTGGTGTTATTGGCAAGTGGATAATCCTGACTGGAAAATGTTCTGGCAAGCACGAAGTAGTTTGCTGTTGATGGCGACATGGATTGTCTGTTCGCAACTTTTTACTCAACAGGCTTTCCAAAGCTATTTTCTACCGATTATTAATCCATTTGATCTGGTCAGTATCGCCATGCTGGCGTGCTTTATCTGGATGCTGTCATTGCAGGTTAAATCGGGCTTAGATAAAGGCATCGTGGCAGTACTTATGGTACTCAGTCTGCTTTGGCTCAGCAGTTATATTGTGCTACGCGCATTACACATGTATTTGGGCACGCCGTTTAATGAACTGGCTGTATGGGAAGATGGCACGGTGCAACTCAGTTTGACTTTGCTGTGGGTCAGTTTGGCCTTTATGACCATGAGCTTCGCTAGTCGAAAACAATTGCGTTCAGTCTGGATTCTAGGTGGCAGTATTCTGGTGATTGTGACCTTGAAGTTGGTGCTGTTTGATTTATCGCATATCGGGACTATAACCCGCGTTATTTCATTCCTGGGTGCAGGTTTTGTGATGTTGGTGATTGCGTATATTGCACCGATTCCTGAAGTGGAAAAAATTTAACATTTTACCTCTCCCTAACCCTCTCCTAATAGGAGAGGGAATTGTTTCCTTCTCCCTTTGGGAGAAGGTTAGGATGAGGGGTTTATCAAAACTATTTCAACCCCGCCTCACGCTTCACTTCTTTGGCATTCGTGTACTGATCAATATCTTCTTCATTTAAAGGCTGAACATTCGCAGGTCGATCGACAAAGCCCATTTTCGGCACAGGAATTTCAATCTGATTGTCCAAGAAACCATTACGAATGCGTTCCTGCATTTCGTCACGAACTTTTAAAAAGTTTTCACGATCACACCAAATCGCAAATAACAGTTCAATGGATGATTCACGGAAGGCGGTGACGGTAACGGCAGGTTTTGGGTCAGCCAGAACCAGGGGATATTTATTGGCAACATCGAGCAACACTTCACGGACTTTAATGATGTCTTCATGAAAGTTGATGGCTAGAGTAATTGGAATACGCCGAATGGGGAACTTGGACAGATTATAGACGGGTGCACGAATCAGTTGTTCATTCGGAACTCGAACATAGACATTGTCCTGAGTCAGCAGTTTGACCGAGAGCAAGTCAATCGAAATCACTTCACCCTCAATGGTATGTCCGCGAATCAGGGTCATTTGCACGGTATCGCCAATTTCAAAAGAACCTTCACCAATCAGGAACAAGCCACTGATTAAGTTGGAGGCAGAAGTTTGTGAAGCAAAACCTAAGGCTACGGTTAGAATACCGGCAGCACCTAAAAATACACTCAGTTTAAAGCCGGCTTCTTTAAGGCTTGCCATCACAAAAATCAGGAAGATGAAATAGAAAATACCGCGTCGCCAGACTAGACTCTGGTGTGCATTAAAACGTGAGCCAATGGTGCGAATAAAGGCGTTCGAGACAAAGCGGGCAATCAGGAAGCCAATCAGTGATAAGATCACGGCCACTAAAATTTCAGTGAGGCGTTCCGTATTGATATTGGTAAAAATGCCTTTGACGCTTTGGGTAATTTCTTTCGGAATATTTGAATCTGCCATATTACCCCCTAGAAAAATGAATCAAACATATTAAACAAAGCACTGGCTGGAGCACGTGGCGGATGCAGATACATCACTTCACCTGCATGGGGCGGGGTACGGTTTTCAATCCGAATTCGAGGCGGTCGATCCGAACCTTCATGCAAGACTTTAATTTGTGAAGTCCATAACCGTCCGGTGCTTTCACTATAAAATAGGGGAAGTGCAGAAACAGGTACATTCATCCGGTCAAAACGTAATTGTTGATGACTGGTATTGTGAAATTCAATCGGGGTGACAGCGCGAAAAGCCCGTGGTTTTAACTGATGCAATTCAGTCCGACCATCGACCGAAGTGGCATAGCAAATCTCCCCAGTGCGATGATTCGGTCCAAACCAGGTGTCTTTAGGCAGAATGACTGGAATATCAAATAGTGGATCTTTTTGTCCTTCGACAAAACCGGCAATCCATAAGGGGGTACTGATATACAGCGTCCCACGTTGTCCGGCAGGAATATAAATCGGATCAACCGGTTTGATCACCACGGAACGATCAGCCAAACGCGGCATAAGCTGCAACTTGTTTTGCGTTGACTTGAACATATAGCGTTCTACTTTGACCGGTTGTGGAAAACCAAAATTGGGATCTTCAATTTCATGCCACTTTTGTTCATAGTCGTACTGAACTTGAGGGCGATGGTATTCCATGCGCCATTCCTGCAGACCACGGGTAAGGCGAAATAACAGTGAACCAAATTGCCATGCTTTGGGCTGATTCAATTCAAAAGTGTGTTCACCCCACCATTTTAAATTCGGGTGCTCTGGTTCGATCAATTCATTGCTTTTAGACAACGGCACATTTCCTTTATTGCTTAATCAGTAAAAACAGACTTCACGCTGTCTTATGCTTAGAGTACACTCAAATCAATTTATTCATCATTATAAACTTTGATGCAACTACTTAAACAATTACAAATACCCTATAGTTTTGCCAAGCGTCATGGCGTATTGCTTCGATACGAGGGTGATCAGGCCTTTATTGTACGTCGTGAAAATACCCCATTGCTGGCGATACAAGAAGCCCGTCGATATTTGGGTCATCCTGCACAGCATCAATTATGTAGCGAACAAGAATTTCATCAATTGCTCAGTTCAAGCTTTGCCGGAGATACTGGCGAATCACAACAAGTGGCTGCAGGTCTGGAAGATCATCCCGATTTACTTAGTTTGGCAGATTCGGTGCCTGAAGCTGAAGACTTAATGGATCAGGAAGATGACGCCCCGATTGTGCGACTGATTAATGCACTTTTGTCTGAAGCGATTCGCGTCGGTGCATCCGATATTCATATTGAATCTTTTGAAAAAAAATTATCCGTACGCTTACGTGTCGATGGTCAGCTACGCGAAATTGTTCAGCCGCGCCGTGAATTGGCACCGTTGTTGGTGTCGCGGATCAAAGTCATGGCCAAACTGGATATTGCTGAAAAGCGCGTTCCGCAAGATGGCCGTATTTCCTTACGTCTTGCCGGACGTGAAGTAGATGTCCGTGTATCGACTTTGCCATCGTCGCATGGTGAACGTGTGGTGATGCGTTTGCTCGACAAGCAAGCTGGACGTCTCAATATGACCCATTTGGGTTTGATGCAGCCCGACTATGAGCGCTTAACCCATCTGGTACATCGTCCACACGGCATTATTTTGGTCACCGGACCCACCGGTTCAGGTAAAACGACCACTTTGTATGCGGCATTGTCAGACCTCAATGATGGTTCAAAAAATATTTTAACGGCAGAAGATCCGATTGAATATCAGCTGGAAGGGATTGGGCAAACTCAGGTCAATACCAAAGTGGATATGACTTTTGCCCGTGCTTTAAAAGCCATGTTACGACAAGATCCGGATGTGGTAATGGTCGGTGAGATTCGTGATCTGGAAACTGCCGAAATTGCGGTTCAGGCATCGCTTACAGGTCACTTGGTTCTATCTACCCTACATACCAATACCGCAATTGGTGCTGTCACCCGTTTAAAAGATATGGGCATTGAACCATTCCTGCTGGCCAGTTCTCTGATTGGAGTGATTGCGCAGCGCCTAGTACGAACTTTATGCCCACGCTGTGCTACATGGCATGAGGCGGATACTTTTGAAACCGAAATTTTCAAGCATTTACAAATCGATACTGCTCTAAAATTACCGCAACCGAAAGGCTGTGATCATTGTTCACATACCGGTTTTATGGGACGTACTGCTATTTATGAAATTGTCCCTGTCGATGATCAAATGCGCCGTCTGATCCATGGCAATGCTGCGGAATATGAGCTGGAAAGCTATGCGCGTAAACAGTCGGGTTCCATCCGCGATGATGGTTTGCGTAAGGTGTTGGCAGGCAAAACCACTTTAGAAGAAGTCCTTCGTGTCACCAATGAAGCAGCGGACTAAAACCAAGTTCTGTTTACTATTTATGATTTGATAAATTGCCGAACTTAACAAAGTTCGGCAATTTTTTTCATCAGTTGAGCGCGAAATGGGGCAGTCGGATGACTACGATTAGCTAAGCTTCATTTTCATAAAAATTTTACCCAGTTCAAATCATCTCTAAAGTAAAAATATCTTAGATTTTGAGCCTTTTATATCTGTTAATGATGCTGTTAAGATTTTTTCTGAGCAAAGTATTTATTAATAAAATTCGTTAAATTTAAGATGGTTTTGGTAATCTCTGGATGGCTAGATTTACTTGGGGGATTTGCCTGGCTTTTCTGATTGAATCAGATCAGTAGGTATAGCTCATGTCGATGAGAGAGTTGAGAAATGATTAATAGACTCTATCCTCAAATGACCTGATTCATTTTAGGATAGATTTAGATTCTAGTTAGGTAATCGTATTTAACGTCACATTAATATTGCCACGTGTTGCATTTGAATAAGGGCAAACAATATTCGCAGCATCCACCAATTTTTGTGCTTCGGCCTGATCCATACCTTCCAGATGAATATTCAGTGTTACTTCAATCCCAAAGCCCGTCGGGATGGGACCAATCCTAACTTCGCCTTCGATATAGGCATCTTTAGCGATATTTAATTTATCGCGGTTGGCGACAAATTTCATCGCACCAAGGAAACATGCTGAATAACCGGCTGCAAAAAGTTGTTCCGGATTGGTACCACCACCCGCACCACCCATTTCTTTAGGTACGGCTAATTGGACATCCAAAATTCCATAGGATGAAATGGCTCGCCCATCACGTCCGCCGGTTGCTTTCGCTTTTGCTGTATAGACTGCTTTTTCTAAAGGCATTTTTATGATCCCTGAAATTTTGATATGAGCGGTTATCGTGTGGGATTTTGATGAAAGAATAAGCAGTGATTTTGTAATTTTTATAAAGCAGAAATTTCAAGTTTAAAGCTAAATTGAATTAGAAATTAATAATTTTACGGTGCTGAATTAAAGGCATAGATGCACGAATAGCCTCTTGTTCAGTAAGGTCAAAAGGAACAGAAATTAAACTTGCACCTTCGCTATCAATGATATCTAAAATTTGACCACGACTATTGCTTGCACCGGCATGTCCCCAAGTTTGACGCTTTTCACCATGCCAGCCTTGTTGAGCTGCGCCTAAGACATGACATTGGCTATCGATCGCACGTGCTTGCAACAGTAACTGCCAATGCATTTGACCTGTGGTGTAGGTAAATGCCGCGGGTGCAGTAAGGATATTTGCACCTTGACTACGTAAAGTGAGCGCCAGTTCAGGAAAACGTAAGTCATAGCAGACCATCAGGCCAATATTACCGAAGGGTGTTTTTGCAACAACGACATCTGTTCCCGGTTCAAAGAATTTAGACTCCTGATATCCGCCGACAGCATCACCCACTTGTACATCAAACAAATGAATTTTGTCATAACGCGCTTCAGTACCTTCTGGACTAATACATAAACTCACCGTACGTACACGACCATCAGTAATAACAGAGCCATCTGGACGGAACGGGCATGGGAGAGTGCCTGCTACAATCCAGATTTGATATTGATGGGCAAGTTTTTCCAAGCGCTGTTGAATGGCTTCGAATTGCGCTGCCGTCTCGCGTTGTTTTCCACCCGCAAAACAGACAAAGTTTTCAGGGAAAACAATCAGCTCTGCACCATCTGCTTTACTTTGTTGTATCAATGACTCGATCACGATGAAATTGGCTTCAATATCATCTTGGGAATTCATTTGTACAACAGAGAGTAAAGTCATGTGATGGCTCTAAATAATAATTTTTATACGTTTTGTTGAGACACTTGTTCTAAGGTGTCTTGTTCTTTTTGTAATTGTTTAACCAAAGGCTCAAACATATTTTGGTTACTTTCATTCAACTTCATCAGTGTTTTATGGGCATCTAAAACAGTGGTTAACATTGCGTTATGAGTAATGTGATCTTCAATTAATTCGCGGGTACATACTTTTGGATCACCGCAGTAATTTAAGATCACAAAAACCTGACCCAAGCCCATGCTATTGGCCAAGGTGGTAATATCTGGATTGGTGGATAACATAACTGCCTGAATTTGGTGAGTCTGTTTCAGCTTTAAACCAAGCTTGGCAAGTACACCTAAAACAGTGCTGTCAATAAATGTAGTTTGGGTTAAATCTACGATTGCCCCAACGACATTTGATTGCTGTTCAATTTTACTAAGGAGTTTGTCTAGACTGATACAAGATTGGGCACGCACTTCGCCAATAAGCTTAAAAATATGCGTTCCATTCAAGCTTGCATATTCAACATGACCTGTTGACATATAAATGCCATTTGCAGAGAAGGATCCTAAAATTATCACATAGGGCTACTACAGACTCAAGTGCTCAAGAGTCGTATATCGCTTAGTTGAAAGTTAACGTATTGATTATATGATTAATTCATTCTACGTAAACTTAGGATTGCAATATCGTCTGCAACATGTTCAGGGGCTTGGAAGGATTGATTCTGTAAATGGAAGACTAATTTTTCAAATTGTTCATTCAGACCACCATCGTAAGGTTCAAGTGCACCATCTGAACAAATAATAAACCGGGCCTGACGATTCAACACACATTCAAATTCTTCAACTTCAAGATCTTCAGTGAGTCCTAGAGGGAAACTGCTGGTATTTAAAATGCGCGGTGGTTGGTTCGGTTCAAAGATAATTGCAGGTGGGTAATGTCCGGCACTGGACCAACGTAGCTGATGCGTTTCTAAATTTAAAACCCCGGCAATCATCGTAATATGTTTTTCGATATTCTCTTGAACCAGCATCCCGTTGAGCTTTTTAATTAACTCGCGCGGTGTTTTAGAGCGACCATGAAAGGCAGCCATCCAAGAGGTTAATAAACTACTGGTTACCCCATGCCCAGAAACATCAGCCAGATAAAACATAATTTCTTTATCGCTGATTTTCCAGTAATCGTACCAATCACCTGATAGGTATGCAGAAGGTTGAAACAAGGTTTCAACTTTATAATTCATCAGTTCAATCGGATTAGGAAGTAGGCATTGTTGCAAATGTGCTGCTGAGGGAAGGTCGCGACTATCTTGATTACGTTTATATTGCGCATCAATTTTGAGTAATGAGGCTTCGGGATCGCTGGGTAATTTGTTCCAGATCCAACCAGCTAAAGCACCCAGCTCCCAGGCTTGGGCTAAAGCTGTGCCTTCATTTTCAAAAGCCAGCACAATCGTGGGGAGTGACCATTGATAAGTCAGATAGTCTTGTACATCTGCAATCGCTAAAATTGTGGGATCATACAAATCAATATCATCTATGTGAATCATTTGCACACTTGGAAGTGTGCTTAGAACCTCATCTAAATAAGGAATATTGCGAGTCGGTTGAATGAAATACATAAAGAAATTGTATAATCCTTAAGGTAATAACGTATAGCTGTACTATAACAAGCTAATGATCAGCAAAGAAAGATACTCTGCTGATCATATTTTTAATCAATGGCAAAGACTTATTTAGTGGTTGTGTCTACATCATCATTTTGCATTTCATCTGGGTTGTTATTTTGATTATCTTCTGGCACGTCATCTTCAGTGCTATCGAGATTATCTTCAATGAATAGGCTTTCAGATTCTAGCCCTTTTTTTTCTGCAATTGCGAAATTTTTACGTTGCAAGTAAATATCACGAATTGCAGCATATTTATCACCTTGCAACACATCTTCTATATCTAAAAGTTGTGAGCGGGCATCAATGCCACCTAAAGCTTGGTCAGCCCAGTAAATTCCGTCATGATCTTCCAGAAGGTATTTTTGTGGGCGGGCTTGACTGTCTACTAGGGTACCCAATCCATCACGAAATGTACTTGGACCGAAAACGGGTAACACTAAATATGCCCCAGAAGGGATACCGTAATAGCCTAATGTGGTACCAAAATTTTCTTCTTCAGCAGTTAATCCCATACGTCGAGCTGGATCTACAAAACCTAAAGTAGTGATGGTATTAATCGTAAATCGTCCTAAAGATTCTGCAGCTCGAAGAGGACGACCTTGAATGAGCTGATTTACCACATTCCAAGGTTCGCCCAAGTTTTTGCGAAACTGACGATACGACCCACGTACATCAGTGGGTACTTTTTCCTTATACTGAACGGCCAAAGGGCGGGCCACATGACGATCCAAAACATCATTAAAAGCAAAGATCTGTCTATTCAAGGGTTGCAAGGGATCTTTTTGACTTTCAGGTTGGGTTGCATTTGCATTTACTTTTAAATCTTTCGCTTTAATATTTTTTAATTCTTTCAATGCTTCAAGACGAGGGTTTTGAGCCGTTTGGATTTTTTTTGTGGAAGCTTCTACGTTTTTAGTTGCAGTAGATTCAGAATTTTCTATCGCATCATTTGCGAATACAGGGGAAGTAAGTCCAAAAGAGAAAAGGCAAACCCAAACATAATGAAAGTGACGCATAAAAAATCCTAGAGCTTTATCGTAAGCTGGTGCTTAAAGCTAAAAATACCTAATTAAGTATATTAACAGTTCTTTGAGAGATGGTATTAAAACAAATTTGATCAAAATATGTAGGAAAAAAGATAAAATGATTAAAAAATACCCGTATGGTGAGTAAAGTTGAAAAAAGGGGTTGCATGGTAAAATAAATCCCCTATAATGCACATCCATCGGCGGTGATGTTGATTAAAACTTGTTGAGAAACAAGGATTTAGCCTGAGTGGTGTGAATCTGGAAGTCTTGAATAAGTTTAAAAATAATCAATAAAACCTGTTG